>NZ_CP016778.1:662710-994065 GCF_002288265.1 Candidatus Planktophila versatilis | reverse complement strand
CAATTGCTTCCGGAACCGTAGACATTCCGACTAAATCGGCACCCATGGTGCGCATCATGAGAATTTCTGCCGGAGTTTCATAAGTAGGCCCGCGCCAGTGAACATAGACGCCCTCAGCGAGAGATGAATCTTCCTTCTTCACAATCTCGCGAATTCGCTTGCTGTAAAGATCTGTGAGATCAATAAATGTTGCACCTGAAAGGGGTGAGGCTGCAGTGAGTGAAATATGGTCGCGAATAATGACTGGTTGACCAACCTTGAAGGAGGTGTTAATTCCACCGCAGGCATTAGTTAAAATGACAACCTTGCAACCGGCTTTGACTGCAGTGCGTACACCGTGCACAACTGGCTCCATGCCCTTGCCTTCATACAAGTGTGTACGACCAAGAAAAACTAGCGCTCGTATCGTCTTGCCATTTTCACTGATTTCATATGAGCGAACTTTTCCAGAGTGACCTTCTACTGCTGGAGCTAAGAATCCAGTGAGTTCATCTGCATCGCATTCAAAGGCAGGAGTGCCAAGTGCATCAGCTGCGCCCACCCAACCCGAACCCATCACCAGTGCAACATCGTGCGATGGCACACCCGTGCGCTGGGCGATTTCTTTCGCCGCTTGCGTAGCGGCGGAGAGAGGATCGGAGTAGAGAAGTTCGGTTGAGGTCATGCCTGAATAATGTCACAGAGAACTGTTCCACTAGCCACAGTCTCACCAATTACAGCTTTTAAGTTCTTAATCACACCGCTGGTATGGGCAGTTAATGGCTGCTCCATCTTCATGGCTTCAAGCACTATAACAAGGTCACCCGCTTCAACGCTCTGTCCTTCTTCCACGGCAATCTTTACCACCGTTCCTTGCATCGGAGATGCAAGCCCGGTTCCTGCTGCGCCAGTAACAGAAGATTGCTTTGCACGGTGGCGCTTTACGACTGGTTCTGGTGCATGAACGAGAATCTCAAACCGCTTTCCATTAACTTCAGCAACTAATTTCTCAGCAGCAACCTTCGTCTGAATATCTAAAGGAACAGATTTAAATGCTGGAATCTCGTTGATAAATTCATTTTCAATGTAACTGGTATAGATCTTGAAATCTTCTGTGTAGGCAGGGTCTTCAAGAATTGCGCGGTGAAACGGAAGTGCTGTAGCTAGTCCACCAACTATAAACTCGGCAAGAGCGCGACGAGCACGTTCAATGGCTTGTTCACGTGTTGCACCGGTAACAATGAGTTTGGCAAGAAGTGAATCGAAGTTTCCACCAATTACATCACCGTTACGGAAACCTGCATCAACCCGAACGCCAGGACCAGTGGGGATACTCCACGCAGTAATGCGACCAGGAGCTGGCAAGAATGAACGCCCTGGATCTTCACCATTAATACGGAATTCAATTGAGTGCCCACGCACTACAGGATCATCGAAACCTAAACTTTCACCCATTGCGATTCGGAACTGTTCACGCACTAAGTCAATGCCGGTAACTTCTTCAGAAACAGGATGTTCTACTTGCAGACGAGTATTTACCTCTAAGAATGAAATTGTTCCATCTTGTCCAACAAGGAATTCGCATGTGCCGGCACCGATATAGCCTGCCTCTTTCATAATCGCCTTACTTGAGCGGTAGAGCTCTTCATTCTGAGCTTGTGTCAGAAATGGTGCTGGCGCTTCTTCTACAAGTTTTTGATGTCGGCGTTGCAATGAACAGTCTCGGGTTGAAACAACAACTGCGTGGCCATGCTTATCAACTAGTACTTGAGTCTCAACGTGGCGCGGCTTATCAAGGTAGCGCTCTACAAAGCATTCACCGCGTCCAAAACCTGCAATCGCTTCCCGCACCGCAGAGTCATAGAGCTCTGGGATTTCCTCCATAGTGCGAGCAACTTTGAGACCACGCCCTCCTCCGCCGAAGGCAGCTTTAATTGCAACAGGAAGCCCGTGTTCTTTCGCGAATGCCAATACTTCGCCATGACCAGTAACTGGATCTTTTGTACCTGCAACAAGTGGCGCACCAGCAGCTGCTGCAATGCGACGAGCAGAGACTTTATCGCCGAGCGCGCTGATTGCCGCTGGGGGAGGTCCAATCCAGATGAGACCTGCATCAAGGACTGCTTGTGCGAAGTCGGCATTTTCAGAGAGGAATCCATAGCCAGGATGTACCGCATCAGCCTTTGCTTCTTTGGCAAGTGCGATGATCTTTGGAATATTCAGGTAAGTATCTTTGGCAAGTGTTCCATTCAGTGAGTAAGCAAAGTCGGCGCTCTGGGCGTGCAGCGCATCACGATCTTCTTCTGAGTACATGGCAACACTTTCCAGGCCATGGTCTTTGCAGGCGCGAATAACACGTAAAGCGATTTCGCCTCGGTTAGCAATCAGAACGCGCTTCATAACATCTCCTTTACCTGTGGCCAAGAATATCCAAGTTGCTTCATTGCGCCACGAAGAAAGGGCATCGATATACCGACAACATTAGTGTAATCGCCTTCAATTACCGGAATAAATGGAGAACCGAAGCCATCGAGAGTAAAACCACCGGCGACGTGAAGGGGCTCACCGGATGCAACATAGTCGGTGATTTCTTCTTCGGTCATATCGGTGAATGTCACCTTCGTGGTGACGCGATCTGCAATTTCAATACCTTTCTCAGTATCAATAATGCAGTGACCTGTATGAAGTAGCCCAGTGCGCCCACTAATTTTCTTTGCGCGTTCAATGGCAATATCTGTTGTTCCGGGTTTTCCAAATGAAACTCCATCAACATCAAATGTTGAATCACAACCAATGATGATGGCTGGATAATCAATCATTTCGCGAACTGTATGAGCCTTTGAAACTGCTAGCGCAATGACCATATCCGTTGGGCTCATGGCATTGAAAAAATCAGTTTCTTCATCAACATTGCTTACAATAATTGTTGGCTTAAGTCCCGCATCTTCTAAGAGCCTACGGCGGGAAGTTGATTGGGAAGCAAGAACAATACGGGGCATTAATTCATCTTTCTTGCGCCAAAAGCAACGTGATGAGGCAATGGTTGTCGTAGTTGAGGCCGCCCAAAAATGCTTCGCTTAATCACTGGTGTGAGATCAACAGATTTATGGTTGGCCAAGACTGCTTGCAGCGCGAGGAGTTCCTCTGGAGTGGGGTTTCCAGATACGACGGTGAATTTCATTGCTAGAGCGGAATGTTTCCGTGCTTACGAGCCGGCAAGGTATCGCGCTTTGTCTTTAAGGTGCGGAAAGCCTTTGTGATGTACTGACGTGAATCCTCAGGCTCAATCACACTATCGATAGTCCCGCGCTCTGCAGCCAAGTATGGGTTTGAAAACTTCTCGGTGTACTCAGTAATGAGTTCGGCTCGCTTAGCGTTCTGATCCTTAGATTCAGATAACTCTTTGCGATACAAGATATTGACCGCGCCTTGTGCACCCATCACCGCAATTTCTGCCGATGGCCAGGCAAAGTTGATATCACTGCCAAGGTATTTGGAGCCCATCACAATAAATGCTCCGCCATATGCCTTACGGGTAATGAGTGTGACAAGCGGAACTGATGCTTCAGCGTACGCATAAAGTAGTTTTGCACCGCGACGAATGATTCCGTCCCACTCTTGTTCGGTGCCAGGCATAAATCCTGGAACATCGACGAGGGTAAGAATTGGAATGTTAAAGGCATCGCAGAAACGCAGGAACCGTGCTGCTTTTTCAGATGAATTGATATCGAGTGTTCCAGCTAGCTGTGAAGGTTGGTTGGCGATAACACCGATTGATTGTCCTTCAATACGTGCAAAACCCACAACAATATTTGGCGCATAGAGAGCGTGGACTTCAAGGAATTCACCTTCATCGACAAGAGCTGAAATCAGTGACTTCATATCGTATGGCTGATTAGGGCTGTCAGGAATCAATGTATTGAGTGCAACATCAGATGAGTTCTTATCAAGGTTCTGTGTTGGAGGCAAAACTGGAGAACCATCCATATTATTTGATGGAAGATAAGACAGAAGCGCTTTCACATAATCAATCGCATCAGCTTCCGAATCTGCCATGTAGTGAGCATTTCCTGACTTTGTACTGTGAGTAAATGCGCCACCAAGTTCTTCCATTCCAACATCTTCGCCAGTGACAGTCTTGATGACATCTGGTCCGGTGATGAACATATGCGAAGTTTCCTTAACCATCACGGTAAAATCTGTGAGGGCAGGTGAATAGGCAGAGCCACCGGCGCAAGGTCCGAGAATGAGAGATATTTGTGGAATCACTCCTGATGAGCGAGTGTTCAGACGGAAGATCTTTCCGTAACCATTGAGCGATGCAACACCTTCTTGAATTCGCGCTCCACCTGAATCGTTAATACCGATAAGCGGGATACCTGCTTTGAGTGCAAACTCTGCAATCTTCACAATCTTTTCCGAGTGAACCTCACCGAGTGATCCGCCGAAGACGGTGAAATCTTGCGAGTACAGAGCGATTGGGCGACCATCGACAGTTGCTGTTCCAATAATGACACCATCGCCATATGGACGGTTCTTATCCATTCCAAAGTTCTGAGCGCGATGACGTGCGAACTCATCTATCTCGGTAAAGGAATCGGCATCGACAAGCATCTCAATTCGCTCGCGAGCTGTTCCTTTGCCCTTGGCATGCTGTTTCTCTCGGGCTCTTGTCGAACCAGCGTCAACGGCTTCATTAATTCGCTCACGGAGGTCTTCAATTTTCCCCGCGGTAGTGTGCAGATCTGGGCTCATGAACATAAGGTACTAGTCGTGAGTACAGATACGCCAAGACCACCGCTAGATACCGTGCAGATCTCTGAAAAAATCTCGCGGTACTGGCGAGTAAGCGTGGTCGAAGTCACGGGTTCCACGCAAGAAGATTTACTCAATCTTGTACAGCGGGCAGAGGCACGCACCGGCGATGTTCTTGTTACCAATTATCAAAGTGCCGGACGCGGAAGACTTGATAGAACATTTGAAGCACCGCAAGCATCAGCTCTTCTCTTCTCTTTTTACATTCAACCAAAGCGAGATCAGAGTGAGTGGTCACTCTTACCTCTCATTGTTGGGCTCAGTGCAAGTTTCGCGCTCTCAACACTTGACCCTCAAGTAACCTCATCACTGAAATGGCCCAATGATCTTTTAATCAGTGGCTTAAAAGCTGGCGGAATGATTGCTCAGACAGCCGGCAACGGAATCATTATTGGAGTCGGAATTAACGTTGCGATGCAAGAATCAGAACTTCCTGTTGCCCATGCAACTTCACTGTCGTTGCAAAATTTTGGCGAACTCAATCGCAATGTCATCTTGGCAGCGTTTCTTAACGAATTTGCCAATCTTTTAGAACGCTGGGAAGCCGGCGAGGATCTCCGACATCTCTATCTCGAACGCTGTAGCAGTATCGGTGCGAAGATCCAGGCAGAACTTCCAGGTGGAGTTATCAAGAGCGGAGTCGCAGTCGGTATCAGCCCAAACGGGGAGTTGATTCTAGAAGATGGCTCACGAATTACTGTTGGAGACATCGTTCATCTACGATAAGTCAGTGAACGAGCGATTCCCAACAGTTGGCGTCATTGGCGCGGGCCAGTTAGCGCGCATGATGGTTGCACCAGCTTCGACGCTCGGAATCAATCTCCTTCTTTTCGCACAAAGTGCAGATGACTCAGCGGCTCAAATTAATAGCCATGTGATTGGTGATTTCACAGATTTAGAGGCGCTCAAGAGTTTTGCTGCGCGCTGTGATGTCATTACATTTGAACACGAACTTGTGCCGCTGCCGGTCATTAAAGGACTTGAGGCAGCAGGTGTACGTGTGTATCCAGCATCATCGGCATTTGTCTATTCACAAGATAAGGCAGAGATGCGTAAGAAGTTAGTAAATTATCAAGCACCAGCGTGGAAGGTAATCACTGCAACATCTGAAGTAGATCAGTACCCATTGATTGCAAAGGCCATTTCAGGCGGCTATGACGGGCGTGGAGTATGGAAGATTAATTCTCAGGATGAATTGGCTGAAGTGTTAAAGCACACCCCAAAATTATTGATTGAAGAGCTGATTTCATTTGATTCTGAGATTGCCGTCATGGTTGCACGTTCCCCTCATGGTCAAGCAACATCGTGGGCCCCAACACAGACCGTGCAAGAAGATGGAATCTGCACCATGACCATCACGCCCGCACCCTGCATCTCTGACGAGATTGCAGAACTAGCGCAGAAGCTGGCGCTAGATATTGCAGCCGAAGTAGGTGTCATTGGCGTGATGGCAGTTGAGATGTTTGTAAAAGGTGATCACTTATTCATTAATGAGCTCGCAATGCGTCCACATAATTCTGGACACTGGACCATCGATGGCTCTCGAACAAGCCAATTCGAACAACACCTGCGAGCAATACTCGATCTTCCACTTGGTGAACCTGCCATGACTCACGAGTATGCGGTGATGGGAAATATTTTAGGTGGCGATAAAACCGATATGTATCGCCCATATTTACACCTGATGGCTCGAAACCCAGACCTTAAGTTTCATCAATATAAGAAGGAAGTTCGAAAAGGGCGCAAGATTGGTCATGTCACCGCAATCGGCTCCGACCTTCTACAATTAACCACAGATGTGCAGCATGCACGGGACTACATGAGCGGGGCAATTGATGAGTAATTCTAAAGATGTAGCGATAATCATGGGCTCTGACTCTGATTGGCCAGTCATGGAAGAAGCTGCCAAAGTTCTTGACTCATTTGGTATCTCTTATGAAGTAGATGTTATTTCTGCCCATCGCATGCCACTCGAGATGGTTGATTTTTCACAAAAGGCGCAAGCAAAAGGATTTAAGGTAATTATCGCTGGTGCTGGTGGGGCAGCTCATCTACCTGGCATGGTCGCTTCGCTAACAACACTTCCGGTAATCGGAGTCCCTGTTGCACTAAAGAATTTAGATGGAATGGATTCACTACTTTCAATTGTGCAGATGCCTGCTGGAATTCCAGTTGCAACTGTTGGAGTAGGAAATGCAAAGAACGCGGGAATACTTGCGGCGCGCATTCTTGGAATTTCTGATGCAGCTATCTCTGCCAAGGTTTCAGAATCTCTCAAAGCAATCAATGAAGAGGCAAAAGCAAAGGGCGCTCAATTAAGCGCCCGTCGCAATCAAAAAACTGGGTTCTAGTCAGTTCGACCTAGTGCGTGTACGCGCCAACCAGCTGCACGCCAGAGATTACGATCGAGCATATTGCGACCATCAATTAAGAATTTAGATTTCACAAGTTGTCCAATTACTGAAGGATCTAGTTCGCGATATTCCTTCCATTCCGTCAGGTGCAAGATAGCGTCAGCGCCTTTGACTGCATCGACTACCTTTTCTTGGTAATCAAGGTTTGGAAAACGCTTACGTGCAGGTTCTATTCCCTTAGGGTCATGAACGACAACGGTTGCACCAGCTGCTTGTAGTTGAGCTGCTATATCAAGTGCTGGGGAGTCGCGCACATCATCGCTATCGGGCTTAAAGGTCGCACCCAATATTGCAATCTTGTATTGAGTGAGGTCTTCTGAAAGGTCGGCGCGAACAACATCGATGACTCGTTGACGAGCTCGCATGTTAATTGCATCGATTTCGCGTAAGAATTCAAGTGCTTGATCTGCGCCAAGTTCCTGCGCGCGCGCCATAAAGGCACGGATATCTTTTGGTAAACATCCACCACCAAAACCAATTCCTGCTTGCAAGAATCGATTACCGATTCGGGGGTCATATCCAATTGCTTTTGCAAGAACTGTGACATCTCCGCCTGCTGCCTCGCAGACTTCAGCCATTGCGTTAATAAATGAAATCTTTGTCGCAAGAAATGAATTAGCGGCAACTTTGACAAGCTCTGCTGTTGGTAGGTCTGCGCGTATCCACGGAGTGCCAAGATCAATAATGGGCTTGTAGACCTCTTTAAGAATTTGTTCGGCACGATCATTTACAACACCAACAACAAGGCGATTGGGGGTCAGAGTGTCTTCCACAGCAAAACCTTCCCGAAGAAATTCTGGATTCCAGGCAAGGTCTGCCTGTGGGGCAGATATTGCTAATTGATCGCGTAATAGTTGAGCAGTTCCTACTGGAACAGTTGACTTACCTACAACAAGTGAACCCTCTTTAAGATGTGGGGCTATTGCGGCAACCGATGACTTCACATAGGTCAGATCTGCGGCCAGCCCATCCTTACTCTGTGGGGTTCCCACGCAGATAAAGTGAACATCGGCATCGCTTACTGCAGAGAAATCTGTTGTAAATGAGAGCCTGCCAGTCTTCATCTCTGCTGCAAGAAGGGTATCTAAACCTGGTTCATAGAATGGAAGTTCTCCACGAGAGAGAAGATCAACCTTGCTCTGATCTGTATCAACTCCAACAACTTCGAAACCGAGTGAGGACATACATGCAGCATGAGTGGCGCCAAGATAACCACAGCCAATCACCGAGAGCTTAAGGGTCATGCGCAGGAGTCTATTGCAGCCATAATTGAAATCTCTCCATTTTGACTACTTCTTAGGAGCGCAGGGATTCTCCGCCGCCGTCTTCGTCTTAAATTTATCGATTTTGATTGGCGCAGCTGTAGCACTTGGTGAAGGCTTTACCTCATCTATCAGCGCTTTATCATCACGAATACGTGTCCATAAGTCTGCGGCTAGCTCTTCATCCCAAATCACAACTGAGCCAACAACTGGATCTCTTCCATTGGGGTTAGAAATTGGAACGGTTAGCGTGCGCACATTGCCAGAAGAGAGATTACGCATCTGCTTTGCCAAGGTGAGCAGGTCATTCTTACTCACTCCAGAATCCATCTTCACCGTTGAAATAGTTGCGTTATAGAAATTTGCTAATTTAATTGGGTTTAGCAATACACCACTGCTTGTGGCTTTGCGCAAGACCGAACTGACAAACTTCTGTTGACGCTCCATGCGTCCAATATCTCCGCGACCATCGTAATCACGTGTTCGCACATACTTAAGTGCCTCAATTCCACCCAAGGTGTGCGTGCCGGCGCTCAGTACTAAGTGGCTCTTTGGATCATCGATATCAACGCTGGTACAGACTTCAATTCCACCCAGGGCATCAACTACACGAGTAAATCCGGCAAAGTTTACTTCGACGTAATGGTCAATCTTTAAATTAGTCTTGGTCTCGATAGTTTGGATAAGTAGAGGTGCGCCACCGAAGGCAAATGCTGCATTGAGCTTTCCAGGGCGTTCAGAAATATCTGTCGTTCCATCTTGGCTCTTATGTGCGGGAACTTGAACCAAGGTATCTCTGGGTAGGGAGACGATAAATGCGGCATCTCTACTTTTACTAATGTGAATTAAGAACATTGTGTCCGAGCGTCCACCTGCAGCAACAGCGGTACTGCCCACCCGTAGCGCTTGAATCTCTTTCTTGCTCAAACCTTCGCGAGAATCAGATCCCACAACCAAGTAATTAAGGGCCCGAGAAGTTTTTTCAGGACGGTCTGTGAGCTTTCCAAAAACATCGATACGCGAGATTTGACCACTGACTTGACCTAATCCAACCCATGAAAGCGAGGCTAGTATTACAACACCTAAAGAGAGTGATGTAATTATCCGAATCGCTCGAGTAGATTTCACATACGTAGATTACTTGCACGATAGCGTGGAGGGGTTATGGCGACACCAATGCAAGAGTTAATTGGCTCACCGCACCCATCAATTAGCGTGATCTTGCCTGTGCTCAATGAGCAGTCACATCTGGAGAGCTCAGTTCGCTCGATACTTTCACAAGATTACCAAGGCCCCATAGAAGTCATTTTGGCAATCGGTCCATCAAAAGATAGAACACTAGAAATTGCAAAGCGCATAGCTTCGGCAGATTCACGAGTTGTGATTGTAGAAAACCCCACGGGCAAGACAGCGATGGGTCTGAATCTTGCACTTCGGCAATCATTGAATCCAGTTGTGGTGCGAGTCGATGCCCATGCTGAGATTCCCCAGAATTACCTCTCCTTAATAGTTGAGGTGCTAAATAAGACGGGCGCTGTCAATGTCGGCGGTGTTATGGCCGCTGTTGGGAAAACGATCTTTGAAAAGTCTGTTGCAGGTGCAATGCGCAGTGCATTCGGAGTTGGTGCATCACGTTTTCACACTGGAGGAGAAGCGGGGCCTGTAGATACTGTCTACCTCGGAGCTTTTCGCAGAGAGGCCCTGATTGCAATCGGCGGATTCGATGAACGATTTACACGCGCTCAAGATTGGGAACTCAATTTTCGCTTACGTGAAAATGGAGGAGTCATTTACTTTGATCCCCGACTTCACGTGACATATCGCCCACGGTCAACAGTGCGCGCTCTTGCAAAACAATACTTTGAATACGGCCGCTGGCGTAGAGTAGTTTCTAGGAGACATAAGGGAACAATCAATTATCGTTACCTGGCGCCACCGGTTGCACTCGTTGGGTTCTTAGCATCAGTAATACTTGGATTACTCGTCTCGCCAATTCTTTTTTTCCCGGCTGCGATCTATACGCTCTTTGTCCTGGGAGCCGCAGTAAAGATTTCGTCTTCAATTCGTGAATTCTTTCTATTACTACTTGTCTTACCCACAATGCACTTCGCGTGGGGTGCTGGATTCATATCTTCCCCAAAGACTCTCATGCCTTCATCGGAGTAAGTAGCAACAGGCTGCGGTAGCCTTTCGCACGTGGATAAACCAGTTGTAATTTACGAACCTTTCCGCGCTGGCTTGCCGCCGATGCGGGAATATTTCGCCTCCCTGTGGAGCCGGCGCGCGTTTATCTCAGAGTTTTCTCGATCAGGGCTACGCCAACAAAATTATGGATCTCTCTTTGGTCAGCTCTGGCTGATTCTCAATCCATTGCTCTTATCCGCGGTCTACTTCTTACTTATCTACGTTATTGGCGGCAGTAGTGATGCCACTCGCTTCGGACACCTCACCGCTACGCTTTTTCTCTTCTATTTAATTGCAAATAGCCTCACAGGTGGAGTCAAAGCAATTACCTCGGGTGAGCGCCTGATTCTCAACACACCATTTCCGCGCATCATGCTTCCAATTTCAGCCACTGTAATTGCCCTCTTTAAATTTTTACCTACCGTCGTTGTCTTCACGGTAATTCACCTTCTCATTGGTTTGCCATTTTCGTGGCAGATGCTCTGGGCAGTTCCAATCCTGTTTATTGCAGTTGTGATGGCACTTGGGATGTCGATTCTTATTTCATGCATCAATGTCTATTTCCGAGATATTTCAAGTATTTTGCCTTATCTGACGCGCAGTCTTCTGTATTTATCTCCAATTTTGTATGAGGCAGACAGTATTTCTGAAAGTATTAAGAAATTTGAAATTCTTAACCCCCTCTTCTATCTACTTGATTCATGGTCACGTGTTGTTGTGCATGCTGAGGCTCCATCAATGAATGGGCTCATTCACGCGTCACTATGGGCACTCGGACTTTTATTGATTGGCTCCTACATCTTCCTATCGAGGGAGCGTGATTTCGCTGTCCGACTTTAACCACGAACATGCCCAGCATGGCATTGCTGTTTCGGTGCGAGACCTGGGACTCACGTACACAACATCAATCGAAAAGAAACCAACGTTAAAGGCGCGCTTCAAATCTCTTGGTCGAGGCAAGAAATACACCCGAATTGTTCCTGCACTCACCGATGTGAACATTGATGTTCACTATGGCGCTGTGCTTGGAATTATTGGCTCTAATGGAGCGGGTAAATCAACGTTGATGCGTGTGATTTCAGGAATCATTCCTCCCTCACAGGGGCGCGTTGAGGTCTATGGAAGTGTCAGCACACTGCTTGCACTCGGCGTTGGCTTTAATCCATCAATGACAGGCCGCGATAATGTCTATCTCGGTGGTCTGGCAGCAGGAATGTCTCGGGAAGAGATCGATAACCATTTTGATGCGATTGCCGATTTTTCAGAACTTGGGGAAGCAATCGATGCTCCGATGCGCACATATTCTTCTGGAATGTTTGCTCGCCTAGCCTTCTCAGTAGCTGCCGTAGTTGAACCCGATATTTTGATTATCGATGAAGCGCTCAGCACAGGTGATGCGAAGTTTAAAGAGAAGAGTCTGAACAGAATTAAGGAGTTGCGCAGCGCAGATCGCGCGCTCATTCTTGTCAGCCACGCACTTGCCACTATCGAGGATATTTGCAATGAGGTCATCTGGCTTAATAAGGGCAAGCTTATGATGCGTGGAAACCCTACGGAAGTCATTACTGCCTATCGTGAATTTGTTAACGCTAGAAAGAGCGCATCATCTGATGAGGATGTTTAAAGCCTTACTCTTAGTTTTCTCCATCTCATTTGCTGCAACATCGACCGCCACAGCAACCGCACCTCTCCAATTTTCTTTTACGGGTTCCGGATACGGCCACGGCGTTGGAATGAGTCAGATTGGAGCCAAGGCTCGTGCTCTCTCAGGTGAAAGTGCCACGGCAATTCTCAATTACTATTACAAAAATGTGCAGATTGCACCGATAGTAGATACCCATACGATTCGAGTAAATATTGGTCGCGCTTTAAAGTCAATTTCATTTGTCAGCGCGACACCAGATTCAGCAGTGCAGATCTTTAGCGGTGACATTGCAAATGCGCAAGATGTTCCACCCATTATGACTTTAGCTGCCAAGAAGAAGATAACCTTCAACGTTGATGGTGCATTCGCTACGGGTGAAGGCCTGCGCGCCAAAGCCTTCACCATTAGGTGGAGTGGACCTTCGTCAGTCATTACATTTTCACAGCCAGGTAGTGTCGTGAAATACAGGTATGGGCAGATTCAAGTGAAGGTAGTAAAAAGCGCAATGGAGGTCACTAACACACTGGCCCTTCGCGATGAGTACTTATGGGGGATTAGCGAAGTTCCGTCATCTTGGCCTGCAGCTGCACTTGAAGCACAGGTAATTGCTTCGCGATCATATGCAATGTCAAAGCTTGGAAAAATTAACTCTGCATGCGACTGTCAGGTTTATTCACATATTGCAGATCAGAACTTTGTGGGCTTTTCTAAAGAATCTGAACCGAGGTTCGGTCAGTTCTGGAAAGCGGCAGTTTCGCGAACAATCATTGACACTTCCACAAGTCTGGCAATTCTAAGTAATGGAAAACCAATACAGGCTTACTTCTTCTCATCCTCAGGTGGTGCAACGCAGACAACTCTCGATGCCTGGGGGCAGGCAACGAGTTATACGCAATCAGTAGTTGATCCTGCGGGGCTAGATCCTAAAAACAATCCTCGCTTTGCTACCTGGAGCGCATCGGCAGATCAATCTCTAGTTGCCACTGCCTTCCTGCTCGCAGACATCGTCACTCTTGAAATAATCTCCCGAAATACTGCAGGGGCAGTTACCTACATCAAGGGCACAGCAAGTGATGGGTCAACCAAATTATTAAGGGGAGATACCTTTAGAAGTAGAGTAAAGATTCCTTCGCCCTACTTTAATTTAGCGGGTTAACGCTCGATTATTAGTTGGCGTGCAAGACGGAGTTCAGGCCGCCCCAGGTACCGGTGCGCATCACAACTTCAAGGCCACCACTCAGTGAGTTACGACGAAATAGCAGATCATTTGCACCTGAAAGTGTGCCAGCTTTAACAACTTCACCATCAGGTAACTTCACCTTGGCAGCTGCTGTGATGTAGGTACCGGCTTCAATGACGCAGTTATTGCCTAGTGAAATTCCTAAACCAGAGTTAGCACCCAGTAAGCACTTTTCTCCTACAGAAATTACTTCTTTGCCGCCGCCGCTGAGGGTTCCCATAATCGAAGCGCCACCGCCAACATCTGTGCCATCTCCAACAACTACACCTGAAGAGATGCGACCTTCGACCATCGACGTTCCAAGAGTTCCAGCATTAAAGTTAACAAATCCTTCGTGCATCACAGTTGTGCCAGGTGCTAGGTGGGCACCTAAACGAACGCGATCAGCATCTGCAATGCGCACACCACTTGGCACGACGTAATCAACCATGCGCGGGAACTTATCTACCGAGATAACACTCACGTGACCATGTTGGGCTTTCAAACGTGCACGGGTAAGTTCAAATCCTTCAACGGCGCACGGTCCAACTGAGGTCCAGACAACATTGGCAAGTAGTCCAAAAATTCCATCGAGTGATGCACTATGTGGCTTAACCAAGCGGTGTGAAAGTAAGTGCAGTCGCAGGTATGCATCGCGTGCATCTTTCGGTGCTACCGCTAAATCAATTTCAATCGAGACTAGCTCTCGAGTTACTCCTCGCGCATCATCTGAGCCCACCATTGATTGCAATGATGAATCAGGGGCGCCAGCAATGGCTCCAAGTGCCGGCGCAGGAAACCAGACATCGAGCACAGTTGTGCCGGCAAGAGTTGCGATTCCGTGGCCATGAGCTAATGAAGACATGTTCCAAGCCTAACCCCTATCCTGTGTGTCATGCGCATTGCAGTGTTTTGTTCTTCATCACCGTCGATTGATTCGAAATATATAGACCTAGCCTTTGAACTTGGCGCCGGTATCGCCGAGAGCGGCGCCGAATTGGTTTCAGGGGGCGGTCATATCTCTGCCATGGGCGCAATTTCACGTGGAGCTCGCAGTAAAGCAGGGCGCACCATCGGGGTGATACCGCAGAAGTTAGTTGATATTGAATTTGCAGATCATGAGAGCGATGAATTAATTGTGGTCGACTCTATGCGCACCCGTAAGGCAAAGATAGAAGACCTATCCGATGCCTTCATTACCCTCCCAGGTGGGCTCGGCACTCTAGAAGAACTCTTTGAAATATGGGTTGGGCGCTACCTTCAATTCCACGATAAGCCAGTGATCATTCTTGACCCACATGGTATTTATCAGCCACTACATACATTGGTGGAGCATCTAGAGAATGAGAATTTTGTGAAACCTGGAATGCGCGATCTCTTACATTGGACAACTACGGTTGAGCAAGCACTTGATTATGCACACGGGAAAAAGTAGATGGCGATTAACACGCTAGCGATTTCGCTCTCCATTCCAGCACCTCAGATAGAAGTGTGGAAGGCGATTGCGGATTGGCCTTCACAAGGACAGTGGATGCTGCAAACAAAAGTCTGGGTAACATCAGAGCGCACTTCAGGAGTTGGCACTTCCATTTCTGCATTCACTGGGCCACTTCACAAGTTCTATCCTCGAATTAAGTCACCAGGATTACTGGACCTCATGACTGTTACTCGCTGGGAGGAGCCAGCTCGATGCGATGTTGATCATCATGGAAAAATTCTTAAGGGAAGCGGTTCTTTCATTCTCACCGAAGAGGGTTCACATTCCACGCGCTTTGATTGGTCAGAAACAATCGTGGCACCGCGAGCGCTCTTTTTGCTGATTGCCCCTTTTCTATATGTGGGTGTACGCATATCCCTCGCACGATTCGCACGTTCATTTCACTAAGCACTCAACAATTACTACCTCACCGAGTAATCTGTATCCCGTGAGCAACCCTCAAACACTGGCGCAATTGCTCGCCTCGCTACCTGAGGAAGAGCGATTCATCCTCACCTTGCATTACCTTCGATCCAAGAGCAGTGCAGAAATTGCAGCGCTCCTATCAGTTCCTGAGAAATCGGTTATCGCCGTAATTGAAAGCGGAAAGAAGCGGCTCACCGCCTTTTTGGGCATGTAATTGCCTCGATTTCACCCCGGGCTCATTCTGCGAGATACTTCTCCCTACTGTTCACGCCCGTGCGCATCATCACCCCGTCGTCTCAAGGAGTCCCCACTATGGCAGCTATGAAACCTCGTACTGGTGATGGACCCATGGAAGTCACCAAGGAAGCGCGCTCGCTCGTCATGCGTATTCCGCTCGAAGGTGGAGGCCGTCTGGTCGTTGAACTTAATCCTCAGGAAGCAAACAACCTGAGCGCAGCCCTTGAGGCCGCAGTTGCTCTTATTAAGAAGTAGAGCGGACCGAAGAAATTCTTCACGCAGTTGCTCCTGAATTAGATTCTCTTATCGGAGCAGATGTTCTTGTACTGGGATACATTCAATCTAAAGATGGCGAAATCACCTTTGTTGGAAGCAAGAAGTTACTGAGTAAAATCGAAAAGTTCTTTGAGATAAATCTGGTTGATGAAGTTTCATTCTTTACACCGACTGGTAAAGCAGGAGAAGTAAACGAAATTCCCGTGCTTCACGATGATGCCACCGTTGATCGCCTTTATCTTCTCGGTCTCGGAGATCAATCCCTTACTTCTTATCGCACAGCTGGCGCAGCTATCGGGCGCAAAGTGCGTGGAAAAGCAATAGAAATCATTTCACTCTGTGCCGAGAGCGCTCCTGAAATTAAAGCGCATGGAGTTTCAGCTTTACTTGGCGCCTATTCGTGGAGCTTAAAGACAGGTAAAGAAGTTGAGATTCCTCGAATTGGTATTGCAACTCTTGATGAAAAAACTGTTACTCGCGCATCGGTCATTGCAAAAGCGCTCTATACCGCGCGAGATCTAGTTCATACGCCATCAAATATTAAGAATCCGTTGTGGATGGCGCAAGAAGCGAAGAAGATTGCAGATGAATGTGGATTGGCGATCAAGGTATTAGCCGGTAAGCAACTGGCTGAATTTGGGGGACTACGCGCAGTGGGAAACTCCTCGCCAACACCTGGACCACGCTTTATTGAACTTTCGTATATTCCAAGGATGCGTGGCAATTCAGCGGCAGCGCTACCTCATATTGTCATTGTCGGAAAAGGAATCACCTTTGATACCGGTGGTGTTTCACTTAAGCGCCCCTATGAATTTATGACGGCCATGAAGAGTGATATGGCGGGGGCGGCTGCCGCCCTTGCAACTATCAGCGCACTTCCACAATTACAACCCAAGGTGCGAGTAACCGTCTTGATGATGTGCGCCGAAAATGCACTCTCGGGTAGTGCGCAGCGACCATCAGATGTCATCACGCAATATGGCGGTACCACTGTCGAAATCATTAATACAGATGCCGAGGGAAGACTCGTTCTTGCCGATGGGCTTGCTTATGCGGTGGCAAACCTCGACCCGGATTACCTGATTGATATTGCAACACTGACAGGTTCTGCAACCCTTGGGCTAGGCCGCCAATATGCCGCCCTGTATTCGCGCGATGAAAAACTTGCTAAGAAATTGATGGAGATCGGCGAGGAAAGTGGCGAACGTGTCTGGCATATGCCACTCATCGATGATTACGCCGATTCCCTCGACAGTGATGTGGCAGACCTAAATCACGCAGCAGATAAGGGAGATTACTCTGCCGGATCAGTCACCGCAGCCTTATATCTCGAACATTTTGTCGGAGATAGTCGCTGGGTGCACCTCGATATCGCCGGAACAGGGCGTAGTGAAAATGACTCTGGAGAAAATGTGAAAGGCGGCACTGGATTCGGCGTGCGTTTATTCATTGATTGGATAGTGTCTCTCTCATGAACATTGACCCGCATACCTATGCAGAGACATTTATTGCAGAAGGCACTGTGAAAAGTGCGGCGCGTGCGCGAGGAGAAGAAAATGGAGTCATCGATGTCTCCCAAGGAACGGGTGCATATCTGCGCCAACTTGCTCATCAAATTAAGGCACAGTCAGTAGTTGAAATTGGAACAGGATCTGGAGTTGGTTCACTCTGGCTACTTGAGGGAATGCTTGGAAGCGGAACTCTGACATCGATAGATGATGAGATGGAACATACGTCGATTGCAAAAATCGCTCTAGCCGAAGCAGAAATCGCACAGACTCGAATTAGATTTATTACCAATGCGGTTATGGATGTCATGACAAAGCTCACCGATCGCGCCTATGACCTGGTTGTCTTTAGACACAATCCGGAGGATTTAAGTTTTGCCATCTCTGAAGCACATAGAATCCTTCGAAGTGGCGGCGTTTTTGTGATTGATAATTTTTATGGTGGTGGCAAGGTTCCGGACCCAGCCCAGCGCGATCCGAAGACTATTGCTCTGCGTGAGGCAGGAAAAGCTGTAAAGGCCGATACTGATTCGTGGGTGACATCACTAATTCCAATCGGGGATGGATTGTTGCTTGCAACGAAGTTGTAGCAGAATTTATAGAGTGAGGTTCATCAAGTGAGTGATTTCGATAGCAAGCCGTGGTGGGAAGCGCCCGCACCAAAAGGCTTGAATAAAACAATCTCTCTAAAATCTGCAATCGTTCTTGCCCTCGGTGTGGGTCTTATTGCAGGTACATTTACAGCTTCCTCTACTGGATCGCTCTTTGGCCGCTCGGTAAATCTTGTTAAATCTTCATCGACAATCGAACGCCCGGTTGGATCTGTCGCCGAAATCGCCCAACGCGTTCTTCCATCAGTTGTCTCCATTGCGGCAAACTCAAAAAATGGTGGCGCAACTGGTTCTGGATTTGTTATCGACAGTACTGGCTACATCCTGACAAATAACCATGTGATTGCTGGATCAGTTGAAAGTGGTGGGGATATCTCAGTCAGTCTCAATGATGGGTCTGAGTATTCAGCGAAAGTCGTAGGTCGAGATAGTTCATATGATCTGGCAGTTCTGAAAATTACTGGTGCAACTCTCAAAGCCTTGCAATTCGGAGATAGCGATAAAGTTGCCGTGGGCGATTCAGTAATTGCTATTGGCTCACCACTGGGACTCACTGGCACAGTAACTCTCGGCATTATTAGCGCTAAGGATCGCGCAGTAACTGCCGGAGAATCGCGAGAAGACAATTCATTTATCAACGCGCTGCAAACCGATGCGGCAATTAACCCTGGAAACTCAGGCGGACCACTAGTCGATGCAACAGGTTCAGTCATTGGTGTGAACTCTGCTATTGCATCCCTTGGATATTCAGCAAGGTCTCAAACCGGGTCTATTGGTCTTGGATTTGCGATTCCCATTAATCAAGCACGCAAGACAGCAGAGCAGCTAATTAAGAATGGTAAAGCGACATATCCTGTTATTGGAGTCTCAGTTGAGATGACCTACAACGGGGGCGATGGCGCTCTCATTGCAAAGACAGGTGTTGCAATAGTCAAAGGTGGAGCCGCAGATAAAGCTGGGCTTAAGGCTGGAGATATCATCACTGAATTTGACGGACGCGCGATTGGGTCAGCTGAAGAGTTGATTGTTGCAATTCGTGCGCAAAATGTGGGCGATAAGGTAGAGATAATCTTTAAGCGTGGATCCGAGACCAAGAGAGCCATACTGGTTCTGACTGCATCAGAGTAAAGAGATAGGCTTTCCACATTATGTTCTTTGACTTTGGTGCTGGTGAAGTAATCGGGCTCGCTCTCCTTGCGATGATTCTTTTGGGTCCTGACAAGTTGCCACAATTCGCCGTTGATGCAGCAAAGATGGTCAAGAAAATCAAGAATTTTGCATCCACAGCCACAAGTGAACTTAAAGAGAATCTAGGCCCAGGTTTTGAAGATTTACAGCCTTCTGATTTACACCCAAAGACATTTATTAAAAAACAGTTAGCCAATGCTCTCGAAGAAGATAGCAATCCAAAGAAATTAAAGACAAAAGCACAGATCGATCCCGATCTCCTATGAGCACCTTAGAACTCATTCACGCAGCACTTGCCACCGTGCAAGACCCGGAACTCCATCGAGCTCTACCTGAACTGGGCATGGTGAAATCAGTTGCGCACAATGGAACAACGGCCGAGCTAGAGATTCTGCTCACCATTACTGGGTGCCCTATGAAGGATCGCCTTACAACCGATATTGAGAAGGCTGTTCTGGCAGTTGATGGAGTTTCAGAAGTTTCCATTACTTTTGGAGTGATGGATGAAGAGCAGCGGGCAAATATCAAGAAGTTACTTCGTAATGGCCGTGAAAGCTTTATCTCATTTGCGCAAGCTGATTCACTTACTCGTGTAATTGGTGTTGCATCTGGAAAAGGCGGGGTCGGAAAGTCATCTCTAACAGCAAACTTGGCAGTCGCATCTGCCCAGAGAGGGCTACGTGTCGGCATTCTTGATGCTGATGTCTACGGCCACTCAATTCCCCGCTTGATGGGATTAATAGGCCAACGCCCCACCGCGATAGATCAAATGTTTATTCCACTTGAATCCTTTGGTGTGAAGACTGTTTCGATGGAGATGTTTAAA
The DNA here is from genome assembly GCF_002288265.1 of Candidatus Planktophila versatilis. Lineage (NCBI taxonomy): Bacteria > Bacillati > Actinomycetota > Actinomycetes > Candidatus Nanopelagicales > Candidatus Nanopelagicaceae > Candidatus Planktophila > Candidatus Planktophila versatilis. The sequence continues at coordinate 973,998 of NZ_CP016778.1, read as the reverse complement.
CCTGAACGCTCTGATGCCATTGCTTATCGCGGACCACTTCTACATCGCGTTCTGGAACAACTCTTATCAGATGCCTATTGGGGCGATCTTGATCTGCTCTTTATCGATCTTCCACCTGGAACCGGTGATCTTGCGATATCACTGGGGCAATTAGTTCCCACATCAGAGATTGTCGTCGTAACAACTCCACAAATTGCCGCAGCCGAAGTTGCAGAGCGAGCAGGGCGAATTGCCCATCAGATTCATCAACGTGTTTTTGGCGTGATTGAAAATATGTCAGCCTATCCATGCGCCAAGTGTGGTGAACTGACATCACTCTTTGGCGAAGGCGGGGGAGAAGAAACATCTAAACGGCTATCGCAACTGGTTGGATCAGATGTTCCACTGCTCGGCAAAGTTCCATTTAGCCCTGAACTTCGCGAAGGTGGAGATGGTGGAAGCCCGGTAGTTATTTCGGCTCCAGAAAGTCCAAGTGCTCAAGTGATTAACGAAATCGTTGGCAAGCTGATTGTGCGAGAGAAATCTTTACTTGGCGTCAGACTCGGGCTTGCGTAACTCTTCCACAATCTCTTTGGCAAGATCGCCCAGCTCATTGCGTAAGTAATCGCGCGTAGCAACATCACCTAGTGCAATTCTTAGGCTTGCCAGTTCACGCGTCAGATACTCAGTGTCGGCGATACTACGAGCATTCTGTGCGCGATCTTCGTTAAGTGAGATGCGATCTCTATCTGCCTGGCGATTTTGCGCAAGAAGAATAAGTGGAGCAGCGTAAGAGGCTTGCAAGGAGAGAATGAGAGTAAGGAAGATGAATGGAAAATCATCAAATCTAAGATCACGTGGAGCGAGCGCGTTCCAGATAACCCAACTAAACACAAAGACTGTCATGTATACCAAGAAGCGAGCAGTGCCTAAGAAACGAGCAAACTTCTCGGAAAGGCGACCGAATGCCTCCGGATCATAATTTGCGCGAAGGGATCGACGGGTCTCGCGTGGGGTATCTAAACCATTGTTACGTGCCATCATCAGAGCTCCTTCGGTACATCGTGTGAATCTTCAAAACTTGTATCAATACTTTCAAGGGCGGCAGTTGTTGTTGCTGAATCTCGGTGGTCATGTCGCCAGTTTTCAGGAAGCAAGTGGTCTAGGACGTCATCGACCGTTACTGCGCCAAGCAGGCGATCATTTGCATCGATAACCGGCAGGGAGAGCAAGTTATAACTAGCTAAGTATGAGGAAACAGCATGTAAAGAGGCATCGGGGTTTACGCCTTGGGTATTGGTATCAACGATCGATCCCAAGAGCGTTGATGGACGCTCACGCAGTAGTCGCTGGTAGTGCACCATTCCGATAAATCGCCCAGTAGGTGTTTCTAGTGGTTGGCGGGCGATAAATACTTGTGATGCTAGCGCAGGTGAGATTTCACTCTGACGCACGGCTGCCAGTGCATCAGCAACGGTGTAATCAGCTGACATCACGATTGGCTCTGTCGTCATCATTCCACCGGCTGAGTAATCCTCATATGTCATTAACCGCAATACATCTTCCGCATCTTCCGGGTCCATCAAGTTAATTAGTTCTTGTGCACGTTCTTCACCGATTTCGCGCAACAAGTCTGCTGCGTCATCAGGATCCATCTCCTCCAGTACATCGGCAGCGCGTTCACCTTCGAGTTCAGCAAGGAGAGCCACGCGCTCTGCCTCATCCATTTCTTCTAGAACATCGGCAAGACGTTCGTCATTGAGTGCACGCGCAACTTCAACGCGGCGTTTAGGTGCCAAGTCTTGAATCACGGCAGCTAAATCTGCCGCACGCAGATTACTTAACGTTGAAAGCAAATTTGCAACACCTTGATTTGATTCGTGTTGTGCAAAGCCGGTGACATCTTCCCATGCAAGAGTTGATGTTGCTCCTTTACGGCGGAAGCCATGGCCTTTTCGCATTATGTGAACGCGAGTGATGAGCCAATCGCCGGTGCGGTTCTGCTCCATCGCCATATCTTCCACAAGCACAGCTTCATTATCTTCAATCACTGTGATGGTGCGGTCGAGTAGATCACCTAGTACGAGTAATTCACCAGTGCGGGTATCAAAGCGGCGCATATTAAGAAGCCCAGTAATCACAACGGCGCCTGATTCAATTGATGTCACACGGGTGATTGGAACGAATACACGACGGCGAAGTGGTACTTCAACTACTAAACCTAGAATGCGCGGTGATTGGTTATTAGAACGCAGGGTCGCCACAGCATCGCGCACCTTGCCGACTGGATCACCGTTAGGGTCAAAAACTGCAGTTCCGGCTAAGCGGGCGAGAAATATTCGATTGCTGTTATTTCCGCTCATGGGATAAGAGTAACGGGTGACCTATCGGCTAGGTTTGCGCAATGGAGTCATCTGGGAAATCATCGGCCGGCATAGGTATCGATAACCACACTCAGATGCCTGCACGCCCCGACCTGATTCGCCTCATTATCGGAGTATGTGGAGTCGGCTCCTCAGGGCCCCTAATTGCAATGAGTGCGATGCCGGTACCCACATTGATTTTCTGGCGAAATTTCGGAGGCGCGCTACTTACTCTGCCATTTGCACTGCGACATAAAGTCACTCGCACAGGTGTTCAATTAGCTGCACTTGCGGGAGTGTTGCTCGCACTGCACTTTGTAGGATTCTTTTTATCAATGCGTATGACAAGTGTTGCAGCAGGTACAGCCCTGGCTGCAACACAACCTATCTATGCCGCCTTCTTTGTAAAACTCACAGGGGGCCACATTCCAGGTAAAGCATGGGTTGGAATGTTTATTAGTTTTCTCGGCGTACTTCTTGTGACGGGCGTTGACTTGCAACTGGATAAAAAATCATTCTTAGGAGATCTGGCAGCGTTGATAGCCGGTGCACTCGCTGCTGCCTATATGTTGGTAGGTTCGCGCGCACAGCAGCAAATGGAAACAACGTCTTATACGACTATTTGTTACTTCGTATGTTCAATTACCGCACTACCGATGGCCTTACTCCTTGGCTATGAAGTGATTCATTTTTCAGCCAGAGAATGGTGGATCCTGCTGGGTCTGATTTTGGGAGCGCAACTCCTTGGCCACACGGTATTTAACTCAACGCTTAAGCGGGTATCTCCTGCAATTGTTTCGATGATTGTCTTCTTTGAAGTACCTGTAGCAGCAATTCTCGCCTTCATCTTTGACATTGGCAAGCAACCAACTTTAAGTATTATTCCTGGAGTAGTTCTTATTCTGCTTGGTTGTGGACTTGTTGTATTAAGGAATACAAAAGAGAGTAGCGTGGAACTGTGATAGACCTACACACTCACACAACCTGTAGCGACGGTACTGATTCCCCATTCGCGCTAGTGAAGAAAGCACTTTCTACTGGCGTTACCACTCTTGCTATCACCGATCATGATTCCACTGCTGGATGGAGTGAAGCAATTACCGCGCTGCAACCTCAAATTGAACTTGTCTTAGGTGCAGAAATTTCTTGCCTGACTTCAGATGGAATTAGCGTGCACATGCTCGGACTTCTCTTTGATGGCGAAAACGCTGCGATTCAACAAATTCTTGCTGATTCACGCGATACCCGTATACCTAGAATGCGAAAAATGGTTGAACTCCTGCGAGCTGATGGCATTGATATTTCGCTAGCGGATGTGCAGGCGCAGACTCCAGCAGGTGCCACAGTGGGTAGACCACACCTAGCAGATGCACTTGTGCGCAAAGGAGTAGTCGCAAGCCGGGATGAAGCTTTCTTAAACTTGCTCAACAATGAATCCAAATACTATGTAACTCACGCTGCGCCCACTCCGGTCGAAGCAATTCGCGCAATTCATGCAGCGGGGGGAGTGGCAGTCATTGCTCATCCTTTTGCATCGCGCCGAGGGCAAATCATTACATCAGAGACATTTGCTGATTTGGTTGCTGCGGGGCTTAATGGCATTGAGGTAGACCATCGTGATCAAAATGCAGAGGAGCGCAAAACTCTGCGTGAAATAGCACAGGAGCTCAACCTTGTTATCACTGGATCAAGTGATTATCACGGCACCGGAAAACTTAATGCAATGGCAGAGAACACAACACTTGCGGCACAATGGGAAGCCTTAGAAGCGCAAGCAGATGCACGAAGGGTGGTACGAGTATGAATTCAATGGGAACAATTACCTTTGCCACGCAAGCTTTTGTCACACTCTTTGTCATTATGGATCCACCAGGAGCTACGCCAATATTTCTTGGTTTGGTAGGAGATAAATCGCCACGCGAGCGAGTGCGTTTAGCGTGGCAGGCAGCAGCTGTTTCACTCTTTGTTATTGCTAGTTTTGCTTTCTTCGGGCAGTTCATTCTGGAATATATGAATGTCTCTATCGAGGCGCTGCAGGCAGCTGGAGGGTTACTTCTCCTCTATGTCTCATTACAACTTCTCACTGGCACATCAAAAGGTGGAGCTGATCAGAAAAGTTCCAATATCGGAATGGTGCCACTTGGTACTCCACTCCTTGCTGGCCCTGGAGCAATCGTTGCAACCATGATTTATGTGCAGAAGGCAGACTCAACTGCGCAGTTCATAGGATTAGCCGTGGCAATAGTTGCGGTGCACCTAATCATCGGAACAGTTCTGATGGCATCGACCAAGATTGTTGGTGTAATTAAAGATGCTGGGGTCACATTGTTGGCAAGTATCGCTGGGTTACTACTTGCGGCAATTGCAGTACAGATGTTGGCAAATGCAATCAAGGCATTTACCGCAAATTAGCTAGATATTCGCTTAGTCCGAGTGCGTTCGCGTTTTACCTGTGGAGCTGAACTCTTTGGAGCACTCTTTGCCGGAGTAGCTTTCTCAACCTTGGGTGCACGCACCTTCTTGAGACTTCCAGTTGAATCGCGCGGAATGTCGAGCATTTCATATAAGTGATCTGAAGAGGAATATGTTTCAAGTGGTTCTGCTAGACCTAATTTGAGTGCGGTATCAATCATCTTCCAACGCGCGAGATCATCCCAGTCAACGAAGGTTACTGAAATACCGTGGGCGCCGGCTCGCGCAGTACGACCAATGCGGTGCACATATGTCTTCTCATCTTCTGGGCATTGGTAATTAATGACGTGAGTAATACCATCGATATCAATTCCACGTGCTGCAACATCTGTTGCAATCAGGACATCTGATTTACCAGCCTTGAAATCATTGAGCGCCTTTTCGCGCGCAGATTGCCCGAGATCACCGTGGATAGTTGCCGCGTTAAATCCACGCTCTACTAACTCATCTGATGTCTTCTGTGCGGTGCGCTTGGTGCGACAAAAGACAATAGTTGGCCCGCGACCATTGGCTTGAAGAATGCGTCCAAGTAGCTCGATTTTATCCATGGCGTGCGCGCGGATCACGTGCTGCACAATGCGAGAGACAACTGCGCCTTCATCCTCATTATCTTGCGTGCGAATGTGCACAGGCTGGTTCATGAAACGACGTGCTAAAGCAATGATGTCCCCGGGCATGGTCGCTGAAAAGAGCATCGTCTGCTGGCGAGCAGGAGTACTAGTAAAGATTTTCTCAACATCAGGTAAGAAACCGAGATCAAGCATTTCATCAGCTTCATCCAGAACTACTCGCGAAACGTTCTTCAGCGTGAGTTGTCCTTGACGATATAAATCTAATAAGCGACCTGGGGTTCCCACCACAATCTCGACGCCCTTTTGTAGCGCTTCAATCTGTGGTTCAAATGCCCGGCCGCCGTAGACAGCCAAAGTGCGAATTCCGCGGTTGAAGGAGAGCTCTTCAATATCTTTGGTGACCTGAACGCAGAGCTCGCGCGTTGGAACAACAATGAGAACTTGCGGATGCCCCTGATTAGCTAGTTGTGACCAATCAGCATCATTGGGTGCAATCACGCGCTCAATGACTGGAATTCCAAATGCGAGGGTCTTACCGGTACCGGTCTTTGCTTGACCAATCACATCGCCATCGGCAAGTGCAATAGGCATGACCATCTCTTGAATAGGAAAAGGTGAAGTAAAGCCATGTTCATTGAGCGCATCGATTGTCTCTTTGCGAAGTGGTAAGTCTGCGAAAGTTATCGACACTTAGTTGGCACCGAAACCGACGCGACGCTCGGTTGGTTGCCCGATTTCTACATAGCCAATTTTCTCTGCCGGCACGATAACTTCATGGCCGCGAACATCTGAAAGAACAAGGGGAGTAGCTGATGAAAGCGCAGCGGTGACTGCGGCCTTGATCGCTTCGGGAGCCATTGGGCATTCAAAGGAGAGCTCGCTGCTGACATGTGTAATGGAGATGCGAACTTGTGATGCCTTATCTGATTTCTTTGTGCTCATAGCCCTATCTTAGAGTCAGAGTTCAGTACGGGGAAATCCAGAAATTCCCCGCCACATGAGGTTCTCAACGAGTTCTATCGCTTGTTGGCGAGTGAGTTTTCCATCTCTTTCCAGCCAATGACGAGCTGTGACTTGAACATAGCCAATTAATCCAACGCCGAGCATCATCGCTTCCTCACGAGGAAGTCCGGTGTCATTGGCGATCACACCACTGACCGCGGCGGCGCAGTCATAGGTCATGCGATTAAGTCGCTCGCGAACTTGAGGCTCAACGTTCATATCACTTTCAAAGAGGAGGCGAAATGCCTCTCCCTCATTTTCAATAAAATTAAAGTAAGCATCAATAGTCACATGCACGCGTTGCTTATTATCTGGAGTTGAAGAGATAGCTTTCTGAAGTTCAAAGACCAGAGAATCAATGTGAAGGTCAAGAACGGCGAGATAGAGATCTAGTTTTGAGGGAAAGTGCTGGTAGAGAACTGGCTTACTGACATTGGCTCGGTCTGCTATCTCATCCATCGCCGCTGAGTGATATCCAGCAGCTGTGAAGACTTCAAGAGCCGCCGAGAGCAAAATCGCTCGTCGCTCGTCGCGCGGCAGGCGTGATTTATCTGAACGCGAATTATGTGCAGATGCAGTTTCGGTAGTCATTATGCGCATCGTACAGAATTGGCAGGCAAAGGCACAGTACGGCAGAATCACTCCCATGAAGACTCCGCCGCTGGTTACGCCAGGTCCTGCGCTTAGCGTTGCTGAGGTTCGTCGATATAGCCGTCACTTAATCATCCCTGATGTTGCAATGGCGGGTCAGCAGCGCATGATGAATGCCAAAGTACTCTGCGTTGGCGCAGGAGGCCTCGGATCTCCAGCCCTGATGTATTTAGCTGCAGCTGGTATTGGAACTCTTGGAATCGTTGAATACGACACAGTTGATGAGTCAAACCTGCAGCGACAAATTATTCATGGCCAATCAGATATCGGCAAAAGTAAAGCACAGAGTGCGAAAGAGAAAATTGCTGAGATAAATCCGTATGTGAATGTCATTACCCATGAAGCACGACTTGATAATTCGAATGTGATGGAGATTTTTTCTCAATACGACATTATTGTTGATGGCACAGATAATTTTGCAACTCGCTACTTGGTTAACGATGCATGTGTACTTTTAAAGAAACCATATGTGTGGGGTTCTATCTATCGCTTTGACGGACAGGCAAGTGTGTTCTGGGCCGAGTATGGTCCTTGCTATCGCTGCCTCTATCCAGAACCACCACCTCCGGGCATGGTTCCAAGTTGTGCTGAAGGCGGAGTTCTTGGAGTTCTCTGCGCAACAATTGGCTCAATCCAAACTACAGAAGCAATCAAAGTTCTCACTGGAGTCGGTGAACCACTTATTGGTTCTTTGATGGTTTATGACGCACTTGATATGAGCTTTAGAAAGATTAAAGTGCGTAAAGATCCTAACTGCCCACTGTGTAGTGATAACCCGACTCAGACCGCGCTACTGCCTGATTACGAAGCATTCTGTGGGGTGCTCTCTGATGCTGCGCAGGAAGCAAGTGCTGGTTCAACTATTACGGTGCAAGAGCTGAAGTCAAAGATTGATGCGCAAGAGAACTATTACCTCATCGACGTGCGCGAACCAAGTGAATACGAGATTGTAAAGATTCCAACAGCGCATCTGATTCCAAAACAAGGATTTATTGATGGATCTGTATTGGCAACCTTGCCGCAAGACCGACCAATCATCTTGCATTGCAAGAGTGGTGTGCGATCTGCCGAGTGTCTAGCAATACTTAAGGATGCCGGATTCTCTGATGCATCACATGTCTTTGGTGGCGTGGTGGCATGGGCGAAGCAGATTGATACATCACTGCCGGTCTATTAATGCTTGCTAATTACACCGGCTATCGAGCCCTGCTTGTGCATGCCCATCCTGATGATGAAACTATCAACAATGGCAGCACGATGGCACTTTATGCAGCACTAGGTGCGCAGGTAACACTGGTTACTTGCACCCGTGGTGAAGAAGGTGAAGTTCTAATTCCAGCTCTTGCCCACCTAGCAGCAAATGAAACCGACGCACTGGGTGATCACCGCGTGGAAGAGTTAGCGCAAGCAATGGCCGAACTCGGTGTTACAGATCATCGGTTTCTTGGTGAGGGAGTCAAGCGTTATCGCGATAGCGGCATGATGGGAACAGAACCCAACAATCGCGCCGATACTTTTTGGAGCGCAGACTTCGATGAAGCTAGCCAGTTACTGGTTTCAATTATTGATGAAATCAAGCCACATGTGATGATTACCTATGATGAATTTGGTGGCTATGGCCACCCCGATCACATCCAAGCCCATCGCGTTGCGATGGCGGCGGCTGAGCGCGCTACTTGGAATATCCCCAAAATTTATTGGAATGTGATGCCCAAATCTGTTATTCAAGCGGGCATCGAGAAGATGAAATCACTTGGTTCAGATTTCTTCGGAGCAGAGAGCGCCGATGATTTGCCTTTCGCAAAAGATGACTCTTTTGTTCATGCATGCATCGATGGTGGTGATTACGTTCATCAGAAGATGGCTGCGATGGCTGCGCATGGCACACAAATAGCAATCGATGGCCCTTTCTTTTCGCTCTCAAATAATCTTGGGCTCGAGATCTGGGGTAATGAGTACTACACGCTAGTTAAGGGTGAAAAAAGTGGAGAGCTAGATGGGCAGGGCCACGAGAGCGATCTCTTTGCCGGCATATCAGTCACATCATGAGAGCGCTGTTTTCGCTTCTCTTTGGAGCAGTTGTAGCACTAGGTGCAACTCTGATTCACCCAACCCGTCCACCCATTGGAGTGATACTTGCACTCATTGGTACTTACATGTGCATTCGCTGGGTGGGTCGATATTTTGGTAAGAAGAGATACAAGCTCATCGCACTCTTTGGTTGGTTTATTGTCATCGTTCGCGCCGGAACATTTGGTGTGGGAAAAGAACTGCTGATCCTAGGAGATAACTCAGGGACGGCACTTTTGTTTATTGGATTTATCATTGGAGTAATTGCAGTCCTACAACGCGCCTAACTTACTTCCAGCGCCAACTCTGTCCGGTGGGTCCATCGCTGATCTCCAGGCCGCGTGCTTCTAGCTCTGTGCGCAGGGAATCACTTCGATCCCACTCTTTAGCTTCTCTGGCAACAACTCGATCATTCAGAAGTTGTTCCAACTCGGGGGTAAGTGGTTTTGACTCAGGAACTCGATTGAGTTCGAGTCCGAGTACCTGATCTGCATATAAGAAAATGGCACGTTTATCTTGTGAGCCCATGGCAGAATCTTTTTCAATGGTGCGCAACCTTTGCATGGCCCGCGGTGTGTCAAGGTCATTGGTGAGTGCATCAGTAATCTCTTGATCAATTTTAATCTCTGTTGATATTCCCCATTCAGACATCAGCGCGCGCCACTTGCGAAGCGTTGAGTGCGCAGCATCAAGTGCTGCCCAAGAGAGATCCATCTGTGATCGATAGCGGTTTTCCAGGAATGAGAAACGGAGTGAGAGCGGATCTAAACCACGTTCCTGCACATCACTAAGAAGTACAACATTTCCGGCACTTTTTGACATCTTGCGACCTTCAAAGAGCAGATGTTCTCCATGGACCCAGGTAGCTACAACTTCAGAATGGGTTAACGAGTTTGACTGAGCTCTTTCATTTTCGTGGTGTGGAAATCTAAGGTCAATTCCGCCCACGTGAATATCTACCTTCGAATCCAGGAAATCAATTGACATTGTGCTGCACTCGATATGCCAGCCAGGAAAACCTGGCCCCCATGGGGATTCCCAGATCATTTGCGTGCGTTCGCCGGCTAATTTCCAGAGCGCCCAATCGGCATGGAAGCGCTTACCGCTTTCATCGTTGTGCTCATGACGATAGCCGGGTTTGAGCGCTGCTAATTTGTTGCCGCTAATTGCACCATAACTTTCAATAGATGTTGCATCAAAGTAGACCGAGCCATCACTTCCGATGTAGGCGTTCTTACTTTCGATAAGTTTTTCGATGGCAGCGATCATTGAATTCATATTCTCAGATGCTCGTGGATATCTGTCGGCTTTTCTGACATTGAGTAAGGCCAAATCTTTGTGGAAGCGGGATTCAAATTCGCGAGCAATAGCAAATGGGTCAGTCTTCGTGCGTTTAGATTCTGCCAATAATTTATCTTCACCTTCGAAGTCATCGGCCATGTGTCCAACGTCAGTGATGTTTTGAATGAGTTCCACGTCTACACCTGTCATGGTTAGTGTGCGGGAGATCAGATCTGCAAGTAAGAAGGTACGAAGGTTTCCTACATGAGCATCTCGGTAGACGGTAGGACCACAGCAGTAGATGGAGATATAACCATCACGACTGGCTATTTCTTGAACTTCTCGAGTGCGGGTGTCATAAATGTGAAGCTGACCGCTGGCGGCATCTCGGCGGTTAAAGACTGGGATGACGCGAAAGAAAGCAATATCTGCGAGTTCAAATTCAATGAACTCACCCCGGCGATTGATGAGGCGTGTCTCACTATGTAGAACGCCGACGATGTCACGGAATCCGCCATCCGAATCTCGCAGGCGAATAGTGGCTCGCTTGCCAACGGCAGCCCGTAAAGTCTCGGCGTTCACGTGGCAACCTTAATCATGTAATCAGTCTCTTGCAGGGTTAGACTTATCGCCTACCGCTTCAAGCCTTCTGGAGGATCTTTCGTGACATATGTAATCGCCGAACCTTGCGTGGACGTTAAAGATAAGTCCTGCCGCGAAGAGTGCCCCGTTGATTGCATTTATGACGGTGCTCGGATGCTCTATATCCAACCCGACGAATGTGTTGATTGTGGTGCGTGCGAGCCGGTATGCCCGGTCGAAGCTATTTATTATGAAGATGATGTTCCGGGTCAGTGGCAGAACTACAAGAAGATCAATACTGAATTTTTCATAGAACTTGGATCACCTGGGGGAGCATCAAAGGTCGGAGAGACAAACTCTGATCACACCGATGTCACTGCTCTTGCGCCAAAAACTACCTGATTTTCCATGGGACGCGCTCGCTCCCTATGGCGAGATAGCGCGCAAGCACCCGCAAGGTGCCATTGATTTATCAGTGGGAACTCCAGTAGATCCCACTCCTGAATTCATTCAGCAAGCTTTACGTCAGTCATCTGATTCGCCAAGTTACCCGGTAACAATGGGAACTCAAGAACTGCGCACTGCAATTCATCATTGGGCTACAACAACTCTTGGTGCCAGTGGCGACTTTGCCGTGTTACCCCTTATTGGATCTAAAGAGTTCGTTGCTTGGTTACCCACCTTTCTTGAATCGGCAACTGTTCTTTACCCACGTATTGCCTACCCAACATATTTAGTCGGCGCACTCCTTGCCCAAGCAAAACCCACCGACGTCGATATTGATGCAGCAGCATGGCCCAAGGCCGATATGGCATGGGTGAATTCACCTTCTAATCCAACCGGAAGAGTTCACTCCGAATCTGAATTACGTGCAGCCATTGAATGGTCACGAAAGAATAAGAGCGTCGTAGTTTCAGATGAGTGCTACCTGGAATTTGGCGATACCAAAACTCCTACCTCTATTTTGCGATACACAGATGGTGATAACACCAATGTTTTGGGTGTGTACTCACTTTCCAAGAGATCTTCGATGGCTGGCTATCGCGCAGCTTTCGTAGTGGGGGATCCACAATTAATTGCCAGAATTCTTGAAGTACGTAAGCACGCCGGCATGATGGTCTCTTTACCGGTGCAGCACGCCATGGTCGCCGCACTTTCTGATAGCAAACATGTTGCTGAACAACGTGGGCGCTACAACGCACGTCGCACTCGCCTGGCACCTGCTCTGATTTCTGCCGGTTTCAGTATCGATCATTCAGAAGCCGGCCTCTATATCTGGGCAACGCGAAATGAAAGCTCATGGGACTCAGTTGCCTGGCTGGCAGCACTGGGAATTCTTGCCACTCCCGGCGTTTTTTATGGCCAAGCAGGAGAGAACCATATTCGGATTGCACTGACTGCCACTGATCAACAGATAGCAACAGCGGCAGAGCGCATTCTTGCGAAAGTCAGTGCACCCTAATGGCTGTTGGAATTTTACTAGTCGGTGGTCTTGGCACCCGCCTTAAGCCACTGACTAATGAATCTCCCAAACCGATGTTGCCAGTTGCTGGCTTGCCTGTCACTGAACATCAAATACTTGCCGCTAAGCGCGCTGGTATTCACACCCTTGTGCTTGCCACTTCCTACCTGGCAGAAGTCTTTACGCCATATTTTGGTGATGGAAGTAAATGGGGAATCAACATCCGCTACGCAGTTGAGAAGGAGCCCCTTGGTACCGGCGGTGCAATAAGAAATGCGGCGCAGCTATTAGAAGGCGATGAGCCGATTGTCATTTTCAATGGCGATGTTTTAAGCCGGCATTCGATTGCAGACCAAATTGCATTTCATCAAGAAAAGAATGCTGATGTCACACTGCACCTCATTGAAGTCGATGATGCGCGTGCATTTGGCTGCGTGCCGACAGACTCAGAGGGACGAGTTACCGCCTTCTTGGAGAAGATGGAAAATCCGGTAACCAAATTTATTAATGCCGGCTGCTATGTTTTTAACCCTGATGTCATCAAGGAGATTCCGCTGGGATCCGTGGTCAGCGTTGAACGCGAAACTTTCCCAGCACTGATTGCACAGAACCGCCCGGTCTTTGGATATAAGCAAGCTGCTTATTGGCTCGATGTCGGCACACCGGCAGCACTCTTTCAAGGCTCACGCGATCTAGTAGCTGCACCCTTTCTTGCGATGGCTGGCTCCACGATTGGCAATGACACCCAGATCACTGGCGGTACCGCAATCGGTGCCAACACAACGATTGCATCGGGCTGCCGCATCGATGACTGCATCATCGGCGATAACGTGGTGATCGAATCTGATGTGAAATTGTCACAATGCTTCATTGCAGAGGGAACACATGTGAATAGAGGCACCGAAAAAGCCCGTACCTACCTCTCAAATAGCTCAGATTTACCAATTTCTCTCTAAAAATCGACTTTTCGTCCTAAAAAAAGCGCCAAAAGTCTCGACTTAGGAGTTGACTCCAAGGGATTACACCGGTGTAATTAATACCTAGAGCGCAGGTGATTCACAACGAATTCCGCCCCTAATGACTTGAGGAGATTTGCAGATGCCAATCCGCCCAGAAGGAACATCGACTGGCAAGCCATCAGCCCCCACTGCTGGACCAACTATTCAACTAGCTAATGGCGAGAATTTTGAACTCTCCTGGCAAGAGCGCTCACTCTGCGCTCAAACTGATCCGGAAGCTTTCTTTCCAGAAAAGGGTGGCTCCACTCGCGAAGCAAAGCGAGTCTGCCTCTCATGTGATGTGCGCCAAGAGTGTCTTGAATACGCTCTGGCGCACGATGAACGCTTTGGTATCTGGGGCGGTCTCTCAGAGCGTGAGCGTCGTCGACTTAAGCGTCGCCCTGCGTAAGGGCAGCCAGCAACAATTTCCGGCCCTGGGCCTTACTTTAGGTAGGTTCTTCCCATGAGCGCTCCGCGGGTAACTGCACTCTTAGTTGTACACGATGGAGCAACTTGGCTATCTGAAGTTGTCGCTTCTCTTGCTTCGCAATCTGTGCGACCTAATCAAGTTTTTGCCATTGATACTGGCTCCCTCGATGCTTCGGTGAAGTTGCTGAAAGGCGCTCGCATTCCGGTAGCAACAATCGATAGAGAAAGTGGATTTGGTGCTGCCGTAGCTCATGGAATCACGCAGCTGCCTGCGCTGATTAAAGATAGTGAAGAATGGATTTGGATTCTTCACGATGATTGCGCGTTGCATCCGGCCGCACTTGAATCTTTATTAGCAGCGATTGCAGATCGCCCCAGTGTTGTGATGGCTGGACCAAAACTTCTTGGTTGGCATGATCGAACGCATCTCATTGAATTAGGAATCAGTATTGCAACTAACGGTGCGAGATGGACAGGTCTTGAACCTCTTGAATACGATCAAGGTCAACACGATGGCGTAACAGAAGTTCTTTCTGTGAGCACAGCAGGTGCCCTCATCCGTCGTGACGTCTTTGAAGAACTCGGTGGCTTTGATCAGAATTTAGAGCTATTCCGAGATGATGTTGATTTTGGTTGGCGTGTTCGCGTTGCGGGACACTCGGTGATTGCCGTCTCTGATGCGATTGGGTATCACGCACAAGCATCGGCGACCGAACGAAGAAGTGTTGATGTGCAAGGAGCGTTTCTTCACCGCCCACTTTTACTAGATCGGCGCAATGCAGCCTATGTCTTGCTTGCTAACTCAAGTGTGTGGTCACTACCTGGACTCATCTTCACGCTATTTGCCGGGGCTATCTTGCGTTCTGTCGGCTACCTATTTGCCAAACTCCCCGGCTATGCATCGGATGAGATCTTGGCAATTGGCTCACTCATTATTCATCCCACCGAATTACTTTCAGCTAGAAAATTTCGCAAACAGCACCGACTGATTTCTCCGAGAGTGGTCAATGCCTTTGTTCCATCGCGGATATCCCAACTTCGTTCATCTATTTCTCGTCTGGCATCGACGCTACGTTCCGCTGTGCTTCCTCATTCACCATCACGTGAACTACCGATTGTCAGCGACTTAGAAATAAATGAGGATGAAGATCCTCTTACCCCGGTGTCACGAACTCCATGGAAATCACTTTTCTATAGACCCATGATTATTGCCGCATCAATCATCACACTCGTCTCACTTTCCTGGGCACGACATAGGTTTGGGCCATTAGCCGGAGGAGCTCTTGCCGAATCTCCAGCTAGTTTCCGAGATTTAATCAAGCTCTATATCTCTAGTTGGCATGACGTGGGTATGGGCAGTGCGCAATCCACTCCTACTTGGGTCTTAGTCATCGCAATCGCATCTCTGCTCTTCTTCGGAAATGTTTCAGTATTTATCACTATTTTCTTTCTCATCGCTCCCTTGATACTTCTGCTTTCAGCACACCGATATTTAAAGAGATTTACAGATAATCAGTGGCTATCAGCTGGCGCTTCCTTGCTCTATGCCTTATCGCCGGTGGCGATTGCATCGGTGAACGCCGGGCGACTCGGAGTACTTGTCTTTATGGCGTTACTGCCCTTTTTCATAGTGCAATTTCATACCTGGGCCGAAATCGATCGTTGGAGTTGGCGAAGCATCTTTGGATACTCACTTTTTATCTGGTTCCTGCTTTCATTTAATCCATCGGTGCTGCTTATCCTTTTCGTGGGAATCATCCTTACAATTTTCGGCGACTTCAGGAAAGCATCAAATAATTACCAGGATCAACTCTTCCTCGAACGACTCAAGCGTCGCCTGACTCTTCTCATAATTCCATTCTTGTTATCGGCGCCGGCTTCTTTCGGTGTGTTACTCAACCCAACCCGTATTCTTCGAGAAATTGGACTATCCGTTTCTGGCGGTGGCCCGAACCTAGCAATTCTTGCCAATCCAGGTGGGCCGGGATCTCTTCCGTGGTGGTGTGCCAGTCCGATAGTGGCAATTTTGCTCGTCGCCTATTTCTCTACTACCGCCGCTCGAAAATTTGCAGTCCCAGGAATTACTTTCTTGCTGTGTGGAACTTTGATTAGCGTTGCAGTCATACCGGGTAATGGAACACCGTTAAATGCCCAAGTATCTGTTGGAACCTTTATCGCTATTGCCACGCTCTTCTCATTAACATCTGGTGTTGTGATGTTCGATAAAATTAGATCTCGACTTGAACAATCCCACATTAATTTCAGGCATATTTCGGTTGCACTCATTCTCGCTTTAACCCTGGTTTATAGTGCGACATCTCTTTCCTGGTTGGTTTCTGCGGGAGCTGATTCACCACTTCGTACGGGGCAGAAGAACGTACTACCGGCCTACCTTGCAATAGAGAAGAGCGCCAAGTCACTCGTGCTTCGTCCATACACCAGAAATGGCGAGCAAACTCTGTCCTATTACATTTCCAGAGGAAGAGATATCACACTGGGTGAAGTAGATGTTGCGCCAGCGGATACGGAAGTAATTTCCCGAGCAGTTGAAGGCTTAATCGACAACACCGGTGTGAGTTCAAGTGCAGTCTTAGCAACCTACGGAATCAAATACGTTTACTTAAAGAATCCGATTATTGATGAGGTAGTTCAAACTATTGATGGCTTAGGAGGCTTCATTAGAACCTCTGCGACAAAAGCTGGAGTTGTCTGGAAGGTAAATGAGCCAACCGGACGCATCATTCTTACCGACTACGCCGGAGAAGTTTCCATCATCGAAGCAACCGGAATTAGCGCCATTGTGCCGCGTCCCGGAACACTCACACTTACTGAAAGTTTTAGTAAAGGGTGGAGAATTTACCAAGATGGATTTACTGCAGCTCGTATTGAAGATCGCGATGGTCTTCCCACCTTTGAAATCACCAACGCTGGCGAAGTCACCATCTTCCATGATGGAACACAGCGAAGGGCCTGGATCTCCTTCTTCATGATTGTGCTGGTCACTGTCATTGTTCTTGCGCTGCCCTCTGGTCGCCGCAAGAGTGAGATATCTGAAAAGGAGCTGGCATGAAAAGCAACCGTGGCTTCCTTCTCTTCCTCGTGACAATCTCGATTTTAGCGATTAGCAATTTGCTTAACTTCACCGTCTCAACATCTCGATTTAATCAGTCATACCCTTCTGTTATTTGCCCACCTAATACATCGGGATTAACCACAGCAATTTCTCTGACAAGTTCTAAGACTCAGATCAGAAAAACTGGCACCTCCGCAATGAACACTCGTGAGGCAGGAATTAGCCGTTATGCAATCGCTTCCCAGTCTGCTGTCATCGATGCTGGAGCAATTACCCCTGTTGTGTGGCAGGTCCGAAAGGGTGTGTGGGCTGGTGCATCTGCATGTCAGGCCCCGATTACTTCACGGTGGTTTGTGGGCGCAACTGCAGATATCACTTCGAAGGGTTCGCTGAACTTAGTAAATAGCGGTTTAGGTAAAGCACTTGTTCGCGTCTCAGTCTTTAGCGAGAATGGTGAACTGACCCCCAGAGATTTAATTGTGGGTGCGAATTCATTTAAGCAGATCTCACTGCCATCTTTGGCTCCAGGTGCGAAATCAATTGCTATCCATATTGAAGCAAAGTCTGGCCGCGTCAATGGTTTTCTTGTAGATGAACGTGGCAAGGGCCTGCGATCACTGGGCGGAGATATCGTTAATTCAACGGATGATCCTGGTAAGAAGTTGCAGATTCCGGCTATCCCGCAACAAGTGAAGAGGAAGACGCCGAGCCCTCACACATTGCGACTCTTAGTCCCTGGTGATGTTGATGCGCGTATCAGCGCTGAGATTCGCTCTACCGATGGAACCTTTTCTCCGGTTGGGATAAATGGCAGGGTTGTTGCCCATAAGAAAGTCGTTGAGATTCCCATGAATATCTTGATGTCGTCCGGAAAATTTGCACTACATATTTCTTCCGATCAACCAATTCTTGGATCTGTGTTTTCACCGACGCTCTCGCAAGGAAAGAGTGATTTCGTATGGAGTACTGCCGTTCCGGACTTGCAAGAGTTCACCTTGGCTACCACTGGCTTAGCCCCCACCTTGGTTTTCACAGGCAGTGAAATCGAAGTCAGACTCACAGTGATGCAGGCCGGTGGCAAATCTAGAACAATTGATATCAAGGGTTCTGACATAGCTACCTACGTACTTTCTGACTCAGCCCGGTCTGTCAGCTTTTCGGCAATCTCGCCCGGAACTTCTGGCGCGGCTCTGATTTCATCCAAGAGTGGATACGGATATGTTCCATTGACTCCGGGCAGTGTTCTGACAAAGTCTTCAATTCCAGATTCAAATATCCGTGTGTTAAATCCCTGACTTTTATAGCTACACCGATAGCCTTATACACATGAGTTCTTCGGTACGTTCTGGGCGCAGTTGCTCTCGTGTGAGTTGCAATTCTTCGGCATCGATGACCCTTACCTATATTTATGCTGAATCCACTGCCGTCCTTGGACCGCTGGCAACTTTTTCTGAACCTCATTCATATGATCTCTGCGATAAACACTCTGCCCGGCTTACCGTTCCGCAAGGTTGGAATGTCATCAAGCAGGCTGTAGATGAAAATCAGAGTGGACCAAGTGAAGACGATCTCATGGCAATCGCCGATGCTGTCCGTGAGGTAGCTCTGAATTCTCACGCCACGACTACTGATGTCTCAACAACTACTTCACAATCAAGCGTGGGCAGACGCGGGCATTTGCGCGCAGTGCCTTCCTAATTTCACTTCTGCATACTCAATTCTTTACGATACCTTCATGAGCGCATCGATATTTAAGGCCTATGACATCCGTGGGTTAGTAGATGAAGAACTCACGCCAGATTTTGCATTTGCCACTGGGGTTGCCTTCGCTCGCTTCTTAGAAATTGAACGTGAACCAGGAACCGTTGTCATTGGCGAAGATATGCGTCCATCTTCACCCACGCTGGCAACTGCATTTTCAGCGGGTGTTACTTCGCAAGGCCTAGATGTCATTCGTATCGGACTTGCCTCTACAGATATGTTGTATTTCGCTGCCGGAAAGTTAAATCTGCCGGGTGCGATGTTTACGGCAAGCCATAATCCTGCTGCATACAATGGAATCAAACTCTGCTTTAGCGGTGCACGTCCCATAGGTAAAGAATCGGGCTTGTTAACAATCGAAAAGTTCGTTTATGAAGGCACTCCCATGGCGATGAGAAATGTCGGTGTCGAGAAATCGAAGAATATGCTGGAGGAATATGTCGATCACTTACGCACCTTGGTCGATGTTTCACAGATTCGCCCTTTGAAAATAGTTATCGATGCCGGCAACGGAATGGGCGGATACACAGCACCAGCTGTCTTTAAGAGACTTAACGCAGAAGTAATTGAGCTCTTCTTTGAATTAGATGGTTCTTTCCCTAATCACGAAGCCAACCCGATTGATCCAAAGAATCTCGTTGACTTACAAAAGGCGGTGAAGAAACATGGTGCAGATATCGGGCTCGCATTCGATGGTGATGCCGATCGCTGTTTCCTTGTTGATGAAAAGGGAGCACTTGTCAATCCATCTTCTTTGACATCACTGATTGCATCTCGCGAGCTAGTTAAGTATCCCGGGTCAAATATTATTTATAACCTCATCTCCTCGCGAGCAGTGAAAGAAGTCGTGGAAGAAAACGGCGGAACGGCGGTTCGTTCACGTGTGGGCCATTCGTACATTAAAAAGCTCATGGCCGAAACAGATGCCGTATTTGGTGGAGAACACTCAGGCCATTTCTACTTTAGAGATTTTTGGAAGGCAGACTCTGGAATGCTGGCCGCGCTACATGCAATTGCCGCACTCGGTGAAAGCAAGAAGTCACTCTCCACAATTCTTAAGCCATTTAACAGATATCACTCAAGTGGAGAGATTAACTCGACAGTCTCTGATGCAGCTGCCTCGATGGAAACTATCCAGCAAAAATTTGAAGCAGATAGTGATGTAGAAATGGATCATCTTGATGGTCTGACTGTCAGCGCCAAAGACTGGTGGTTTAATCTTCGGGCCTCTAATACCGAGCCACTCCTTCGACTCAACGTTGAGGCTTCTACCGAAGGGCGCATGGAGAAGGTTCGCGATGAAGTTCTCAAGGCGATACGAAGCTAAGTCTGTTTCACCCTTTTTCCCGGAGTCCACTAAACTAATTCCGTAGCCGACTAGCACAGTAGAGCCCTACGCCGAAGGTCAAGCGAAAAAGACAATCCTCATAGTCAATTGAGGAACTACCTAGGGAGATATGTTTTCATGACACAAGTAACAACAATTCCAAAGCACGATATAGCCGACGCTTCACTTGCTGCCGAGGGGCGCAAGCGCATCGAATGGGCAGAGCGCAACATGCCGGTCCTTGCACAAATTCGTGAACGATTTGAAAAGTCACAACCATTTACCGGCGTACGAATCGCAGCATGTATGCACGTCACAACTGAGACCGCTAACTTGATGCGTGTTCTTAAAGCTGGCGGCGCTGAAATTGCTCTCTGTGCTTCTAACCCATTGTCTACTCAAGATGACACAGCTGCAGCTCTTGTTCATGAATACGGAATCTCTGTATTTGCACGTAATGCAGTTGATCGTGACGGGTATTACTCGCACATCAACGCTGCCCTCGACATCGAACCTCACCAAGTCTTCGATGATGGTTGCGACTTAGTAAACACTCTTCACACAACTCGCAAGGAGCTCCTACCAAATATCGCTGGTGGTTGCGAAGAGACTACTACTGGAGTTATTCGCCTTAACCAGATGGCAAAAGATGGCGCACTCACATTTCCGATGATCGCAGTCAATGACACAGACACAAAGCACATGTTTGATAATCGCTATGGCACAGGTCAATCGACTCTTGACGCGGTCTTCCGTGCGACTAACTTCTTACTTGCAGGACGCATTGTCGTTGTTGCAGGATTTGGTTATTGCGGAAAAGGTGTTGCAGAGCGCGCAAAGGGCATGGGCGCAGATGTAGTTGTGACAGAAATTGATCCAACTAAGGCACTCGATGCAATGATGCAAGGTTTCCGTGTAATGCCGATGTTAGATGCAGCCAAAGTTGGCGATGTATTTATTACAGTCACCGGTAACCGCGATGTACTGCGCGATGAACACTTCGCAGCGATGAAAGATGGCGCAATCATGGCTAACTCAGGTCACTTTGATATCGAAATCGATGTTGCTTGGCTAGAGCAGAACTCAAAACAGAAGAATGCCAAGATGCGTCACCAGACCGATGAATACGTGATGAAAGATGGTCGCCGCTTACTTCTTCTCGCTGAAGGTCGTCTAGTAAACCTCGGCGCAGCTGAAGGTCACCCAGCATCAGTGATGGATATGTCATTCTCTGATCAGGCCCTAACTGCGGAATACCTCGTTAAGGAAGCAAAGAACCTTCCTGCTGGAGTGCATGAAGTTCCAACATATATCGATAAGGAAGTTGCGGCGTTGAAACTCATTTCGATGGGTGGACGTATCGATGTACTCACACCAGCTCAAGATATGTACCTTAATTCTTGGGAGCACGGTTCATAAATGATCGTTGATATTGCATGACACTCATCATGGTCGTCGATGACGATCAAGATCTCGCCGAAATGCTGGGAATTGTTCTTACAAGTTCTGGCTTCGATGTAGATATGGTGAGTAGAGGAGATGAGGCGCTGGAGGTATTTAGAAATAATCCTCCGGACCTCGTCTTACTTGATGTCATGTTGCCAGGAATAGATGGCATAGAGGTCTGTCGACTAATTAGAAAAGAGTCGATGGTGCCAATCGTGATGCTCAGCGCCAAGGGGGAGACCCAAGATGTTGTGCGGGGGCTTGAAGCAGGCGCCGATGATTACATGCAGAAACCATTTCGGGACAAGGCTGAACTCATTGCGCGTATTCGCACTCGTTTGCGTCGCACCAATTCTGATGTGACCGGCCTTCTTTCCATCGGTGACATCACAATCGATGTGACAGCCCACGAAGTTCGTCGCGGTGCGATTCTCATTCAGCTAACCCGTCTTGAATTTGATTTGCTGGTCGCTCTAGCAAAAGACCCAGGTCGGGTGTTTACACGCGACGCGCTCTTAAGTGAGGTCTGGGGCTACCGACAAACAACTGATACGCGATTGGTCAATGTGCACGTGCAGCGACTTCGTTCAAAGGTTGAACACGACGCCGACCGTCCAGAGATCATCATGACGGTTCGTGGCGTGGGCTATAAGGCGGGCGGAGCCGCTTAACATGAACCGTTTACGACGGTCACTCAAACATTCACTAGCAACACGAGTGATTCTCTCAACTCTCTTTCTGTCCTTAACTGTCGTATCGCTTACCGGTTCTGCGCTGTATTCACGTCTAGCTGATGGAATCCTGGCAACTAGCCTGAACTCTTCACTGGCTGAAGCCCGATACACATTTTTTAATGCTGAATACCAAGTACTTGCATCGCAGTCGATGACAGTTCAAGCCCGTAAAGAAGCTCTCGCTGAATTCGTTGTGAGAACCTCGACCCAAGGAATTAATGAGGAGCGTCGAGAAGTAATTTTTGCAAAGTCTCCAGGAGGACCTACTACAGCAAATTCTTATGAGATGTCTTCGAATGTCATTAAGAACTCATCCATTCCTAAAGATCTTCGCGCCCAGATCAAAAAAGATGCCAAACTTCATTATGCCTACGGTCCTGCACGATATAACAACGGAGAGAGTATTGACTCTCTCTTTGTGGGTCAGAGAATTATTATTCCGACTGGGGGGCGATACGAGATTTACATCATCTTTTCTCTCAAGAACCAGACGGCAACAGTAGATCTCATCAAGAACTCACTTCTGCTTACTGGAATCGCACTCATTTTCCTCATCGGACTTATCACCTGGCTCGTAGTGCGACAAGTGGTTCGACCGGTGCGTGAAGCAGCACGTATCGCTAATCAGTTTACGCAGGGAGACTTCACTCAGCGGATGAAAGTCGTTTCAACCGATGAGATGGCAACGCTGGCAATTTCTTATAATGAAATGGCCCTATCTATTGAAGAGCAAATCACTCGACTAGAGCATCTCTCACGTGTCCAGCAGCGTTTTGTTTCAGATGTCACCCACGAACTACGAACTCCTTTAACCACACTGCGTATGGCATCAGAGGTAATCCACATCCAACGCAGCTCTTTTGATCCACTCGTCGCCCGGAGTTCTGAGCTACTGGTTGCTCAACTAGATAGATTCGAGCGGTTGCTCGAAGACCTACTTGAAGTAAGTCGTTTCGATGCCGAAGTTGCTGTGCTCGAACCTGTCGATTTTGATGTCATTGGTCTTATTAATCGATGTGCCACTGATTTAGATATAGCTAGCAATGTGCCAACACAGCAAGTAGAGGTGGTAGCTGATCAGGAATTTGTCAGCATTAATGCCGATATCCGCAGAGTTGAGCGCATTATGCGCAATCTTTTGTCAAACGCACTCGATCATGCAGAAGGAAAGAAGGTTCTTGTGAGCGTCGTTGCTACCGAAACCGAGGTTGGTATTGGTGTTCGAGATTACGGCTCAGGACTTGATGAATCGGCCCTGACTCGCGTCTTCGACCGGTTCTGGCGAGAAGATCCATCACGTGCTCGAGTACGCGGTGGAACTGGTTTGGGTCTTTCCATCGCACTTGAGGATGCACGACTTCACAATGGAGAATTAGATGCGTGGGGACGCCCTAACCAAGGAGCTCATTTTGTTCTCACCTTGCCCCGCAAGGCTGGCGAGTTAATAAATTCAAGACCAATTAAGGCCACGCCAAAAGATTTCCACCAGGAGGCTTTTTACCAATAACCGCTAGCCGTCATTGCAGCAGTATGGCTAGGTGAATTTACTCAGCTCACTAGAGGAACTCATCTTTCCAGTTCGTTGTTTAGGTTGTGGCGCCCTAGGTTTGGAAATCTGTTCGCAGTGCAGAAAATTCTGGCAGCCGAGAATTTATAGATCTCACTCTCGCCAGAAACCACATTTCCCGATTTATTCTTCCATTCCCTATTCACCGATTGCAGGGAAAGTTTTGTTAGCTGCAAAAGAACATGCATTGCGACGAGCAGATGAGCTAATGGTGAGCGCACTTTCTCATTCGCTTTCGCTCTGTTTACAAGAGCAAGGATTGGGATTTTTAGTGCCAATTCCTTCGCGAAAATCCGTTGCGAGATTACGAGGGAGACAATTCATTAACGAATTAACCAGAGAAATTGGTGGTAGTGCACGGGTGCCAACCCGTGAATTGTTGACTCACACCAGGGTCGTCAAAGATCAATCAAAGCTCGATGCAAAGAAACGAGTAGAAAATTTGGAAGGGTCACTGGCATCCCTGCGTTATCACAGTGGAAAGGCAATCATTGTCGATGACCTCGTCACAACGGGGGTGACTTTGCAGGAGGCGGCCCGCGCATTGCGTGCTGCAGGCATTGAGGTTTCGGCTGCGATTACAGCTTGCGTGGCAGAACCTCTACGATAAGGGGGCTCGAATAGGGCGCCCATTGCAAGTGATTGGGATTGGCAAGTGGAAGGTAGGCAAATGGCTTCAATTCTCGACCGCATCATGCGAGCCGGCGAAGGAAAAATTCTTCGTGACTTAAGCAAGGTCGTCGAAAAGGTCAACGCCTTCGAAAGTTCAATCTCTGCACTTGCTGATGACCAACTGCGAGCAAAGACTGAAGAATTTAAGAAACGCCTAACGCAAGGCGAAACACTCGATGATTTACTTCCTGAGGCATTTGCCGTTGTTCGCGAAGCCGCAAAGCGCACACTTGGCCAACGTCACTATGACGTTCAAATCATGGGTGGGGCGGCGCTTCACCGTGGCAATATCGCAGAAATGCGCACCGGTGAAGGAAAGACTCTCGTTGCAACACTTCCTTCTTATCTGAACGCACTAGCAGGACGTGGAGTCCACGTTGTTACAGTCAATGATTACTTGGCTGAACGTGACAGCGAATGGATGGGTCGTGTTCACCGATTCCTTGGTCTAAGTGTTGGAGTAATTCTTAATAGCATGACATCTGCAGAACGTCGTGCGGCATACTCTTCAGATATTACTTATGGAACAAACAATGAATTTGGTTTTGATTATCTTCGCGACAATATGGCATGGTCACTCGAAGACTGTGTGCAGCGTGATCACTACTTCGCAGTTGTCGATGAAGTTGACTCGATTCTTATTGACGAGGCACGCACACCGCTAATCATTAGTGGACCGGCTGATAAGGCAACGAAGTGGTATGTCGAGTTTGCCAATATTGCAACCAAACTACAACGCGATTCACACTATGAAGTAGATGAGAAGAAGAAGACCGTTGGAATCCTCGAAGACGGCGTTACCAAGGTGGAAGAGCTGCTTGGGATTGAGAATCTATATGAAGCCGCCAACACAACCCTGATTGGCTATCTCAATAACTCAGTCCGTGCGAAGGAACTCTTTAAGCGCGATAAAGATTATGTAGTAATGAATGGCGAGCTTCTTATTGTTGATGAGCACACTGGCCGCATGCTTGCAGGTCGTCGCTATAGCGAAGGACTACATCAAGCACTTGAAGCAAAAGAACGCATTGAAATTAAAGATGAAAACCAAACCCTTGCCACAATTACACTTCAAAATTACTTCCGACTCTACGAAACCATCTCTGGAATGACCGGAACGGCAGTTACAGAAGCTTCGGAGTTTCATCAAATTTATAAGCTTGGTGTTGTTCCTATCCCAACAAATCGCCCGATGCAACGTATTGATGAAGCTGATTTAGTCTACAAATCTGAGGCAGGAAAGTTTGCAGCTGTTACTCGCGACATCGTTGAGCGTCATCGCAAGGGCCAACCGGTATTGGTTGGAACCGTCAGCGTTGAAAAATCGGAAGAACTTTCTGCATTCCTCAAAAAAGCAGGCGTCCCTCACGAAGTTCTCAATGCTAAGCATCACGAGCGGGAAGCGGCAATCATTGCTCGCGCTGGAACTAAAGGGGCCGTTACTGTTGCGACAAATATGGCAGGACGCGGAACCGACATCATGCTGGGTGGAAACCCAGAGTTTATGGCTGACTTTGAATTACAGCGCAAGGGAATTTCACCGGTAGATAACGCAACTGAATATGAAGCTGCCTGGCCGGCAGAGATTGCAAAGCAAAAGGCTGCAATTGCCAAGGAGCATGAAGAAGTTGTCGCACTCGGTGGGCTCTATGTTCTTGGAACTGAGCGACATGAGTCCAGGCGTATCGATAATCAGCTCCGTGGACGATCAGGACGTCAAGGCGATCCTGGTGAATCTCGTTTCTACCTCTCACTGCAAGATGATTTGATGCGCAGATTTAACTCTGGAATTGTTGAACGTGTATTAGGAGCAGCTGGCTTACCGGAAGATGAACCCATTGAATCAAAGATGGTTTCAAACGCAATTCGCTCAGCCCAGACACAGGTGGAAGCGCAGAACTTTGAAATCCGTAAGAACGTTCTTAAGTATGACGATGTCATGAACCGCCAGCGTGAAGTAATTTATGCAGAACGCCGCTTAGTACTTGAGGGTAAAGATATTGGAAGCCAAGTTGGCGATTTCATGGCTGACACCTTGAGCGCATACGTTCAGGTGGCAACAGCCCAGGGCTATGCCGAAGATTGGGATCTTGATCAACTCTGGGCAGCTCTCAAACTTATCTATCCGATCTCCTTTACGCCACAAGATTTAGAGAAGGAGTTTGGTTCACGATCAGCTTTGGATGTGGAGATTTTAGAGACTCGAATTCTCGATGATGCCGTTGCCGCATATGCAAAGCGTGAAGCAGCGTTAGGAGTAGAAGTCTTACGCGAATTAGAGCGCAAAGTACTGCTCTCTGTCCTTGACCGTAAATGGCGAGAGCATCTCTATGAGATGGATTATTTGCAAGAAGGTATCGGCCTGCGTGCGATGGCACAACGTGATCCACTGGTTGAATATCAGCGTGAAGGTTTTGAACTCTTCTCGGCCATGATGGATGGTATTAAAGAAGAGTTAGCCAGCCTTGTCTTTAACGTCGAAGTAACAATCGAAGGCGATGGCTCAGAAGTGAAGGCACGCGGAGTTAATGACAAGCCGGCAAATACGGCTCCACTTCGTTACACCGCAGCAGATGAAAATGGTGTTGTGACATCTAATGAAGTCTCGCGTAATAGCCCATGCCCATGTGGCTCTGGCAAGAAATTCAAGCGCTGCCACGGCGCTGCCTAATTCACTTTAGAGCAAACGCAGAGCGGTGCAGAGCCAACGTCCGTCAACACCTTCAAAGCGAATAACAATTGCGCGAAGTCGATTTCCAAATCTGACCGTCACCGTTGATTCACAAATGCCATCTAGTGGCTCTGATTGATGGATACTTCTAATCTTTCCAATCTCACTCTGACTTCCAGTCTTGCACAGCAGCTCCATATAGATCACCCGATGACATGAACGAATCAATTGCGCTGGTTGCCTGCGACCGGCCCAAATTTCAAGGATGCTCACAATGAACTTCATCGTCCACTGATGTAAATCTGGCAGATCTGTGGCCGAAGATGGAATTGGCATCTCATCCGGTTCAATCTCTTCCCCGAAGGTAGAAGGAACTAGGTAGAGCCTTGCCACTTGTGGTGGCATGACGGGTGTGGGGGGAGCAAATAAATCTAGAACTGGATGGCTCCAGAGTGCAGGATCTTCCGTGCTTGAAATCAATTGTAGAAAAGGCTTAGTGCGTGGAATGGGTTGCGTGTAGGTATCTGTTGTCATGGGTGCACAGTGGAGTCAGTCGCTCATGTAGTAATCGGCTAGAAAGATGAAATGCGCTCATCCTTTCGCTGTACTGTGCAAAAGGCGAGATCCGGTTTCTTACCCCCTTTTACGCTGCCGCCATGGCCCCTAGGAAGCAGAAGAACACCCGATTCATTCTCTCGATCTCACTTTTCATAGCAGCGCTCCTGGCTTCTTTTCTGATGTCCGTTGCCGCAAATCAGAAGGAGAAATATTGGGTGGCAAGTAGGCCGATTGCATCAGGAACATCTATTGAGAGCACTGACCTTAATCTCATCTCAGTCACCCTGGGGCCAGCTCGGGGAAGGTATGTATCTGCAGATATTGATCCCACCGGCCTGATTTCACGCCGCATCATTGCCGCAGGAGAATTAATTGAAGTCGATGCACTGACTAACCAATCAATTTCTGCCAGGCAAAAGCAGGTTTCTCTGAGTATGCGCGCGGTAGATATTCCATCACAAGTCGGTGTTGGAGAGATTGTCAGCCTCTATCAGTTACACGATGAAAAGAATGGCGAAAGCTTGCAGGCGCCCACCTTCATCCTCGGAAGCGTCTTCGTAGTTTCAATCGATAGGAAAGGATCAAATTTCGGGGGAGAAGTGGCAATGACAGTGTCAGTAGCTGGTGAATTCATTGCTGACGTATTAGCGGCGACCACTAGCGGTCGTTTGGTTGCCGTACAAACACATGGCTAAGTCAGAACACGCTAGTGCGGTTACAGCGATTCATGGTTCTGACTTTGAAAGCTTTGCGGCAAGTACCTTATTTAGCCAAGGCTGGAGCGTCCTATACCGCGCACTGGATTGGGTATCTCTCAATGAGTTTTTGCAGGGTTTAGAGACACAACCAGATGTATTACTCATCTCCACAGATTTAGAGGGGATTGATCCCCAGTCTCTTCATAAACTCACTAATAGCGGGATGAGAATCTTCATCTTTCGAAAAAGCGATGCAGATCTGCGTCAATTTCCAGATTCCTTTGCCCAGCCCAGCGTTGCCCTCGAGTTGATTGCGATGATTCGCGGTTCGATGAGAAGACCGATGCTCAGAGTCAGTGAGCCGATTACCCAGCAAACTCGAGCCCATGTCCTGGCAATTGCAGCTGCCCATGCTGGCGCTGGCTGCACATCCTTAAGTATTAACATCGCAACTGAACTTAGTCTTTTAGCAAAGAAAGTTCTCATCATTGATGCAAATGCTATTTCTCCAGCTATTGCAATTCTCTTAGGGCAACAAGGGTTGAACTCTGCAAAGAGCTTTCAAAAGATTGCCAGTAATCTGTGGGCACTGGAAGTCACTCAGGAAAATACCGCTGAATCTATTGCGCTATTGGACACCGCTAAAACGGAGTTTGATTACATCATCATCGATTCCGGTGTCATCAACGAACTTGCGCAAGTACTTCGAGGCCAACGCTGGACTGGTGAGATTTTGGTGTGGGTCACTTCGCAGGCAGATGAATTATGGATCATCGCAAAATCTAACCGAGTGGGAGTCGAGCGAGTTCGCAAGATTTCACAAGCTCTCTCACAAAATTCAATGAAGCCCACAATCTCTTTTGTGCAGGCCATGTCGGCTCCAGGAAAGAGAGGCGCAATTTACGACGAAGCATTTCTGGCGGGTGCAAGGACGATTGGCCCTAAGAAAATTCTTGCGTATCCGGCGGATTCACGTTCGATAGCAATGGCTGAAAATGAGCAGACATCACTCTATGAATCCAATGATCGAAGCCTGCTCCGCAAGAGCATTGCCAGTTTGGCCGGTGAGGTAGGGGGATAACTTCTTATAGGCTAGGCACATGCGTGCATACATTGGTGTTACCGCCTCTGAAATTCAAGAATTTCTCCAATCAGGAGAGTTCGATGTCAGCGATGCCTATGCAGCTACCCCCACATTCATATCTAGCAATAGCGATCTCGATGAAGAAGAAGTCGAATACACCCTTTCACTGATTGCAGCTGAAGATGCAGTGGAGCTACTTGGTTCTGCTGTTGGTACTGCCTGTGTGTTAGCTCTGGAAGTTCCTGAATCAAACATTGAAGCAGAGCATGAACTCTCAATCTCACTTTCTGCACCTCTGCTGTGGGATTACGTGCAATGCTGTTTTGAAGTTTCAGCTGATGGTCAGGAACTGACCTGGTTTGCCACACAAGAGATTGCCAGCAATTTGGCAACGTGGCTTTCGTAAGGATCCGTAATATGGCATCGATTGAAGAATTTGTGAAAGAGCGAAGTCCGCTCACCGACATTCATATCCACCGCCTGCGAGAACTGATTGCCGATTGGCAACTTCTTTCAGATTTATCATTTGCCGATCTCATTCTCTGGGTTCCGCTGCGAAAAGATTTCAAGAGTTGGCCCACGGGATACGTTGCAGTTGCGCACATCAGACCAACAACTGCCGCAACTCTCTTTCCACTTGATGTCATCGGGGATGAAATCACCCATGGGCAGCGCAAATATATAGATCAAGCACTTGCTAGTGCTGAGATTGTCAGAGATACAGAACCAGAACCGATGGGGGAGTTCTCGGTTAAAGAGGAAACAATCCCAGTCTTAGTTGATGGCCTTGTGGTTGCAGTTATTTCGCGACATAGAAATGCCGAACTCATGCGCCAACCCAGCCGCCTTGAACTTAATTATCGCGAGATTGCACATAATTTATATCGAATGATTACGGAAGGAAGTTTTCCATATCCAGATGCAGGATCACTTTTTGACCCGGCACCGCGAGTGGGTGATGGATTAATCCGCCTTGATGTCAACGGTGTTGTCTCCTATGCAAGTCCGAATGCACAA
Organism: Candidatus Planktophila versatilis; assembly: GCF_002288265.1. Taxonomy (NCBI): domain Bacteria; kingdom Bacillati; phylum Actinomycetota; class Actinomycetes; order Candidatus Nanopelagicales; family Candidatus Nanopelagicaceae; genus Candidatus Planktophila; species Candidatus Planktophila versatilis. Next base: position 943,529 of record NZ_CP016778.1, on the reverse strand, counting down.
TCAGCATTTAGCCGCTTAGGGTGGGTGAAGGAAGTTGAAGGCATTGAGCTTGGAACTCTTGCACAATCACTTGCGCAACACAGTGCTGATGCCCAAGAAGAGAGTATCGCTGGGGCACTTACAGGTAAATCACTGAAACGAGTTGAAGTTGAAAATGCGGGTGGAACTATCTCATTTACCGTCCTGCCACTAATTCAAGGTGAAAACCGGATTGGTGCAATCGTTTTACTTAATAACGTCACTGAGATTCGCAGACGCGAGCGAGAGTTAGTTACCAAGGATGTGACTATTCGCGAGATTCATCACCGAGTAAAGAATAATTTGCAGACTGTTTCAGCTCTGCTTAGGTTGCAGGCCCGCCGCATCAATGATCCCAACGCGAGTGCGGCACTTAACGAGGCGGTTCGTCGTATTGCCTCCATTGCCTTGGTACATGAAACTCTTTCCAATACCCCCGATGCATCAGTGGGATTTGATCAGGTGCTAGATAGCCTGGTCACACATGCGCTAGAGCTGAGCCCTCGAATGAATGAATTGCGTATCGAGCGAACCGGCACCTTTGGTTCACTTGACCCACGAATTGCAACACCGCTAGCCCTAGTCATTACCGAACTCATTCATAACGCCCTCGAACACGGATTAGCTGAGGAGGGTTCAGTGCTCGGAATTCATGTTGATTCAGGGAATTCAGATATTCAAGTGATCATTTCAGATGATGGTGTGGGCTTACCTGAAGGATTTAATATCGCTGAGTCCCCAAACCTTGGTCTGCAAATTGTGCGCACACTGACCGAAAATGAACTCAGCGGCACGCTCTCATTGGTCTCTGATCACGTACAGACGAAAGCGATATTGGTTTTTCCCAATACTAAGTAAAAATCAGTGGTTAAGAAAGACCGTTATCCATCAAGCGAGCACGGTTACGAGCGGCGCGACGTTTAAGGGCGCGGCGTTCATCTTCTGAAAGTCCGCCCCACACACCTGCATCTTGACCTGATTCCAGCGCCCAAGCAAGGCATGGATCTTTTACGATGCAGCGATTACATACCTTCTTCGCTTCTTCAATCTGGCTAATTGCAGGGCCAGTATTTCCAACGGGGAAGAAGAGCTCAGGATCTTCATCACGACACGCAGATTGATGTCTCCAGTCCATGGCTCACCCCTTTCAATTCCAGATATAAATGTGTGCGCAACTAGTGCGTGCAAGAGGTTAATTCTCCCTGTTACTACAAAGATAAACAAGAAGGAAGGCGAAAAGATTTCGTACTTTGTAGTGATTTATATCCCTCTTACGCTCTTTGCGTTATGAAATGATTGAGCGCAGTTGGTGCTAGTGCCCCCGACAGGAATCGAACCTGTGCACCTGCCTCCGGAGGGCAGTGCTCTATCCCCTGAGCTACGGGGGCGCAGGTAGAAGGGTAGATTATCTGACTATGAGCGATACCGAGAGCGCATATTTTGCAACAGGTTGTTTCTGGGGCGCCGAGCGCAGATTATGGAATATTCCTGGAGTACTACAGACAAGCGTTGGCTATATGGGTGGAGCACGTCCAGATCCTTCATATGAACAAGTGTGCACAGGAGTTACCGGCCACGCTGAAATTGTGGAAGTGAGCTTTGATCCAACGAAGGTCACATATAGACGATTACTAGAAGAGTTCTGGGTGATGCATGATCCGACGTCACTGAACCGACAAGGTGGAGATATCGGAACCCAGTATCGGAGTGCGATTTTTACAACGAGTGATTCTCAGTTGCTTCAGGCAGAGGCAACACGCGATGTGTATCAGGCAGCACTTTCCCGAAAAGGTATTGGCGAGATTGTTACCGAGATCAAGAGCGCGCAAGGCATCCCTTACTATCTCGCGGAGGAGTACCACCAGCGATATTTAGCGAAGAATCCCAATGGCTATGACTGTCATTCAAGTACGGGAGTCCCATTTCCTTCGCAAGTCTCCAGTTAAGCGATTACTCTGTACCCATGACCGATAAGTTCCTGCACCCGGAGACTCTTGCAATTTCAGCAGGGCGTCCGCAAGCAGCGCCGGGCGCCGGGTTAAATACACACATCTCCCTGAACTCCACATACCGTGCCGGAGGTGACATTAATTATGGCCGCTTCGGAAATGAAAACTGGCATGACTTAGAGAATGCAATTTCGGCACTGGAAGAAGCACAGTCAACGTTGGTCTTTGCCTCAGGGATGGCGGCAATCACTGCCGTCTTTTCGCTCTTGCCACACGGAGCACCTGTAGTTGCCTCACATGAAGGCTATAGCGGCACCATGTCACTACTCAAGCGTTATCACACCGAAGGACGACTAGAAGTTCGCTTTGTAGATATTACAGATACAAAAGAAGTAATTAGCCAATTACAGGGCGCCGCCTTCTTATGGGTGGAATCACCAACCAACCCTGGGTTAAATGTTGCTGAAGTAGCAGTAATCATTGGCGAAGCAAAAAAGCGTAATTTGGGTGTGGGATTTGATAATACTTTTGCAACACCGCTCAATCAAAAGCCGCTGACTTTTGGCGCCGATATTGTCATGCATTCAGTAGCCAAATATCTAGCAGGCCATAGTGATGTAATTTTGGGTTCACTTTCGGTGAAGGATCCTGCGCTTCATACCCGCCTCATTGAAGCCCGCACAACTCTAGGTGGCGTTGCCGGTCCTTTTGAAGTCTGGCTTGGTCTGCGCGGACTTCGCACCTTCCCACTTCGATTTAACCGTGCCCAAGAAAGTGCGGCCATCTTGGCAAAGAAGTTAGCTGATCACCCTGCAGTGAAAAATGTTCGCTATCCCGGATTTGGTGCAGTTGTTTCATTCCAAGCTGGCGCAAGCGCCGAGCAGGCCGAAGCAATCTGTGATGCATCAACTCTGATTGCCAATGCAACAAGTCTGGGGGGAGTTGAAACCACGTGGGAGCGCCGGCGTCGGTGGGAACGCGAGAGCCATAGCGTGCCGGAGAATCTCATCCGTCTTTCAGTGGGATGCGAACATATCGATGACCTCTGGCACGATATCGACACTGCACTCACCCAGGGGTAAAGCGCGCACTTTGATTCAAAGTGGAGTATTTTTAGCCATATGAAAGCGCTCCGAAGAACCCTTGCGGCAATCACTGTTGCACTTCTTGCCTTCCGCGCTGTTGGATCATTTCTATCCTGGGTTGAAAAACAAGATGAGAATGAAACTGATGCTTGGATTGACGAAGACGAATTCGAAGAAGCGTAAATGTCTGACAACCAGTATGTAGCTGGGTCTTGCAATATTGGCACCGGAGAAATTCGCCGCCGCCAAATAGTTGCCATTATTGGAAGCGCTCTCAGCGTGAGCGCACTTATTGGATTTATCTCAACAAGTGCCGAACCCTCGCTTCGACTAGGAATCTTTATTCCCCTGGCTGTGGCATCAATTGGCTGGGTGCAATCGAAACGAAAATTCTGTCTCGCATACGGCCTGATGGGAACATTTAATTTCGGCAAGCTGGGTCAGCTCTCGCGCGTGCAAGATAAAGCAGCGCTTGCAGCCGATCGAAAGACTGCAGTGGTCATTCTCACTCAATCACTCTCGTTAGCTGCAGTCCTCACATTAGTTGTTTATCTGCTGCCACTCTCCAGCTAAATCTACTCTTACATTTTCACCCCTGTAGTGGGATGCTATTGAAATGAAAATCATCATTCATCCTCGCCATGCAGAACTCGCTAGTGACTTTTCATCGATAGCAGAAGAGAAGTTACTCTCTATGAATCGCTTTAGTGTGACGATAGACCGCATTGAAGTGGAAGTACTGCATGAGGCAAACCCGCGACAGGGCAAACATTCTCATAAGGTGGTTATTACTTCACACGGTTCAGGTCCGCTACTGCGAGCAGAGGCTGCTTCATTTAATGACGTGGCGGCATTTGATGATGCAATTAAGAGTATTGAATTACAAATTAGAAAAATACATGAACGCGAGAAGAGCCATGATCGTCATACCTTGCGCACCATGAAGGTGGATGTGAAAGAGTAACTAGCGGAATTGTTTCTCTCTCTTTTCTTGCCTCTCTTTTTGTTTCGCTGAATTTTTCTGCACGCGCATTGGATCTATTGGCGGTATAGGAGGTTGGCCAAGTGCGATGATCGCACTCTCTCTAGCGTAAATCGCTGCCGCGACTGCGCCTTTCTTTACTGTAATGACAGAAATCTTTTGCTCTGGCTTGCTTGCAATTTGCATGGCAGATCGAGCATCTTGATTAGCTTTATTAATAGCCAGATAAAAACTCTGGTTTATTTCACGCATTTGCTGGTCGCGAAGTTGCATCGCTTGGTTAAAGGCATCCATATCTCGCTGGAATTGTTCGAGGACCCCTGAAGGCAGAGGAGGTGGTGTCCGTTGATCTGCTACAGCAGATTGAGAGAAAGAAGAGAGCGAGCAGAGAGTGAAGATAACCGCTGCGGATATGCCTCTTCTCATGGCTTAATAGTATTAAAGAGGTGGTGTGAATCTTCTGTGAATCACCTAGCGGTTTCGTGTGCAAGGGCGTGAAGTGGTAGAAAAAGTGGGAATTGCGTGAAAGGCTGGGCGCATGAGCCAACTCATCATGATTATTGACGACGAAGTCGGAGTCCGCGAGGTGCTCGCCGATGCCTTCAAACTCGCTGGATTTGAAACTGTCGTGGCAGCTGATGCCATGGTTGCCCTTACTCTGCTTCGCACAACCAAACCAGATCTTCTTGTTGTTGATATCAATATGCCCATGATGGATGGCTTTGAATTTATTGAACGCATTAGAAGTACCGGAGATAACACTCCTGCACTGATGCTAAGTGCGCGCGGTGACCGAGCCGACATTACTCGTGGATTAACTCTGGGTGCCGATGACTATGTGACAAAACCATGGCGCGGTCTAGAAGAACTCGTGCTTCGAGTAAGAGCCATCTTGCGAAGAACTCAATTTACAGTTACTTCTGATACGAGCTTAAGCAGTGGTCCCATTAAACTTGATAACGACACACATCAAGTCACATTTAACGGCGAGGTAGTGGAGTTATCTCCGACAGAATTTCGCCTGCTGCATGTATTGCTCGAAAGCAAGGGACGGGTATTGACTAAGACTTACTTACTCGATGAGGTCTGGGGAATCACCTTTGAATCTGAGAGCACCGTTGTAGATACTTATATTTCCTACCTGCGAAAGAAATTACATCGTGATGGATATGAAGGCATAAAGACGATTAGAGGGGTCGGCTTCCAACTTCTTACGGAGAAGAGTTGAAGATCTCAAACAGTACAAGGACCAGCATATTCACAGTTTTGCTGGTCACAGTAGTCACCTTGGGAATCGGTAGCTACTCCGCTTTTCATACCCGTAGCGCTGAATTATCTGAGGTAAATGCCTCACTCGATTTTGTTGCACAAGAGGCGATAGATAACCCAGAGCAATCAATTGGCGCAGCTCTCTTTGCTATCGAGCAGTTAACTCTTAATGCAACGCTGACGCTTTTAACCGAGGAGGGTCAAGAGACTGTAGTTCGTGAGTCCTCTTTGAGTTATCTAGGAGCCCCTGCAAAAGATCTCATTGAAAAGGCAACCGCCCGCCCGGTGTCAATAAAATCTGGTGATCCCTATCAATTGCGAGCAGTGCGCCTTGATGAGAAAGATTTCCTACTCATTGCCCGATCCACTAACGCGATAGATGAACACTTTGAGGTCAATCTCCGTGCATTGGGAGTTGTTACTTTTTTTGTCGATCTCATCGCAGGAGTATTACTCTTTTTCTTCTTTAGGCGAGCTAATCGCCGAGATGAATATGCATCCCTTGCTCGTATGCAGGAATTTCTGGGCGATGCATCTCATGAATTGCGCACCCCACTCACCGTGGTCAAAGGTTATGTGGAGATGCTGAGTAAGAAACAGCTGGTAACGGCTGAAGATCAAGATCGTGCATTTACTCGCGTGGGAACTGAAATCAATCGGATGGAGAATCTGATTCAAGATTTACTGCTTCTTGCCGAACTAGGTGAGAGCGGAAGTCGAGATATTGAAAAAATGGATGTGAGTGAGTTGTTAAGCGCTCATGGCACTGACTTCACGACTCTTAATCCTGGGCGCAAGGTAGTCTTAAAAATTGAGAATGACTTGGCGGTAGTGGCTTCCAGAGATTATCTCTCTCGATTTATCCAAAATGCTTTTACCAACATCATGCGCCACACCAGTGCAGATGCTGCGGTAACAATCACATGTAGTAAATCTGGAAAGAACGTCCTGATTTTGATTGAAGATGCTGGGCAAGGATTACCTGAGGGTGCTTACGCTGAGAATATTCGCTCACTCAATCGCTTTGATAAGTCTCGCTCGCGCGAAAATGGTGGTTCGGGGTTGGGTATGAGCATCATGTCTGCCGTTATTGAAAAACTGAACGGCACTTTCTCGCTACGCAAGAGCGCCCTGGGCGGCTTGGCGGTAGTGGCGAGCCTTCCTTTAGCTAAAGACTAAACTTAGCCCTGTGAGCGATGCCAATCTCGAAGATGTATTTGTTGAGCTCACCGAGAAATTTAGTGATACCAACTCCTTAGTCAGAGTTGTCCTCTCGGGTCGGCGCAGAAATATGCAGACTGCGCACGAGCGCATCGACCTGCGACCTGTTTTGATTAAAGATTCCATTGCGATACAAGTTAGTCATAGCGATAGTCGACAAATGACAACGAAGAATTATGAAGTAGGGCAAGCACCCTTTAGCGAATTAATGCGCTCTGGATATGCCAATATTCTGCTAGAACAGACTCACCAATCAATCAGTGTGCGAATTACGAAAAAGGGTGAAGCACTCATCCACCGCGAATCAACCGAGCGCGAACAAGAGCTTTCACATGACCGCAGTAAGTCGCGATTACTTGACCCATCTGATCCCTATCTGATTGCAGTTGGTATATCTGATGCCCAAGGCAATCTCAAAGCTAGCAAGTCAGATAAATACAAGCAGGTAGAAGAATTCTTGCGATTACTCACCCCAACGCTAACAAGTGCAATCAAGGCCGGGCATATCGACCAACCCACTGCTGCCAAGCCCCTGACAATCGTCGATCTTGGTTGTGGCCATGCCTACCTAACATTTGCAGCTCATCAATATCTACGTAGCCAAGGTATGCCGGTTAAAGTCATCGGTATTGATGTTCGCACCTCTGCTCGAGATCGCAACAATGAGATAGCCAAGCAATTAGGAATCTCTTCGAGTATCGAGTTTCGAGCTGAGGAGATAGCAGATACCACTCTTACCTCAGCTGATATCGCCATCGCACTTCATGCATGTGACACAGCAACTGATGATGCAATTGCCTGGGCGATTAACTCTGATGCCAAGCTGGCTTTGATAGCACCTTGTTGTCACCATGATATTCAGGCACAGATGAACGAGATTCCGCAGCCATGGTCGATCATTACCCGCAACGGAATTATGAAAGAACGCCTGGGAGATTTGCTTACCGATGGCCTACGCATGCAGATCATGAAATTGCGTGGCTATCGGGTAGAGGCAATTGAATTTATTGGGGGAGAGCACACCCCCAGAAATCTCATGATTCGCGCAGTAAAGACCGGTGCAGGGGTGGACGCATCAGAAAAGCAGAGATATGACGAGATGCTGGCGCTCTGGAAAGTTAAACCTGCGCTAGCAACGCTGATCAAAGGTTAGACTTCGCACTATGTCCAAAGTCCTTGCATCACTTCCTATCGGTGAAAAAGTCGGAATCGCCTTCTCTGGCGGACTCGATACATCGGTCGCTGTGGCCTGGATGCGCGCAAAAGGTGCGGTGCCATGCACCTACACCGCAGATCTTGGCCAATATGACGAGACCGATATTGATTCAGTTCCAGTTCGCGCCAAAGAATATGGCGCAGAGATTTCACGACTTGTTGATTGCAAGACCCCACTTGTCGAAGAAGGTCTTGCTGCAATTGCCTGCGGCGCTTTCCATATTCGCTCTGGTGGTAAGGCCTATTTCAATACAACACCACTTGGCCGCGCCGTAACTGGAACGCTGCTGGTTCGTGCGATGTTGCATGACAAGGTTGAAATCTGGGGAGATGGTTCTACCTATAAAGGTAATGACATCGAACGTTTCTATCGCTATGGTCTGCTTGCTAATCCAAATCTTCGTATCTATAAGCCTTGGCTCGATGCTGATTTCGTGCGCGAACTTGGTGGGCGCAAAGAGATGTCACAGTGGTTAGTTGCTAACAATCTGCCATATCGCGACAGCACTGAAAAGGCTTATTCAACTGATGCAAATATCTTGGGCGCAACCCATGAGGCAAAGGATTTAGAGAACCTCGATGCCTCCATTGAGATTGTTACTCCCATTATGGGCGTGAAGTTCTGGGATTCATCAATTTCTATTGCATCTGAAGATGTGAAGATTGAGTATGTCCAGGGTCGCCCGGTGGCAATTAACGGCCAACGCTTTAGCGATGTCGTAGCACTCATGGATGAGGCAAATAAAATTGGTGGTCGCCATGGCCTTGGAATGAGTGATCAGATTGAAAATAGAATTATCGAAGCTAAGTCTCGTGGAATCTATGAGGCTCCAGGAATGGCGCTGCTCTTTATCGCTTACGAGCGACTCATCTCTGCAATTCATAATGAAGACACGATTGCGAACTACCATGCTGAAGGTCGCAGACTGGGTCGCTTACTCTATGAAGGACGCTGGCTTGATCCACAGAGTTTGATGCTCCGTGAATCACTCACACGTTGGGTTGCATCGGCTGTTACCGGCGAAGTCACACTTCGTCTGCGCCGCGGTGATGACTATTCAATTATCAATACAACTGGACCTGCCTTGAGTTATCACCCAGATAAGTTATCGATGGAGCGCACTGAAGATGCTGCCTTTGGACCAACAGATCGTATTGGGCAGTTAACTATGCGTAATCTAGATATTGCCGATACCCGGGCAAAGTTAGAGATGTATCGCGATCAAGGCCAACTCGGTGGCGGAGATTTCAACCTGATTAAGGAGTTAGAAAATTAATAAGACCACTCGCAAAGCAATAGCTGGCGTCATTGCCGCCACACTCGTAGGACTCACCGTCCTAGTTGGTCTCAACGTTACCGAAGGAGAGAAGATGTCAGGTGCAACAGTGCTGCCAGTAGTTTCTACAGTAGCAGGGGAAGTTCCCACAATTTCAAAGCCAGAAGGTAGCGCGCCAACAGAGCTCACTACCAAAGACATCATCGTTGGAACCGGGGCAGAAGTTCTTCCGACATCTACTTTGACTTTTCACTACACACTCATGGCGTGGTCAACTGGAAAAATCATTGAGTCATCCTGGGTCGGCCAGCCAGCAACATTTCCGTTAGCGGAGGTAGTTGAAGGTTGGCAGAAAGGTTTGCCTGGTGCCAAAGAGGGCGGACGTAGATTGCTGATACTTCCACCAGAGATGGGATATGGCGCAGCTGGTTCTGGACCAATCGGTCCGAATGAAACTCTCGTCTTCTCCGTCGACATTATTGGTGTCGCTTAAAGAAATAGTTTTACTTCTTTAACCAAACCGTTGTACCGGCCGGAATTTTGCCGTCGGTAAGTGGGTGGGAAGAGATGAGAATTTCCCCTTTAGGCATTGGATAACTTTCACCTCGGAAGTTGGTGATGCAGTGCCAGCCATTTGGCCGTGAGAAGTGCAAGACAGATGAATTACCAGTCTTATGCCACTTTATCTTTTCTTCAGTGATTAGTGATTTACGAAGTCCCAGTGCGATGCGATAAATGGAGAGCGCCGAGTTCGGATCATTCTCTTCTGCTTCTACTGAGTAATCTGCAAACCAAGACGGTTGTGGCAAGTGTGCACCGCCTGTTCCAAAACCAAAAGAAGAACCTGATTTCTGCCACGGCAGCGGCACACGGCAGCCATCTCGCCCCTTATCCATTTTGTTATTGCGTAGGTATTGCGGATCTTGAATCTGACTTGCTGGAATATCAGTGACTTCGTGCAGACCTAACTCTTCACCTTGATACATATAGGTACTACCAGGAAGGGCCAAGATAAATAGCGTTGCCGCAAGTGCGTTCTGTGTGCCAGCGGCTGCATCTAGCGGGTGAGAAGTTCCATTGGAGAGCATCCATGAACGACGATCCACCGCTGAATTAAGACCCATCTTCGTTGCATGGCGGATTTGATCGTGGTTTGAAAGTGTCCATGTGCAAGAAGATTTGTTCTTTAGGGCAAGCTCCAGCGCATCTTGCACGCTCTCCTTATATGCAGCTGCTTCAAAGGGAGTCTCAATGAAACGGAAATCAAAACATTGTCCCAAAGTCTTTGTGCTGGCATAGAGCGGAAGTCGTTCGGGGTGCACAAATGCCTCTGCCACAGCTACTCGTGGCGGGTCATACTGGTTAAATAGTTTGCGCCATTGTTTGTAAATCTTAAAGAGTTCATCGCGGTCGGCCAAGATTCCCTTGCCCTTATTACCGCGCTCTTCCAGGGTTTCAAAGACTGGCAGGCTACGAAGTGGCTCAGAGAGATCTTTCTTCAGTGCATGTGCCACATCGATGCGAAACCCATCAACACCGCGATCAGCCCAGAACTTAAGTGTCTTAAGAAATTCCTTTTCCACTTCTGGGTTATCCCAGTTAAAATCTGGTTGCTCTGGTGCAAACCAATGCATGTACCACTGGTTACCTTTGCCACCCATGACTGATTCATGGGTCCAGGCACTAGGCGCAAAGTGTGAAACCCAATCAGTGGGTGGCAGCTCGCCCTTTTCACCTTTTCCATCTCGGAAGATGTAACGATTGCGCGCTTTAGAGCCAGGCTTTGCTTCGATTGCTTCCTTAAACCACACATGCAAATTAGATGAGTGGTTAGGAACGATATCGACAAATATTCGGATACCAACCTTATGTAGTTCTGCCAGCAGCTCATCAAAATCTGCCAGCGTTCCAAGCCGTGGATCTACATCACGATAATCAGCGACGTCATAGCCACCGTCTGCTAGCGCCGATGGATAAAAAGGACTTAACCAGACCGCATCAAGGCTCAATGATTTCAAGTATGAAATACGCGAGGTAACACCTTTGAGATCGCCGATGCCGTCGCCATTTGAATCGGCGAAGCTACGCGGGTAGATCTGGTAGATGGCCGCTTGGCGCCACCAATTCTTATCTTTTGAGAGTCCAACGCTTTTAGGCATGGGTCGTACTCTACGGAAGGAGTCCAAGGCAATTGTCGAAAAGCACACAAATGTGATGTAAATGGAATGTATTTGCGGTTTTGTGCAGTCGTCACCCTTTTGAGTAGGATTCTATGAAGTTACATTCTCCCGCTTCAAGGAACAGGTTCTTGACTATGACAACGGTTTTACTTACTGGTGCCAGCGGATATATTGGCAAGCACATCGCCCTACAACTACTCAATGATGGATACACAGTCCGTGCTTCGGTGCGCAAGCTCAGTAAAGGTGATGAGGTGCGTAACGCAGTTGCCCCACACCTTTCACCTGGAGTCGATCTTGCTAGCAAGCTTTCATTTGTTGAACTTGATCTAGAAAAAGATGCTGGGTGGAGCCAAGCGTTAGTGGGCATTGATGTGCTGATGCACACCGCCTCTCCCTTCCCGCTTGGGTCACCAAAGGATGAGAATGAACTTATTCGCCCGGCAGTTGATGGAACCTTGCGCGCACTTCGCGCCGCACAAGCTGGCGGCATTACCCGAGTGATTCTCACATCTTCGATGGCGGCAATTTATGCTCGTGATTTACCGGCAGGGACTAGCGCCTATGACGAGAGTATGTGGACTGATGTGAATCATCCGGCCGGCAAAGATGCCTACATACGCTCCAAGACTTTAGCTGAACAAGCTGCGTGGGATTTCATTAAGAACCAAGCACCTGAAATTGAGCTCACAGTGATTAACCCAGCACTGGTATTGGGCGCTCCGTTAGATAACAACTTTGGGTCTTCTATCTCCTTGGTGGAAAGATTGCTCCTAGGTAAGGACCCGATGGTTCCTGATCTGCGCATGCCGATAGTGGATGTCAAAGATGTTGCTCGCATGCACGTGCAATCCATCAAAGTTACCGCTACTGCGGGAGAGCGAATTTTATCTGTTTCTGAGACTAAATCATTTATGGAGATTGCAAAGCTTCTCAAATCAAAGTATCCACAAAGTAAGGTCAAGACCGCACTTGCACCCAATCTTTTAATCAAGTTCCTCTCACTCTTTGACCCGGCAATTAAGTCAGTCGTAGCAATGCTGGGTAAGCCACTCATCATTAGCCATGCCAAGGCCGAGCGATTGCTGGGAATCAGCTTTATTCCGGCGCAGGTAAGCATTCTGGAATCAGCTGACTACCTTTATAAGAATGGGCTCATAAAAGGGTAAATGGTTGGCACTCTTTCTCGTGGCCTTCTCTAGGCTATAGCCATGACCTTGCTACATATCCTGGACCTGCTCTCCACCTTTGTCTTCGCACTTGTTGGTGCTCGGGTGGCTGCAGATAAGGGCCTTGATTATGGCGGTATTGCATTCATAGCAGCGATTGCATCAGTATCAGGTGGAACCCTTCGAAATGTATTTCTTGGCCTGACTCCGATCTGGATCACAGATGGCTGGATTGTTATCAGCATTATTGCTGCTGTAGTTCTTACTCTTGTCTTTAGACGTGTCACACATATTGGTAAGACGCTACTCATTATGGACACCTTTGGCCTTGCTGTGGCAACACTTTCTGGAACACAGCTCGCCTTTGAAGAAAACGTTGCCTGGTATGCAGCCATTCTTTTGGGAGTCATAACCGCTGTGACCGGCGGGCTATTACGAGACATTCTCTGTCAGCTAGAGCCGGTCTTGCTCCACCGCGAAACGATTGGCACATCAGCACTCATGGGAGCGATTACCTTTGTTGCCCTGCATCAACTCAGCGTTGCAGATAATCTGGCGGCAATCATTGGGGGAGTAGTAGTGATGCTTACCCGTGTGATTTCAATCCAATTCGATCTACACCTGCCTAAGTTCAGCAAGTAGCAGGAGAGATAAGTTCTCATCAAAACTCACCTTGGATATTGACATTGGCTCATAACACAGTACTTTTGCCAGAATGTTCGTGGCAAATCTAGGAGTCAAATGAAAATTGCTGTTGTTGGCAGTTACGGCGTTGGAATGACGATGCGGATTCCGCAACTTCCGCAGGCTGGTGAAACTCTCATGGGTGGCGTATTTGATGCTGGACCAGGTGGCAAAGGATCTAATCAAGCAATAGGTGCGGCGCGACTTGGCGCCGAAGTAAGTTTCCTTACCGCTATTGGCCCTGATGATTTTGGACAAGGTGCACGTGCACTATGGAAAGTAGAAGGTGTCGATGATTCATGTGTGGTCACCGGCAAGGGCCACACCATGGTGGGATTTATCTTGGTCGAATCCGATGGTGAAAATAGAATCTTGGTTGCAGCTGGGGCCCTGGATGAATTAACTCCAGCTCATGTGGAAAGTTTCCGTACACATATCGCTAAAGCTGATGTGATCGTGGTTTCCATGGAACTTGCTCTGCCCGCGGTCTTGGCTTCGTTAAAGATTGGGCGGGAAGAAGGTCGTTTAATAGTTCTTAATCCAGCTCCGGCAGTGAAATTACCGCCAGAGGCATGGTCGATGTTTGATGTCATCACACCCAATCGAACTGAGGCCCCGGTATTACTTGGAATCCCGGGCGATCATGGGCTCTCACCTAAAGAACTCATTGCCCAGATGCGACTTAAGACCAGTGCCAAGATAGTGATGACTTTAGGCTCGGAAGGCTCGCTCGTAGATGATGGCAGCGATGTGTACGCCGTTCCGGCCATTAAGGCGAAGAAAGTAGTTGATACAACTGGTGCTGGAGATAGTTTCACCTCTGCCTTAGCTGTTGCTATAGCTGAAGGGTGTGATTTTCATGAGTGTGTGAAATTTGCAACCGCTTCAGGTTCACACTCTGTTGGCATTGCCGGAGTTATTGATTCACTACCTACGAGAGAAGAGATTGAAAAATGTCTAGCACAGTAGATGCTGCCACTTTAACCCCAGCCCAACTTGCTCCGTATATTCAACATACCAAGATAGAAGTGGGCTCTACTCGGCAAGAGATGATTGCCCATGTGGAAGATGCCATCAAATATGGCTTTAGCGCGGCAATGGTGCCGGGATCATGGGTTGCACTGACCGCATCAATTCTTAAAGGAACAGGAATTGAAGTTGCCTCAGCTTTAGATTTTCCCACCGTAGGTGTGATGACTAGTGCGGGCAAAGCTGCCGAGGCAGCAGAACTTGTGCGATTAGGTGCCACTCAAATTGATATTGGGGTTCAGATCGGTTGGCTCAAATCTGGAATGTATGACGAATTCCGGGAAGATATAGCGGGTGTGGTGCGCGCATCCGGTGTTCCGATCAAGGTGATGTTAGAACTCCCACTGCTAACGGAAGCAGAGAAGGAGTTGGCAGTGCAGCTCTCCATGGAAGCCGGCGTTGCATATTTAAAGAATGCGAGCAGTGGCCAGATAGAGACTGCTAACCCTGAGAGCGTGCGATATTTAGTAGCGCGTGCCAAGGGCGGAGTTCTCGTTAAAGCCTCTGGTTCCATTAAGCATTTAGCCCAAGCTCGCGCGCTAATTGCAGCAGGTGCATCGTTACTTGGTACCAGCGCCGGAATCGAGATAATTTCTGATACGAGTAGCGCTGAGACAAAGAGTTACTGATAGGTAGCCGATAAGCAGGTGCAACGTAACGGTGCGTTACTAAGCCGGTTGCGGAGATACAGGCCGGGGGAGTGTCTCCTGGCTGGGGGAATCCCAGCGACACTTGCCAAAAACCTATTGACATCCAGGCGTAATGGGAGTTTTATACCCATATTGCGCCTGGAAAGGATTCCACGGATGCATTCATCGGAGAGGATGAGCAGGCATGGCGCAGAAGGCTAAATCTCGTCGATTTAAATTTCCAGAAGAGGCGAGCGTTGTTTTTGCACTCCTTGTTCTTGTCGGAATTGTGGGAGCGCTGCGCCCAACATTTTTAAAGCCTGAAAACCTTCTTAACCTTGCTGCAAGCTATTCCATCTCAGCACTTCTTGCCGGGTGCATTGTCTATCTACTTTCCATGGGAGAAATTGATCTCTCATTCGGTTGGATCCTTAACCTTTCTGCAGTAGTCGCAGGTCTTTCCATGATTGCCGGAGTTCCGGTCTGGATAGCAATCATTTTTGGAATCTGTGCCGGTGGATTTATGGGAGCAATCAACGGTGTGCTCACAGTTGTGATGAGACTTCCATTAATCATTGTTACCTTGGGTACAGCTTCGATATTTCAGGGTCTTTCTCTGATCTCAAATAAGTCAGGTTCTGTCGTTCCAACTGATAAGAAACTTACTGAAAATATCTTCTTTAGAGTCCTCGGTGGCGATATTGAAACACCAGTACCTTTTATTTTGATTTTTGTGGTCTTTGCATTTCTAGTACTTCATTTGACTTTACATAAGACTCGTTTTGGATATCGAATTCTTGCTATTGGTAGTAATCCAGAGGCGGCGCGTCTGGCTGGCATACCAACTAAGAAAATCAAGATTCTCACCTGCACACTTATGGGTGTTGTCTCTGGCATCGGTGGAATCCTCTTCCTTGGTTTTAGAGGAGCAGTTGATCCAAGTACGGGAGCTAACTTGCTACTGCCAGTTGTGGCAGCGGCAATCATTGGCGGAACTCCACTTTCAGGTGGAGCCGGAACAGTTTGGGGCTCATTAGTCGGTGCACTCATTGTGGGAGTTATCGGAGTAGGCATTGTCTTCTTGGGTATCGATGCCGTGTGGAGCACCCTGGTAACCGGGCTCGTCATTATCTTTGCAATCGGTGTGGATCAAATTGTTCGAGTTCGGAAAAATCGAGCGAGTTAAAATAAGTTTCAACCTTGCTCATCGGGAGCATTGCTTGAATAGAAAAGAAGGAGAGGAAAAAGATGACAATCAAGAGCCGTCGTGCACGTTTTAGTGCAATAGCAGTTGTTACAGCGTTGGTTTTTTCTGCTAGCGCAGTAGCCACTCCTGCGCAGGCTGCGCAGAAGAGACTGACCATCGGTTTCGTAGTACACGTGATTGGTAATCCATTCATTCAACAAATTATCGATGCAGCCCAAATGGCTGCTAGAGATCTCAATGTAAAGCTCGTAGTAACTGGCCCAGCCGGTGCTGAAGGCGATGCGCAACTCACTGCGGTGCAAAACCTAGCCGCATCTGGTGTTGACGGGATTGCAACTTCTGTTCCTGCTGCTTCCATGGTTAAGGGACTGAACACAATCATTAAGGCCGGAACACCTATCGTTATGTTTAACGGACTTGGCGAAGGAGTTAACGGACCATATGTTGGTGAAAAGTCAGTTGAATCTGGACGCCTTCTTGGAAAGATGGTCCTAGATAAGATCGGTGGAACAACCGCTAAGGGTGGTGTCATCGTTGGAAACTGCTACCCAGGATTCCCAGTGTTGGAAAACCGCCAAAAAGGTGTGCTAGAAAGTCTTGCTAAGGCTTCTGGGGTCAAGATCATTGGACCATCAGATGTCAAGGTTGACTCAGCAGCTAACTTCGCTGCATGGCAAGGACTTCTTGCTGCGAATCCAGACGCACTTGCAATGGTCGGTCTCTGCGCTCCCGATGTTGAAAGCATCGGTAAAGTAAATGCAGCTGCTCCATCATCAAAGGCAATTGGTGGCGGCTATGACCTCACAACCGGAAACCTCGAAGCACTTGCAAATGGAACTGCCCACATCAGCTTGGGACAGACTCCATTCGTTCAGGGATACCTTCCTGTCAAGGTGTTGGCAGATAGCCTCCGAAACAAGATCAAGATTAACAAGCCAGGCTTCTTAGACTCAGGAACAGAAATTGTTACTGCAACTAAGGTCATAGAGCCATTCGGTTCAGCACCACTTACCTTCAAAGCGCTGCAGAAAATGTCAGCTTCAAAGGCTTTGACTCGTAAGTACTACGACCCAATAGTTAAGGGTTACATCAAGGATTGGCAGAAGAACCTCAAGCCAATCTCAGATGAATCTGCTTAATTAATAAGTAACCGGGACAAACTACGAACGGAGGTCACACATTGAATACTCAAAGCGTTCATAACGTGATCTCCGTTCGTGGCCTGGCTAAGCGCTACGGTGGGGTTAAAGCCCTCAACGGATTAGATTTAGATTTAGAGGCGAATAAAGTCCACGCCATTGTTGGTGAAAATGGGGCTGGCAAATCAACGTTCATGAAGATTCTCTCGGGTGGAGTCACCCCCGATGAGGGCAGTATCGAATTCATGGGGGAGAAGTTCTCCTCCTTTACCGTGCAATCAGCATCAAAGCTTGGTGTCGGAATCATGTATCAAGAGCTGCGCTTGTTTCAGCATCGTGATGTATTAACTAATCTTTTTCCAGATCGCGAAATGCGCATCGGCCCATTTATTGCTAGAAAGAAGATGGCTGAGATTGCGCTACCGGTCCTTAAGTCCATTGGACTCGATGTGGATCTCAATCAGATTGTCGGAGAAGTGCCCCTTTCAGACCAGCAACTGATTGAACTTGCCCGTGTTCTCATTGAAAAACCTAAACTTCTCATTTTGGATGAACCCACCTCTGCCCTCAATGCCCGTGAAAGTAAGCGCTTACTTGACCTAGTGAAAGCTTTGCCGGCGCAGGGAACGACAGTGCTTTATGTTTCACATAGATTAGATGAGGTTTTTGCAGTTGCAGATCACATCACTGTGATGCGCAATGGCTCGCTTGTTTTTTCAAAACCCACCACAGAGCTCGACATTCCTACCGTCATTGGTGGAATTGTGGGAGAAAAAGCCGCTTCCTCCATTGCCAAGAAAACAGGCAGTGCCGATTTATATGCAAGTGCGAAAAAAGTCTTGGAAGTGAAGAACCTCAGTAATGGTAAGCAGGTCCTAGACATTTCGCTAAACGTTGCAGCAGGTGAAATTGTTGGTGTCGCCGGGCTCATTGGTTCTGGCGCCGATGAACTACTTGAGACTCTCTTTGGAGCGCGGCCAAAGGTCGCAGGCACGGTCACTGTGCAAGGCGTTGAAAAGACCCATTTAAGTCCTCAGAATTCAGTGCGCGATGGTGTTGCTTTAATTCCAGCAGATCGCAAACGGGTAGGGCTGATGCTGGAGCGAACAGTTTCAGATAATTTATCTCACGTTGCTATAGGTGGAGATAAAAAAGGAACGCTATTGATCTCTAAAAAAGCGATGGCTGCAACTGCCATGAGGCTTGTTGATAAGTTTGTGATTAAAACTGAAGGCGTTCAAGTAAATGTTGGAAATCTATCTGGCGGTAACCAACAGAAGGTAGTTATCGGCAAGTGGCTAGAAATTAGTCCGGGACTGGTCCTGCTCGATGACCCAACGCGAGGTGTAGATATTGGAGCCAAAGTCGAGCTTTTCCGCCTTGTTCGCGAAGTTGCTGCTGAAGGTAAGGGCATCTTATTTAGGTCAACGGAAATCTCTGAGTTAACTACCTTGTGCGATCGCATAGTTGTAGTCAAAGATGGTGTCAGTACACGTGAGGTCTCCGGTGTTGATGATGGCGAGCTCATCAAATTAATTAACGAATAGTCCACCCATAAGACCGATTGAGAAGAGAAAGAGGAAGAAATGGTAAGAAGAGCGTTCACTATGCGTTTAAAGCCAGGCAGTTTGGCGACATACAAGATGCACCACGATGCGATTTGGGCAGAGATGATTGCCGAACTAGAAAAGTCCGGTATTGCAGATATGACTATTTTTGAAAATGATCCAGTTCTCGTGATGTATTCAGTGATTACCGATGTTGAGGCGTGGGATCGACTATGGCACTCAGAGGTACACGACCGCTGGGCGGTATTGATGAGCCCACTGATGGAGTTCAACTCAGATGGAATTGTTAACTCAACAGAGCTTCGCGAAGTCTTCCATCTCGAAACGAACGCTGGTAAGTAGCAAAGATGTCGGCTGCAAAACTTGCTCTTGTCACGGGTGCTAGTCGTGGAATCGGACGCCAGATTGCGTTAGGTCTGGCTGACCAAGGCCACCAAGTTATTGCAGTCTCACGTTCGGCACTTGATACAAGCGCATTGTCGGCTTCTCAGAAGTCGATGATCACAAGCATCACCGGTGATGTCAGCGACAACTCCTTTGTTGAAAAGCTTGAGAAGCAGGTTTCAAAAGAGTATGGCGCTGTGCAAATTCTTGTAAATGCAGCAGGAGTATTTGGACCCATTGATCTCATCCAGAATACCGATCCAGGCGAATGGGTGCGCACCATCATTATCGATGCCATCGCGCCCTATTACACCGCTCGTTCATTCTTACCTGGAATGCTTAAGAGCAAGTGGGGCAGAATTATCAATTTAACATCTGCTGCCTCCTTGCATCCACCAGGCCCACTTAACAGTGCTTACGGAACTTCTAAAGCAGCGCTGAATCAACTCACCAGACATCTTGCAGCTGAGGTTGCTGGCTCAGGTGTCACCGCAAATGTCATGCATCCAGGTGATGTTCGAAGTGATATGTGGGGCGATATTAAGGCCAAGGCAGAGGCTCTTGGTGAGGTGGGCAAAGATTACAAAGCCTGGGTTGATTGGGTAGATCAGACCGGCGGGGATGATCCGAAGAAGGCGATGGATCTCGTTCTTAAGTTAGTAAGTAGTGAAAGTGATTCGGTCAATGGCAGATTCTGCTGGATTGATCAACCACTGCAAGCGCCAATTCCAAGCTGGGAAGATCCGGTAGACGCCAGACCTTGGGGTTAGCATGACAGAAGCAAGAACTGCCCTAGTAACAGGTGCTTCACGTGGAATTGGGTTTGGGATAGCTCTTCGTTTAGCAGAAGAAGGTTTTAGAACTGCCATTGTTGGACGGGATAAAACAAGAATTCAAGCAGCAGCTAAAGAGATTACCGAAATCTCTGGCACCCAAGCCCTGGCAGTAGTTGGCGATGTTTCATCTTGGAGTGATTGTGTTGCAGCTGTTGAAAAAGTAGTGAGAGAGTTTGGTTCTATCGATGTGCTCGTTCCCAATGCTGGCATGGGAATTATTGGCTCCGTTGTTGAGTCAAATCCTGCTGACTGGGCGATGATGATGCAGACCAACTATTTAGGAACAGCGCACATTGTCAAAGCTGTGCTTCCTGCAATGCTCAAGCAAGGCTCCGGAGATGTCATCGCAGTTGTTTCTGCTGGTGGCACTAAGGGATATCCGGAATGGTCGGGATATTGCGCAACTAAGTGGGCGGTAATGGGATTCATGGATAGTTTTGCGCAAGAAGTAATCACGCAAGGTATCCGTGTCTCCACACTCTGCCCCGGTGGCGTAGATACCGCATTTTGGGATGATCTCAATAAAGATATCAATCGCGCCGGAACCGAAGGACGCGGTAAATTAATGAGTCCAGCAGATGTTGCCGAAATGGTGATGCTACAAGTGAATCTGCCTCGTAATGTGATGCTCAAGAACGCGCTCTTTTTTCCTACAACTGAATGGCATTGAGAACCTTAAATGCATTGTTGCCGTATTTCGCCAAGGCGGGTTAGCAACTAGACCCATTTCCTGGGTACTTCTATAAGTGGGTTGTGAGGGACTCGAACCCCCGACCCAGGCATTAAGAGTGCCTTGCTCTACCAACTGAGCTAACAACCCATTTAAGTGCGTAAACACTTAAATGCAGAGCAGACCCTACCAGCGAGGCGCACCTTGTCTAACCACCTCACAGGGGCGAAGATAGTCAAATGTCTCGCTGGGAAATACAGATAGCGCTAATGATTTCTGCGGGGGTATTGGCGATTTCCATACCGCCTGCTAGCGCCGCAGAGAGTGCGCCAGGGGTTGCGCTGGCGGTCTTGGAGACGTTGCCGGTTAAAGGGCGTGCACCAAAGACTGGATATTCCAGAGCTGCATTCGGGCAGAGCTGGGCTGATGTTGATCGCAATGGATGCGATACGCGAAACGATATCTTGAAACGAGATATGACTTCGATTGTGTTCAAGCCCAAAACGCGCAATTGCGTAGTGCTTTCCGGAATTCTCACCGATAGATATTCCGGGGAGATGATCGACTTTGTGCGCGGCAATGTGAGCAGCATGGAGGTGCAGATAGATCACGTGGTGGCACTATCTAATTCCTGGCAGACAGGTGCATTTAAGTTAAGCATCGCCCAGAGAACAGCCCTTGCAAATGACCCACTGAATCTCTTTGCAGTCAAAGGCAGACTTAATCTGCAGAAAAGTGATGGTGATGCGGCAACGTGGGTGCCACCGCTAAAAAGTTTTAGATGTGCCTATGTGGCACAACAGATTGCGGTGAAAGCGAAGTATGAATTATGGGTAGTGGCCCCGGAAAAGGCGGCGATGTCAGCAATCTTGGCACAGTGTCCAACACAGCAAGTGCCGGTTAGTTAGGAAGATCTACGGTGTAGTGCACACCGCTAAACTGCTTACGCCACTTCGTAACTTCACGCTTGACTGATTGTGAGTCAACAGTGGCAGCAAGTGATTGCGCAATGAAATCGCTGAGCTGATCCATATCTTCTACCTTCATGCCAAGACGCACGATTTCTGGGGTGCCGATACGAAGACCATTGAGATCTCCGTCGACAGGTGCAATCGGTAAACCAATCCCGCAAGCGAGCAAACCCGCATCGCCCATGCGCTTGGCAGCAGTTTGTCCGCCACCATAAGGAGCTGCGAGGATCGCAAATTGGTGAGACATGGTGAAGCCCTTATCTGCGGCATAAATATTGACGCCGCGGTTCTGCAAGTTCTGGGCCAGTGCTTGGGAAGTCTTAACCATCATCTGCGCGTACTCAGGGCCAACTGCCTTCCAATCTTGAAGAGTCACACCGAGAGCTGCAGTTTTTGCGGCATCGAAGTTAGCGGTCAGTCCTGGGTATGCGATTGCATCAAGCTTCTGTGCGATGGCATCATCGTTGGTGACGATAAGTCCACCTGCCGGTCCACCGAGTGACTTATATGTTGAGAAGGTCATCAAGTGCGCGCCTTCAACAAGTGGTTGCGGCCAGACTTTTCCAGCAATCATTCCGCAGAGATGTGCTGCATCAAAAAGTACCTTGGCACCGACTTCATCAGCGATTGCACGCACATCTGCAATCGGGTGATGGAATAGATTGAGCGAGCCACCCACAGTGATCATCGTCGGCTTTACTTCGTGGGCAAGTTTGCGCAGGGCATCGATATCGATGGTGTAGCCAGATTCATCCACGGGTGCCGAGATTGTGTTGAGGCGATAGAGGCCAGCAGATCCACCTTTATGGTGAGTCACGTGTCCACCGATTGTGGGAGGGGGAGCGATGATGGTGTCACCGGGTTCGGTATTTGCCATAAAGGCATAGAGGTTTGCAATCGCACCGGAAGGAACGCGAAACTCGGCATAAGTGGAACCAAATACTTCACAGGCTAGCTCTTGGGTAATGATTTCAATCTGCTCAATGGCGCCAAGTCCGGTTTCATATTTATCGCCCGGATGCCCCAAGGATGCGCGCGAGCTCATGCCGGATGCAAGTAATTTTTCTGCCCGAGGATTAAGAATATTTGTGGCCGGATTGAGATTGATACCTTCAATATCGTGCAGGCGATGATTCTCTTGCGCTAACTCTTCAATCCAGCTCTGAACATCGGAGCCACTTTTTCCATCAACTTGAGCTGCGATTCTGGCGATGAGCTCCTGTGAAGCCGGGGTTGCCCAACTCTGAGTCTTAAGTGACTGCGTCATACGGTCAATTAAAGCGCATCGCCGCCGCGCTCGCCGGTGCGAATGCGAATTACTTGCTCAACGTTAGTAACCCAGAGCTTGCCATCACCAATGGAGCCGGTGCTTGCCGTGTTTACGATGACGTCAATAATGGATTGTGCTTCGCCATCTTCAACGAGTACTTCAATGCGCACCTTAGGAATGAAATCAACTGTGTATTCAGCCCCACGATAGATCTCAGTGTGTCCCTTTTGGCGACCAAAGCCGCGAGTTTCTGAGACTGTCATGCCAGCGATGCCAGCTGCTTGCAGCGCAACCTTGATGTCATCGACCTTTGCCGGCTTAACGATTGCGGTGATGAGTTTCATGCTGTTCTCTTTTCTTAGTTTTCGAATACTAGTAACGGTTTGAATTTCCAGTGATGTCATAGGCAGATTCAGCATGGAATGTTGTGTCCAGGCCGTTGAGTTCATCGTCTCGATAAACACGGAAGCCGATAGTCTTTTGAATCAGGGTGGCAATAATCCAGGTGGCTGTGAAGGAGAAGGCAGCTACTACGAGAATCGCAACTACTTGTCGACCTAGCTGTGTGGTTCCGCCGCCCACGAGTAGTCCATCTGCGCCAGCAGCGTTAGCAGTTAGCGTTGCAATCAGGCCGATTGCAAGCATTCCGAGAATTCCACCAACACCGTGGACACCGACCACATCGAGTGAATCGTCATAACCAAACTTATATTTACGTGAGACAGCCCAGGACGATACAACACCGGCAATCAGACCAAGAATGAGTGCGCCCAACGGATTTAAGTAACCACACGCTGGTGTGATTGCAACAGCGCCAGCGATAGCACCGGATGCCACACCGAGAGTTGTTGCTTTTCCATCGCGCTTTTTCTCATAGGCAATCCAGGTCATGGCAGCAGCTGCTGTGCAAATTTGAGTATTGATCATCGCAGTTGCAGCAAGGGAGCCGGCAGAGAGAGCAGATCCAGCATTAAATCCAAACCAACCAAACCAGAGCATGCCGGCGCCAAGAAGTACCAGCGGCATATTGTGTGGTCGCATCGGATCGCGTCTGAAGCCATCGCGCTTTCCCAGAACAAGTGCGAGAGCGAGAGCTGCCGCACCTGAGTTAATTTCAACAACTGTGCCGCCAGCAAAATCTAGCGCTTTAAGTTTGTCGATGATCCATCCGCCTTCACCGTTTTGGGCAGCAAATGCCCAGTGGGCAACGGGTAGATAGACGAGTGTGATCCAGATGCCAACGAAGAGAACCCAGGAACCGTACTTGGCGCGGTCGGCAATAGCTCCAGAAAGGAGAGCCACAGTAATAATGGCAAAGGTAAGTTGGAACATGGCAAAGGCAAGTACTGGAATTTGGTGACCTTCAGCGCCAGTTACCTGATCAATGGTGGAAGCCAGACCTATGTGATCAAGGTTTCCAATGAGGCCACCTTGTGATGGACCGAAGGCGAGTGAGTATCCATAGAGCACCCAGATGATTGTTGTGATGCCGATTGCGGCAAATGACATCATCATCATATTTAGCGCTGATTTCGCGCGGACCATGCCGCCATAAAAGACTGCCAGACCTGGAGTCATGAAAAGTACTAATGCTGCACTTGCTAAAACCCATGCGGTATCACCGCTATTGATCTCCGGCATTGTTAGTGGGTCTCCTTATACCGTTGGTAGGACGCTTGAATTTCTGCTTCAGCTGCAACATGGCCAACCCAATCACCACCGTGAACTTCTTTACCTGGCTCTAGTGTTTTATAGACCTCAAAGAAGTGCTTGATTTCATCTAGTTCATAGATGGGAACATCTGGCAGATCATTTAAATTGTTCTTGCGAATATCTCCCGCTGCGACACAGAGCAACTTGTCATCGCCACCTTTTTCATCGGTCATGCGAAACATTCCAATAACGCGGCAAGAGACCACACAACCAGGGAAGGTGGGCTCATCAAGCATGATGAGTGCATCGAGTGGATCGCCATCATTAGAAAGGGTGTTCTTCACAAAGCCGTAGTCGTGTGGGAAGCGAGTCGCGGTGAAGAGCATGCGATCTAGGCGCACTTCGCCAGTCTCATGATTGATTTCGTACTTATTACGAGAACCCGCTGGAATTTCCACAACAACATCGAAGATCATAAGAATGGACTCCCTGTGCTTAGTAAGTGATGTAGTGGGGATTAAAGAACTTGGGGTGAACGACGGGGCTCGAACCCGCGACATCTCGGACCACAACCGAGTGCTCTACCAGCTGAGCTACGCCCACCATGTGCTGTGCAGGGGCTACTTTACCTGCCCCGGCTCGCTTTGGATAAATACGCTCTGGCGGTAGTAAGCCAATTCGGCAATCGAATCGCGAATATCTCCCAGTGCGCGGTGATTACCGGTCTTGGCTGGGGCGGCAAAGTAAGTCTTCGGATACCAGCGGCGGGCAAGTTCCTTAATCGATGAGACATCGATGGTGCGATAGTGCAGATACTCATTAAGTGCGTGCATGTCACGAGCGATGAAGTTGCGATCTACCGAGACTGAGTTTCCGGCTAGTGGTGATTTGCCTGGCTCACATCCAGCTGCTTGCAGATAAGTAAGTATCTGCATCTGAGCATCTTCAATCGAGATGCCATTGGGAATCTCGGTGATCAGGCCCGAGCTCGTGTGCATCTGTCGCACAAAATCGCCCATGGCATCTAATTGCTCGGCAGTTGCGCCGATGACCAGATCGATGCCGTCTCCGATGATATTTAGCTCTGAGTCAGTGACCAGGACAGCGATTTCAACTAGGGCATCGGTGGCCAGATCCAGCCCGGTCATTTCGCAATCAATCCAGATGAGATGGGGGAGTTCGGTGGCCATAGGCGCAAGGGTAAGGGTTATGGGGGTGGAGCGATAATTCAGGCTCCGTTCACCTGCTGTTAACTTAGAGTCTCATTACTTAATGCGGATTGCCACCATTATCTGCTCATGGCAATTGAACTAAAAGAGCGCCCGACCCCACCGGTGCCTCGGGAAATCACAACCAAGCCCCGTCGCTCTGATCAGATTTTTCGCCTGGTTGTAACTATTGGCGGAATGGCTTCATTAGTAATTCTGGGATTGATTGCACTCTTCCTCTCACTAAAGGGTGCGCACGTTCTCGTCGACGAAAAAATGGGATTCATCACCGGCTCTGCTTGGGAAGCTATAACTGATGAAACCGGCGACATCAGTGAATCAAATTTTGGTATCGGTGCGATGTTAGTGGGGACAATGTTGTGTGCCCTTATTGCAGTTTTAGTAGGCGTGCCAATTTCCGTTTTGACTGCACTGTATTTAACATTCTATGCAAACGGAAAACTAAAGAAGTTCCTCATATCTGTAATCGATTTGATGGCTGCATTTCCTTCTCTGCTCTTCGGTTTCTGGGGATTTATTGTTTTTATGTCGTCAGCTGAGTATTGGGCCAAGCTAATCAATAAATACCTGGGATTTATTCCCATCTTTGATTTACCTGCTCCTGTTTTTGAGCGTTCACCATTTATTGCTGGATTGGTATTGGCAACCATGATCATCCCGATTGTTACTGCGATTTCCCGTGAAATTTTTGACCAGACCCCGTTAGATCGAATCCAAGCGGCGTATGCACTCGGAGCTACCAAGCTGGCGATGATTAAGGCTGTCGTAATCCCTTTTGGCCGTGGCGGCATAATCGGTGGGGCTATGTTGGGACTTGGTCGCGCTATGGGTGAAACAGTTGCGGTCTATACGGTACTCAATAT
Organism: Candidatus Planktophila versatilis; assembly: GCF_002288265.1. Taxonomy (NCBI): domain Bacteria; kingdom Bacillati; phylum Actinomycetota; class Actinomycetes; order Candidatus Nanopelagicales; family Candidatus Nanopelagicaceae; genus Candidatus Planktophila; species Candidatus Planktophila versatilis. The sequence continues at coordinate 917,032 of NZ_CP016778.1, read as the reverse complement.
CGTTTATCAAATAAATTGGCAGGTTCTTTTTGGTGCTGGCGGAAACGTGGCATCCTTAATTCTTCTCAAATTCGGTGAAGCGGGTCCTTACGAGGTCGATGCACTGATGGCAGCCGGATTGATTCTCTTCTTGCTCACCCTTTTAGTAAATGCGACAGCAGACTTACTCATCAATCGTTTCGGAGGTAAGGGACGATGAATAAAGTCATTCCTATGCCACAGAAACCGTGGCAACCCTCTGGTGCAGACAAGGTCAAAAGTCTCCTGATTGTATTTGCCGCTTTTGTTTTAGCTGGTGCTTCAGTCGAATTGACAGGGTTTAATGGAAAATTAGGTTTCTTCTTCTCGCTCTTCATCTCACTACTTATTCTAAATTTCAGTTTCCACTACTTTAAGCGTGGAACAGCTGCAGCCAAGGATGCTTTGCTTCAAGTGCTTGCAGTAATGGCGATTGTGATCACATTAATTCCAATCGTTAGTATCGTCGCTACCGTATTTAGCAAGGGCTACAAGGGGCTTCACTGGGGAATTCTTACCAAAGATATGGCCCTTGCATCAGTGAATGACCCAATTGCAAGTGGCGGGTTGTTGCATGCACTCGTAGGAACAATCCTCATGGTTGGTGGGGCGCTCATCATCAGTTTCCCAATTGGAGTTCTTACTGCGCTGTACCTGACGGAAATTCGCGGTTCACTAACTCGCCCGATCAAGTTCTTGGTACAGGCAATGTCTGGGGTTCCATCCATTGTTGCTGGTCTCTTTATCTTGTCTAGTTTGGTCTACCCTGTAACAAAAGAGCTCTCAGGTTTGATGGGCTCCCTTGCACTCACCATCTTGATGATCCCAACCATTGCAAGAACGGCCGAGGAAATGCTGCGGCTTATTCCCAATGAACTTCGTGAAGCTGGCGTTGCTTTAGGTGGAACTCAATGGCGTACCGTTGCCGGGGTTGTACTTCCGGCAGCCAAGAGCGGCTTGGTTACCGCCATCATTTTAGGTGTAGCTCGAATTATTGGTGAGACCGCACCCATACTTCTAGTTTCGGGTGGAGGAGATTCCTTGAATCTCAATCCGACTGAGGGAGCGATGGGATCGCTTCCGTTCTATATTTGGAAAGCATTCCTTACTAGTGGCACTCCTGAAGCACTTGCTCGTGCCTGGGCGGGCATGTTGGTGCTATTGAGCTTCATTTTCATTCTTTTTGGTATGGCACGCTACATAAGCGGAAGAAAGGTTGGGTAATTCCATGACCGAATCTAATAATTTCACTAACAACGAGAAGGAAGAACAAATGACGACATCACACGTAACTCCATCCTCACTATCGAGCGTTGCATCAGCCCGCGCGGTACGTCAACCAGGGACAGCGATACTCGGCAATGGTCTTGAAACTCGCGGTGTGCATGCCTGGTTTGGTAAGAAGCACGTCCTGTCCGATGTGACACTCGATTTTGCTGCAGGAACAGTGACAGCACTTATCGGACCATCAGGCTGCGGTAAGTCAACATTTCTTCGTACGCTCAACAGAATGCATGAATTTATCCCTACTGCCGCAATGGCTGGAGAAGTTCTGCTTGATGGAAAAGATATCTACTCACCGGATACAGATGTAACCAAGATTCGTCTTCGCGTAGGCATGGTCTTCCAGAAGCCAAACCCATTTCCTTCAATGACAATCGGCGAAAACGTGCTCTCTGGTCTCAAGCTTGCTCAGTTGAAGAAGAAGAACACAGATGAACTTCTTGAATCCTGCCTGATACGCGCAGGGCTATGGAACGAGGTTAAAGACCGGCTAGGAGAGCACGGTGGCGCTCTCTCGGGTGGTCAGCAGCAACGTCTCTGCATCGCTCGCTCATTAGCAGTTGAACCACAGGTTCTCTTGATGGATGAGCCATGTTCTGCTCTTGATCCAGGATCAACATTTAGAATTGAAGAGACAATCTCAGATCTTGCCAAGACCATGACAATCATCATCGTCACACACAATATGCAGCAGGCAGCCCGAGTCTCTGATTACACCGCTTTTTTCCTATCCGATGGAGGTCCAGGCGAAATGATTGAGGCAGCTCCAACGAGTCGCATTTTCTCTTCTCCCCAAGATAAGCGCACAGAGGATTACGTAACTGGCCGCTTCGGCTAAATCTATTTGTTCACCTTCTGGAACCTAAACGTTTACCTTCTGGTGGCTAAAAAGTAACGCCCGCTGAATATCTTGTGGAGCGTAAGAGTTACTTACGTCCGTTCTACGAAGGGTAAATGATGAAGTTTTCTAAGAAGGCCAAGGCACTAATCGTCGCCGGCTTTATTGCAGTTGGTACAGCTACCCCAGCACACGCTGTTGATCTTGCTGGCTCGGGTGCATCATTTGTTGATCCATTACTACAAGAGTGTAAGGCAGGATTCAATACGGCCACTAAGCACTCATATGTCTATACCTCAACAGGCTCAAGCACTGGTGTTAAGAATTCAGACGCAAAAATTGGTGACTTCTGGTTTTCAGATGTAGCCCACACTGCAGCAACTAAGCGTTCAACAGTTTTCCATGCGCCAATCGTTGCAGCGCCAATCGCAGTTCTCGTCAATCTCCCTGGAAAGAAGAATCTTTACCTTTCATCAACAACAGTTGCAAAGATCTTCTCTGGTGACATAACAAAGTGGAATGATCCAGCAATCCAGGCAGATAACAACCGTCAAATCAAGACAGTTATCTACCGGAAAGATAAGGACGGAAACGTTGCAAAGGATGCAAGCGGAAATCCAATCGTTCTTAACACTAGAACTCTTACATCTAACTACACACTTCCAAACCAATCAATCAGAGTTATCTACCGTTCAGACGGATCAGGAACAACAGGTAACTTCACAGCATGGCTCAATGGTGTTGCTCCAACTGTTTGGACAAAGCCAGGAAATAACGCATTTACAACTGCATTCCCAACCGCCACCCTTAACGCCGCAGGCAACATTGGTCGTATTGTCGGAGCGGGACAGTCACAGGGAGTTGCAGGACTTGCAGCAAAAACCAAGTACTCGATTACCTACGCTGAGAAGAACTGGGGAGATACCTTCGGGCTTCGTGCAGCATACGTATCAAATGCTTCCGGAAACTTTACCTACCCAGATTCTGCAGCTACTTCAGCATTCTTAGGTGCAGCAAAGCAGGATGCTAACGGCATCGTGAGCTATGACTACAACACATCAGTTGCTGGTGCATACACACTTGGAATCATTTCTTACATGCTTATTGAAACCCAATATGCAGATAAGGCTCGTGGTGCTGCTGTGAAGGAACTTGCACAGTACATCGTTTCTCCTGCGTGCTCGGGTGCAAAGCCTTCGCTAGGGTTCGTAGTTGTGTCTGGAACATTCCTTGATGCGGCTAACGCTCAAATCGCAAAGATGAATAAGTAATACTTAAAAAATAGGGACTGGGTAGTTCGCTTCGGCGAGCTACCCAGTTTTTTATGTGCGCCTGGCAGGAATCGAACCTGCGACCTACCGCTTAGAAGGCGGTTGCTCTATCCGACTGAGCTACAGGCGCCTGCAGGGTCGTGTGAGGCAATTGTACCCAGTAAGGTTTGCGACTATGGCTGAGTTCATATACACGATGAAGAAGGCGCGTAAAGCGCATGGTGAAAAGGTAATTCTCGACGACGTTACCTTGATGTTCTTACCTGGCGCAAAGATTGGTGTTGTTGGACCTAATGGTGCGGGTAAATCAACCGTTTTGCAGATCATGGCAGGGCTTCAACAACCTTCAAATGGCGAGGCATATCTTTCACCTGGCTACACAGTAGGAATTCTGCTGCAGGAGCCGCACCTCAATGAAGAGAAGACCGTTCTTGAAAATGTGCAAGAAGGTGTTGCTGAGACCATGGAGATGGTCCGTAGGTTTAACGAAATTTCAGAAGAGATGGCCAACCCTGATGCCGATTACGACAAGTTGTTATCTGAAATGGGCGAACTGCAAGAGCAACTCGATCATCGCAACGCATGGGAACTTGATTCGCAGCTAGAACAGGCCATGGATGCGCTGCGTTGTCCGCCACCAGATGCTGACGTCAAAGTTCTTTCCGGTGGAGAAAAGCGCCGCGTTGCTTTATGTAAATTACTTTTGGAAGCACCAGATCTATTGCTTCTTGATGAGCCGACAAACCACCTTGATGCTGAATCGGTCTTATGGCTAGAGCAACACTTAAGTAAGTACCCAGGCACCGTTGTCGCAATCACGCACGATAGATACTTCTTGGACAATGTTGCGCAATGGATCCTTGAACTCGATCGCGGTCGTGCCTATCCATACGAGGGCAACTACTCAACTTATCTTGAAACCAAATCAGCACGCCTTAAAGTTGAAGGTCAGAAAGATGCCAAGCGCGCTAAGCGCCTTACCGAAGAGCTCGATTGGGTTCGCCAGAATGCAAAGGGGCGCCAGGCAAAGTCGAAGGCCCGTCTTGCACGTTATGAAGAGATGGCAGCTGAGGCAGACAAGATGCGTAAGTTGGACTTTGAAGAGATTCAGATTCCACCTGGGCCGCGCCTTGGAAATATTGTCGTTGAAGTTGAGCACTTGGTAAAAGGTTTTGGCGATCGCGTTCTCATTGATGATCTCTCATTTACCTTGCCACGTAACGGAATTGTGGGAGTCATTGGGCCTAACGGCGCCGGCAAAACAACGCTCTTTAAAACAATCTTAGGTCTGGAAGAACCAGATTCAGGATCAGTAAAGATTGGTGAGACGGTAAAGATTTCCTACGTGGATCAGTCCCGTGGTGGAATCGATCCAAAGAAATCACTCTTTGAAGTGGTCTCAGACGGCCTTGATTTCATGAAGGTAGGACAAGTTGAAATGCCATCGCGCGCATACGTTGCCGCCTTCGGATTTAAAGGCCCTGATCAGCAGAAAGCTGCTGGTGTTTTATCTGGTGGAGAACGTAACCGCTTAAACCTTGCTCTTACTTTGAAGCAAGGTGGCAACTTATTGCTGCTGGATGAGCCAACGAACGATCTTGATGTCGAAACGTTGGGATCACTTGAAAACGCGCTCCTGGAATTTCCTGGGTGCGCCGTTGTGATCTCCCACGATCGTTGGTTTCTTGACCGGGTAGCAACACACATCTTGGCCTATGAAGGTGATTCAAAGTGGTTCTGGTTTGAAGGAAACTTCGAATCCTATGAAGAGAACAAGATTGCCCGTTTAGGTGCCGATGCTGCGCGTCCGCATCGCGCTACCTATCGAAAGCTGACCCGCTAATGATTTATACAGGGCAGCAATATGTGCGATGGGATGACATCGATGCCTTTGGCCATGTCAATAATGCTAAGTATCTGACCTACATTCAAGAAGTTCGCTACCAATGGGCGTACTACCAATATTCAATAAAAGGTGAGCTGCCGACACTGATGGAGATGGTGGTTGCCCGCAACGAGATTGATTACATCGTGCCTATCTATGAGGGTGGCCGTTTCTATGATCTGAACCTATGGGTTGACTCCATTGGCAACACTTCATTTGTCGTGGGATATGAATTGCTGGGCACCGATGGTGTGGTGCATGCCAAGATGAAGTCTGTGCAAGTGATGGTTTCGCTGGAGACAAAGAAGTCTCGTCCAATTTCGGAGCAAGAGCGCGAATTCCTTAATCGTTACCTCAAGGATTAGTAGGTTTAAATAATGCAAGAGCGAAAGATTCACCCCGGGTGGATTGCAGCAGTAGTCACCTTCTTCACCCTCGTTGCAACAGCCGGGTTTAGATCTGCACCCACTGTGCTCATTCTTCCCTTGGAAGAAGCTTTTGGCTGGTCCCGTTCGCAAATTTCGTTAGCGATATCAATTAACGTACTTCTTTTTGGTTTGGTAGCACCTTTTGCGGCGGCGCTGATGGAACGCTTTACTGTGCGCAAAGTAGTGATGACTGCACTTGCACTCGTTGCTGCTAGTGCCACCTCGACAATCTTTATGACTCAGCCATGGCACTTGTGGGCGCTGTGGGGCATCGGCGTGGGTGTGGGCTCTGGTTCCATGGCCTTGGTCTTTGCTGCAACGATTGCTAATCGTTGGTTTGTTGCCCGCAAAGGAATAGTGGTGGGAGCGCTGACCGCTGCCACAGCAACTGGTCAATTAGTTTTCCTTCCCATGCTCTCGCACTTTGCGATCACTTACGGCTGGAAGAGCATCTCCATCACTGTTGGCGCCGCATCTGCGCTCATGATTCCATTCATCTATCTCTTCCTGAAAGAGAAACCAGAAGCCTTAGGCATGAAGCCCTATGGAGCGCCGGAAGATTGGCAACCACCAGTTGCTAGTGAAATGCCGGCAGGTCGCTTAGCCATTGATACCTTGGTTAAATCAGTGAAAGATAGAAACTTCCTTATTCTCTTTGGCTCATTCTTTGTCTGCGGACTTTCCACCAACGGACTGATTGGCACACACTTCATTCCAGCAGCTCACGATCACGGTATGGGCACAACTGTCGCTGCTAGTTTGTTAGCTCTCGTTGGTGTCTTCGATGTGATTGGAACAATTCTCTCTGGCTATCTCACAGATAAGTATGATCCCCGTAAATTGCTCTTCTTCTACTACGGCCTGCGCGGTCTCTCCCTCTTTTTATTGCCATCTATTCTCTTTAGCACCATTCATCCATCCACATTGGTATTTGTAATCTTCTATGGCCTTGATTGGATTGCCACCGTTCCACCCACTCTTATTCTCTGTCGCATTGTCCTTGGTCCCCAGCGTTCAACTGTTGTCTATGGTTGGGTATTTGTGGGTCATCAAGTGGGGGCATCAATTGCCGCCCTGGGTGCGGCGGTATTGCGGGTAAAACTTGGCGACTATGCACTCTCTTTCTATATTGCCGCCATCATGTGCATCATCAGTGCTTTTGCCGTATTACAGATCGCCAAAGGAAAAACTTCAGCAGAGTTGAGAAGTTGATGGAGCGCGATACCACTAATTATTACGAGCTCTTTGGCGGGGAAGACTTCTTTGCCGATCTTGTCTCACAGTTCTATGCCCACGTTGCGGTCAATCCCGTGTTGCGCCCGATGTATCCAGAATCAGATATGAAAGGTGCGGCCCGCAGATTACAGATGTTCTTAGAACAGTATTGGGGCGGACCAAGCACTTATCAAGAAGAACGTGGTCATCCGCGTCTTCGCATGCGCCATGCCGGTTTTCATATTAACCAAGAGGCCCGTGATGCCTGGATTGGCTGCATGAAGTTGGCTGTCGATGGAACATCACTTGGCCAAGATGAAAAAGATAAATTGTGGAGATACCTAGAGGGAGCAGCAAACCATCTGGTTAATCAGATGGATTAATCCTTCTTAGATTTATTTCCCACCAGCAGAATTTCGCCGTTACGTACAAACCAGAGCACGCCATCAGCATCGCGCACCTGAGTGATTCGCAAGCCAACCTTTTCTACTCGTCCGGCAATTTCTTGCACGCGAATATCATCGCCCACTCCATATTGATCTTCAACCAACATAAAGATTCCAGAGAGAACATCGCGCACTAAGGTCTGTGCGCCGAGTCCAATTGCCACACCAATGACGCCGGCAGAGGCAAGAACAGGCCCCAAACTAAATCCGAACTCACCCAGAATCATTCCGGTTGCAATGATCCAGATGGCGGCGTTATAGGTGGAGCTAAAGACGGTTCCGATGGTGCGGGCCCGCTCTGCCTGGCGTTTAGCCGTTCCTGGTCCTGGCTTTAGGTCAGCTGTTGCCAGGCGGCCAATGGCCCGGGAGATGGCCCGATGGCCGATGACATGGCCGATAGCGGCGATCACAAAGACGATGACGATACGAAATGGGGCTCCGTTAAACCAATCCCAGATTGCCTGCGTGCGCTCGTTCATAGGCATTAAGGGTAGTGAAATCTTTACTAAAACTTCACCACAAAATGCCCCCGTCCTGGAGAGTTTTAGTACAAAATTGCCCAATCAGTGCGAGCCACGTGCTGGAACCGAGGTAGAGATGAACCGCTCATTAGTTCTCAACGCCACCTACGAACCGTTGGGTGTTGTCACTGATCGTCGTGCGCTCATTCTCGTTCTGAACAACCGCGCAACTATGGTTGAAGCTTCTGGAACCGTCTTGCACTTTGCACATGGCCAGATTGAGCTCCCATCAGTAATTCGCCTCAATAAATTTGTGAAGATTCCTTATCGTCATGCAGTTCCACTTTCGCGTCGGGCAATCTTTGCGCGAGATGGTGGACGCTGCGTCTATTGCACAGCACCGGCAACTTCTATTGATCACGTCATTCCTCGTTCTCGTGGTGGCGGTCACAATTGGGAGAATGTTGTGAGTGCTTGCCATAAGTGCAACCATGTCAAAGCTGATAAGCCACTGAAAGAACTTGGTTGGCGACTTCGCACGCTACCGCGTGAACCAGTGGGTGCGGCATGGCGAATTCTTGGAACAGGTCGCACCGAAAATCGTTGGCTGCCATACCTAGAGCCATTTGGCGTCGCTGCTGCAACTGCATAGACTCTGCCAATGCTTTCTCAACTGCTCATGATTAACCAAGAGCCTGGTGCAATGCCGGGTGAAGGACTAACGGCCGTAGAAACTTTCACTTATTTTGTGGCAGCTCCAGTTGGACTGTTTCTTCTTATATCTCTGATTTCATGGGCGCTTACGGGCGAAAAGAAAAAAGGTAAGAGCACCTCTTCCATCACTCATATCGAGTAATTACTGATCAGCAGCCTGTGCTTTAAGGGCGCGCACCATGGCATCGCGTGATTCAAGAATCGTTCTGCGTAGCGAATGCGATGCATCTTTGCCTGTGACATCTAGCCAGTGCTGGGCCTTTTTCACAGTTGCCTCGCTAATAACCCAGGACGGGAAGAGCAGAGTCGCTGTGGTTTCAGCAATTTCATAGCCCTTGGTCTGCCAGACTTTGAGTAGAACATCAAAATACTCATCTACAAAGTCACTCAATATTTCAGTATGCAGCGGATCGTTAAATCCTCGGCATTTATAGGAATGAATCGTGTTCGATAAATCATCGGTAGTAATCGAGCTAAATGCCTTGGCTTTGGCTTCCTTACTTGGAATTTGCGCATAAGCCATGGCGCCGTATTGCTTGCCATGAGCTGTCTTATCTAGTGCCAACTCCTTTTCAATATCAGCAGGACCAAATACCCCGCGCTTGATGCCACAAATGAATAGGAACCAACGAAGCTCGGCATCGATGGTGAGCCCAGTAATCGAGCCGCCAAGAATGGCCTTGATGCGCTCTAGTTGCGCTGGAGTGATTGCAGTATTGGCAAAGCCTTTGGCAAATTGCAGTTGATGATCGCTACCAGACTCAGCTAGATCAAGAAATGATTCGATGGCCGTTGCCACTTGTAGGCGAAGTGCCGCACGGTGGGATGGGTGGGCATATGCCCAGAGCGCAGTATCAATCTGACCCAAAGTGGCGCTGACAATCGAGATATCTGATTCATTTTTCAAAGCTGCCAGTGCGATAGCGATGTAATCAGTTGCTGAGAGCTCGCCATCTCGGCAGGAATCCCAGAGCGAAGCCCAGATAAGTCCACGGGCCAATGAATCATCGAGTGAACCAAGGTGGCTCTTCATCGTTGCAATAGAGCGTTCATCAAAGCGCAACTTTGCATAGCTCTGATCTTTATCGTTGACCAGCACTAGGTCAGCAGACTTTTGGCCGGTGAATGCGGTGACTTCAGTCAGTGCGCCGGCAACATCGAGTTCCACACTTGTGCGCCGCACCAGCTTGCTACCTTGAATATCAAAGAGACCCACATGCAATCTGTGGGGACGAAGTTCAGTAGAGCCCACCGGCATGGTTGGCACTTCTTGTTTGATAGAAAGTGATGCGTAGGTATCACCATTGAGTGCAATCACTGGGCGCAGCGTATTCACACCTGCGGTGCGCAGCCAGGTTGCAACCCACGGTGTGAGGTCGCGCCCGGAGGCAGCTTCGAGCTGATCAATTAAATCCTTCAGCGTTGTATTACCAAAGGCGTGCTTAGCAAAGTAGCGGCGAAGTCCGGTAATGAAATTATCTCGACCCACATGTGCGACAAGTTGTTGCAATACCGATGCGCCCTTGGCATAGGAAATGCCATCGAAGTTGGTGCGCACAGCATCCAGATCTTCCATCTCGGTGGCAATCGGGTGGGTAGTCGTGAGCTGATCTACGCGATAAGCCCAGTTCTTTCGTAGTGAATTGAACTCAGTCCAGGCCTCGGTGTATTTAGTTGATTCACTCACCGATTGATAGGAAGCCCACTCGGCAAAAGATTCATTGAGCCATAGGTCATTCCACCATTGCATGGTGACCAAGTCGCCAAACCACATATGCGCCATCTCGTGGTGGATAGTTGTTGCCCTACTTACATAGTTTCGCTCTGTGACCTTAGATCTAAAGATCAATACATCTTCATGGAAAGTAACACAGCCGACGTTCTCCATGGCGCCCCAGTTATATTCGGCAACCGCAATCTGGTCATACTTGCCAAATGGATAGGCAAGACCGAAAGTCTTCTCAAAGTAGGCAAAGCCTTGCTTGGTGACTTCAAATATGTTCGCTGCATCAACGTGCTTAAAAAATGATTTACGGGCATAGATGCCTAGTGGAATCGTCTTCTCGCCTTTGTATTCATCGTGCACAGAGGTATAGGCACCGGCCACGATGGCGGTGACGTAGGTAGAGATCACTTGCGAAGTAGCAAACTGAGTGAATTTTTTCTTCCCACCAAGATCCTTTGTTGATTCGATTGCGTAGTTTGAAATTATTTCCCAGTGGTCGGGAGTGATGGTGCTGATCGCAAATGTCGCCTTCTGATCTGGTTGATCAAAGCAGGCATACATCCGGCGGGCATCGCCGGTTTCAAACTGGGTGTAGAGATAGACCTCATCATCTGCCGGGTCAACAAATCGGTGCAGGCCTTCACCAGAATTGGAATACACACCATCGTGTTCGATCTCAAGAATGTTCTCTGCCGCAAGGGCTGGAAGATAAATAGTCTCGCCATCAAAGCGTGGGTCAAAATCTGCGCCATTGAGCTTGGCACTTATTACCCGCGCACCCACGCAATCGATATAGGTAGTTGCACCTGGTTTAAGACCAGCAAATTTCACAGTGGTCTTCACCCGAAAGTTTTCCGCACCAGTAGTCAGATCTAAATCAATGGCATAGCTAGCAACCTTAATGATTGCCGAACGTTCGGTGGCTTCTACCTGCTTGATATTTGTGCCTGGCACGGGTGCTCCTTCAGTGCATGATGCAAGAGAGCATATCCAACCACCAACTCGATGATTCGTCAGAGGTTAGGATTGTGCAATGGAACAAGACTCGGTACGCACATATCGCTTACGTGGGTCTCGCATCACCGCTCCACAGCAGAGCGCCCTGGATAAATACTGGGGGATTTATGGAATGCAGTACTCCGAAGATTTCATCGATATCCCGGCCCTCTTTCCCACCTCAAAGACAATAGTTCTCGAGATCGGTTTCGGCATGGGCGAGGCAACTGCCCTGATAGGCAGAGATTTTCCTGATACCGGATTTATTGCAGTGGAAGTTCATAAGCCTGGCATTGGAAAATTGATGGCCCGAATTGAAGAACTTGAACTTGCTAACATCAGAATTATTGAAGGCGATGCCCACCCGATTCTCAAAACCATGATTGCCGATAATTCAGTAGATGCGATTCATCTGTTTTTTCCAGATCCATGGCCGAAAAAGCGCCACAACAAGCGGCGCATTGTGAACAATGAATTCTTAAAACTTATTCACCCCAAGATTAAAACAGGCGGCTATATCCATATTGCAACAGATTGGGTGCCCTATGCCGAATATATTCAGGAAGTTTTAACGCCCAGCCCCTTGTTTACTGGGGGAGTAGTAGCGCGCCCTGAATGGAGACCAGTCACTCGATTTGAAGGGCAAGGCATAACCAAAGATCATCAAGTAACCGATCTTCGATACTTTAAGGCTTAAATCTCACCTGTTACTTCGTAGTTACTAATCTTATCAATTCTGCGCACATGGCGTTCATCGCCAGGAAACTTTGTTGCGATGAAGGTATCAATTAACTGCTTTACAAAATCCGCATCATGAAGCCTTTGCCCTAAGGAAATCACATTTGCATTGTTATGTTCGCGGGCAAGTTTGGCGGTCTCAATGCTCCACACAAGTGCGGCACGCACGCCCTTGACTTTATTGGCAGCAATTTGTTCACCATTACCGGAACCACCTAGAACTATTCCCAGTGAGGTGGAATCTTTAGCCACAGCTTCGGCGCATGGGATGCAGAAATCTGGGTAATCATCGAGTGCGTCATATTCATAGGGCCCGTGGTCAGTCACATCGTGGCCATTAACAACAAGGTGTGTAATCAATTCGTTCTTGAAATCAAGGCCGGCGTGATCGCTGCCGATGTGAATGCGCATGCGCAATTTAAGCATGTGCGGGGGCGGGCATGTGAAAACCCCGCCACACTTTCGCATGGCGGGGTTTTTACCCAAGGAGGTACTACATAGTCAAACTAGTTATGCGATTGCCGCAGTTGTTGCTCTTGGAGCTGGCATTCTTGGAGCCTTCTCAAAATCACCTTTTCCCTTGTGACCGAATCCGCCTTTAAAGCCACCCTTTGGTCCTGCGGTGCGAACTTCATTGATTTCTTCAGTTATGTGAGCAACAAGACGATCTTTAAGAAATGTTGCCTGTGCGGCAGTTAATTTCCCAGCTGTGACCGCAGCATCGATTCTTTTGGTCTCATCTGCAACCAGTGCCGCAATCAACGCATCTTTCTTAGGCCCCGCGATTGTCGCAAGAGTTTCTCCTGCGGCAAGGCGCGACTTGATGGTTGCTGAGTCGATACCGATTGTTGTTGAGATCAGTGCAAGCTCTGCCATCTTTTCAGCCTTCAAAGGCTTAGCCAGCTCTGCTGCAGCACGGGCTGCAGTGCGTGCTGCTTCTGCAGCTACCTTGGCTGCATCAGCTGCGGCAATGATTGCATCTGCCTGTGCTTGTGTGATTGTGCCCTTTGTGACAAGTGCGGAAAGTGTGGCGGCAAGGTCTATCCCTCGAGGACCCTTGACACCGTTAGCACTTGGATTGGTAATTGAGATACGTGTTGCTTTTGTTGAGGCTGTTGAAACACCAACAGTTCCTGCCGTAAGTGCAACAGTTGTAATAACAATTGTTGCAATCCTTTTCTTTGTTGACATTCGCATGCCCCCACTCTCTTGCTCTGTGCCAAAGCCCTCGCCTCGACTTGGTTGTACTAAAGCGTCCTAGGCTCAGAAAGATACTTGGATAGCCTGCGAGGCTCATGCGAGTTTTCATGTGAAATCTGTGAGTTTTTCCCCTACACGCACGCCCTTCCTGTGTGCTGGTAGGGGATTCTCCGATTCTGGCAAGCCTGGTGCCACTTCACACTGGGTGGACAACCTAGTGTGAAGGGGTCACCAGTGAGAGCATCACGAATAGCCGTCCTAGTTACTATTGCAATTCTTACAACATCCACATCAGTGATTTCAGCAAGTGCTGCCGGTAGAACAGCAGCCTCAATTCCAAACACAATTCTTAATGGCAAAGGTCTGCCAATTACTTCACTGGGCATCAATGGCGATTTTTATATTGATACCCGAAGTCTTCTCATTTATGGACCAAAAGCGAAAGGTAAATGGCCACTGCCACAGAACTTGCAAGGACCTATTGGCGCAACAGGTGTCACAGGTAGTGATGGAAAGAATGGATCCGATGCAAAAATTGGCACCAATAATGCAAATAGCGTTGGTTCAGTTGGGCCACAAGGTGAACGTGGACTAACAGGTGCAGCCGGACCTGCCGGACCTGCAGGTGCCGCAGGATCTTCTGGTTCAGGTGGAGGAACACCAGGTGCAACGGGAGCTGCAGGTGCAACGGGTGCAACCGGAGCATCAGGTGCTGCGGGAAGCATCGGCCCAAGTGGACCAACAGGTTCAACAGGTGCAACTGGTTTAACGGGAGCAGCTGGTGCACAAGGGGAAACAGGGACTGCTGGGTCTGCGGGTACGTCTGAGGTAAAAGTAATATCAATTGGCAACTTCACAATAAACACAAGCACCCCTCTTGGAGTGGCTTCGTCATCAGCCTTCGGAAGTCTTGCTATTAACTCGTCATACTTCTTTCAGATTTACTTGACGGGGGAAGCTTCAGCAACATATCTAGATTTTGCAGCCGGAGTTAGCTCAACAGGGGAGACTCCAACCTACAATTTTTCTGCGTCTCGCTCAAAGTTGGTAACTTTGGCTGGGAAAAGCACTGTGTATGGAGTCACAATAACTGGAACCATTAAGACAGCAGGCACAGTTTCATCTTTGACAGTAAATCTCATTGACGTAACTGGAGAGTCTTCCGCGGAATCGGGAGTTACTTTTTCGGGCCGGATTTTTCTCCAGAAGGTCGGAATCATTAACTAAAAACATGGAGCGGGTGACCGGGATCGAACCGGCATGGCCAGCTTGGAAGGCTGGGGCTCTACCATTGAGCTACACCCGCGAGTGGTGCGAAGGATGAGCGTACAGGGTGTGTAACTCAGAGTAAAAAATTACTCTAGACTCCGTTGTTGCGCCTCGGGGCGTAGCGTAGTGGCTAGCGCGCCTGCTTTGGGAGCAGGAGACCGGGAGTTCGAATCTCCCCGCCCCGACCAGAATTTCTTCACAGTATTACAGCTGTCATTAACTAATAGGAGCACTTCGTGAAAAGCACCGTTGAGACACTTTCTGCCACTCGCGTTCGTTTAGAAGTTGAAGTTCCTTATGCAGAGCTAACTAACCATGTTGCAGCTGCATATAAGAAGGTGGCAACACAGGTAAACATCCCAGGTTTTCGTAAGGGCAAAGTTCCGGCAGCGATGATTGATCAGCGCGTGGGACGTGGAACGGTTATTGATGAGGCGATTAATACCGCTCTGCCTGAGTTCTATGGCAAAGCTGCGCGTGAGCATGACGTGCTCGTTGTGGGACGCCCCACTGTTGATGTGAAGGAATTTGTCGATAACGACAAGCTCATCTTTACCGTTGAGGTAAATGTGCGCCCAGAAGTGACGCTTCCAGACTTTTCCAAGATCACTGTCACAGTAGATGATGTTGTTGTCGCAGATACTGATATCAATGAGCAGGTAGATGAGCTTCGCGCTCGCTTTGGAACCTTAAACACGGTTGAGCGTGCCACACAATCTGGTGACTTTGTCACTATCGATCTCACAGCCCGTATTGATGGCGCTGAAGTAGATGGTGGAAAAGCGAATGAGATTTCCTATGAAGTTGGCTCTAATCGCATGATTGACGGACTAGATGAAGCACTCGTTGGAATGAGCGCGGGGGATAACAAGACATTTACCACCCAACTCGTTGGTCAAAAAGATGACGAAAAGGGCGATGTTGAAATCGGTGTGAAGGCGGTAAAAGAGCGCGAGCTACCAGCAGCCGATGATGCATTTGCCAAACTTGCATCTGAATTCGATACTTTAGCTGAGCTGAAAGAGAATATCGCAGAGCGTTTATCACGAGTGAAGAAGATGGAACAAGGCGCGCAAGCACGCGACCTACTTCTAGAAAAGTTACTGGCAGATCTTGATATCCCAGTTCCAGATGAGATTGTGCTCGAAGAAGTGAATGAGCACCTTGCGGGTGAATCTCGGATGGAAGATGCCGAACACCGCGCTGAAGTAGATGGCCAGGTTCGCGCCTCAATTAAATCTGATTTCCTACTTGATGCCATAGTGAAGGTGGAAGAAGTTCAAGTCTCTGAAATCGAACTCACCGAATATCTCATTCGTATGTCACAGCGTTATGGAATGGGTCCGGAGCAATTTGCACAGGAGCTACAAAAAGCTGGACAAATTAGCCAGGTAGTTGCTGAGGTAACTCGCGCGAAGGCACTTGCATCAGTGTTGGGTCGTGTCTCAGTTGTCGACAAGTCCGGCCAAGTGATTGATCTTGAAGCCCTTCGCCCAGCACAAGGTCAGCCAGCAGCGCCCGAAGCCGAGTAACTCTTTAGCCGTAAGCGAACATCAGAGTTTTTAGCGCCTATCTCTCATATTTGGGAAGCAAATTGGCGCGGTAATTGTTAAGGTCAATACAAGGGAAAGTTATTGGAAGGATGAAACGTGGATGTTATTAACCCACAGGAGAACACGCCTGTAGCGCGCTCAGTTGGTTCAGAGCCATTTGGACTAGGCGATCAGATTTATAGTCGCTTACTCCGTGAGCGAATCATCTTTCTTGCTGGTGAAGTGCGCGATGAGATGGCCAACGCCATCTGCGCGCAGATGTTGTTACTAGCTGCTGAAGATTCTGAGAAAGACATTTACCTATACATCAACTCACCTGGTGGATCAGTAACTGCCGGTATGGCTGTTTATGACACGATGCATTACATCAAAAACGATGTTGCAACAGTTGCCATGGGAATGGCTGCCTCAATGGGTCAATTCCTTCTTACAGCTGGCGCACCTGGCAAGCGTTATGCAACACCAAACGCTCGAATCTTGATGCACCAACCGCTAGGTGGCATTGGCGGAACTGCAACAGATATTCGGATTCAGGCAGAGCAGATGGCTATTACCAAGCAGACGATGTCTGAACTCAATGCCAAGCACACCGGGCAACCGCTAGACAAGATTATTGCTGATTCAGATCGCGATAATTGGTTTAATGCCAAGGATGCACTTGCCTATGGATTTATCGATCACATCGCATCAAATGAAGGCCAAATCGCGGGAGGTAAGAAGTAATGAAGCACATTCAAGAAATTACGAACCGCTACGTTCTTCCAACAATTGAAGAGAAGACCGCCTATGGTTTTAAGCGCTTAGACCCATATACAAAGTTATTCGAAGAGCGCATCATCTTCCTTGGTCAGGCAATTGATGACACTGTGGCAAACGATGTGATGGCCCAGCTTCTGACTTTGGAGTCAATGGATCCAGATCGCGATATCTCGATCTACATTAACTCACCGGGTGGATCATTTACTGCACTCACCGCAATTTATGACACCATGCAATTTGTTCGCCCAGACATCACAACAATTTGTCTTGGCCAAGCAGCATCAGCTGCCGCAATCATCTTGGCTGGTGGCACAAAAGGTAAGCGCTATGGCCTAGAGCACTCACGTATCTTGATTCACCAACCTTCATCAGAAGGTGGCGGACAGGCATCAGATATTGAAATTCAAGCACGCGAAATTCTTCGCATGCGTGGATTACTCGAGACCATGCTTGCCAAGCACTCCAATAAGACTGTGGAAGAGATTGAGAAAGATATTGAGCGTGACAAGATTCTGACAGCTGCAGAGGCAGTGGAATACGGAATCATCGATAAGGTGATGGCTTCACGTAAGGCAAAGCCTTAAGCACACAATTTCACTAAAGGGGCGTCTGGTTCGAAAATGCTAAAGAAATATTTCGAACCCGGCGCTCTTTTCTCATACCCGGCATATCGCAACTTATGGATCTCAACGATCCTGACCATTCTTGCGATGTCAGCCTTTCCAATCGCACTTGCTGTCACCATCCTTGATGCCGGTGGAACTATCACCACCCTGGGTCTAATTCTCGGCGCGCGAGTTCTCTCCGGCGTTCTCTTTTCTCCGGTAGGTGGGGTTGTTGTGGATCGACTACCTAGAAAGACAGTTCTGATTGCAGCCGATGGTTTTCGAGCAGTCATTGGCTCAGTGGTTGTCTTTATAGATCCTGCGCAAATTTCGATGTGGATATTGGGTCTGATTGTTGTGCTGATGGGAATCTCTGATGGTTTTGGTGCACCGGCAGCGCAAGCACTCATGCCAAGCATCTTGCCTGATCATTTGTTGCCTGCTGGAAATGTGCTTCGCGGAATTGCCCTGCGCACATCACAGATTGCCGGTCCTGGTGTTGCCGGAGTACTGCTTGTCGCACTCGGAACTCACGCAACCTATGTTGCATGCTCCATCTTCTTTTTGGCAGGGGCAGCAATTCTGGTGCGTATTGATGAAGGTCCGATTGCAAAAAATGACAATGTGAAAAACCACTTCGTGCAAGATTTGCGAGAGGGTGTTCGAGTCGTCTGGTACTACAAGTGGATTGCCGCGATGATCGTGATGGCATCTGTGCAATTGATGCTGGTTATCGGTGTTGAGAACGTTCTGCTTCCTGTCATTACCAAGCGTGAATTTGGTGATGCCTCGGTATATGCAGCATCGGCGGCGCTCTTTAGTGTGGGGGGAGCGATCTCTGCAGTCATCTTTATCAAGTGGAAGGTGAAAAATGAAGGGTTGGTCTCAGTCGTTGTGTGGGGGCTATTTATCTTTGCCCCTCTTATTCTGGCATTTCCTTCTTCTGCGCCCTTAATTCTTTTTGCTTATCTGCTTGCCGGTTTTTCAGTGGGGCCGTGGGAAGCATTCTGGTCAACATCTGTGCAACGTGAAGTGCCGGCTGAATATCAGGGACGAGTATTTAGTTTGGATTACATGGGCACGATGGGGCTGATGCCACTGGGTATGGCTTTAGTTGGCCCGCTGGTGAATATCTTTGGCGAGAAAGAGTTGCTCATCGGCGTCGCAGTCTTTCATCTGGCAATCTGCGCATTGGTACTTCTGGTGCCAGGAGTGAAAGAGATGAAGTCGAAATTGCCTCCATATTCACCTATAGGCGAACAAAGTCAGGCTTGATTTCGCGCGCAATTTTTCACTATCAAAACTATCCTTACACCCATGTCCACCCGAATTGGCGAAGCTAACGACCTCCTCAAGTGCTCCTTCTGCGGCAAAACTCAGAAGCAGGTTAAGAAACTTATTGCAGGTCCGGGCGTCTATATCTGCGATGAATGTATTGAACTCTGTAATGAGATCATCGTTGAAGAACTTTCCGAAGCTTCCTCACTCGGACTTAGCGAACTTCCTAAGCCACAGGCAATCTTTGAATTCCTTGATCAATATGTGATTGGCCAAGATCGGGCAAAGAAGTCACTTTCAGTTGCTGTCTATAACCACTACAAGCGCGTGCAATCTGGAGATTCGCGCAATGAAGATGGAATCGAATTAGCTAAATCAAACATTCTCCTCCTTGGTCCTACAGGCTGCGGCAAGACACTGATGGCGCAAACTCTGGCACGTATGCTCAATGTTCCCTTTGCAATTGCAGATGCCACCGCCCTCACTGAAGCAGGTTATGTCGGTGAAGATGTTGAGAACATCTTGCTTAAGCTTTTGCAGGCGGCAGATTACGATGTGAAAAAGGCAGAAACCGGAATCATCTATATCGATGAAATCGATAAGGTGGCTCGCAAATCTGAAAACCCATCCATTACTCGCGATGTTTCAGGTGAAGGTGTGCAGCAAGCCTTGCTTAAGATCCTGGAAGGAACGGTTGCATCTGTTCCACCACAAGGTGGTCGCAAGCACCCACATCAAGAATTTATCCAGATTGATACAACAAACGTTCTCTTTATTGTTGGGGGCGCATTTGCGGGCCTAGATAAAATTATTGAATCACGCAGCGGCTCTGCCGGTGTTGGTTTCGGTGCTGAACTTCAGACTGCCGAAGAGAAGAATCGCAGAGATATCTTTGCCGATGTCATGCCAGAGGATTTACTTAAGTTCGGAATGATCCCGGAATTCATTGGTCGCCTGCCAGTTCTTACCAGCGTTGAAAATCTTGATAAGCCAGCTCTAATGCAGATTCTTACCGAACCAAAGAATGCGCTAGTAAAGCAATATCGGAAGCTCTTTGATCTAGATGATGTGGAACTCGAATTTTCAGAGGAAGCCCTGGAAGCGGTGGCCGACCTTGCTCTCATTCGCGGAACTGGTGCACGCGGACTACGCGCCATCATGGAATCAGTATTACTTGGGGTCATGTATGAGATCCCGAGCCGCACAGATGTCGCCAAGGTAATCATCGAAAAGAGTTGCATCACAGATAGCGCAGCCCCCACCTTGCTGCCACGTACCGGTGATATTGCTAAGCGCGCTTCTCGTCGTGAGAAGAACACAGAGGAGAAAAGCGCGTAAAGGTAAACTAGACTGCGCTCCATGTCTTTAGAAAAGCGCGAGCTAGCACCGGCATTTACGCCGAGTGAAATCGAAGGCCCGCTCTATAAAAAGTGGTTAGACGCTGGTTACTTCACAGCTGATGCCAACTCATCTAAAGAACCATTTACCATCGTTATTCCACCTCCCAATGTCACCGGCAATTTACATATCGGTCACGCACTCGATCAAACTCTGCAAGATTGCTTAACCCGCATGAAGCGCATGCAAGGTTTTGAAGCGCTCTGGCTTCCTGGAATGGACCATGCCGGAATTGCAACGCAGAATGTTGTGGAAAAACAATTGGCAACTAAGGGACTTACTCGCCATGATTTAGGTCGCGAAGATTTTGTGAAGAAAGTGTGGGAGTGGAAGGCTGAATCTGGCGGACAAATTCTCGGACAGATGAAGCGACTTGGCGATAGCGTGGATTGGTCTCGCGAAGCTTTCACAATGGATGAGAATCTTTCGCAGGCTGTTTTAACAATATTTAAGAAATTATTTGATCAAGGGCTGATCTATCGGGCAGAGCGAATCATTAACTGGTGCCCGCGTTGCCTTACCGCCCTTTCTGATATTGAAGTAGAACATCAAGATGATGCTGGCGAATTTGTCTCAGTTCGCTATGGCGATGGTGAGCAGAGCATTGTCGTTGCAACTACGCGCGCGGAAACAATGATGGGCGATGGCGCAGTGGCTGTGCACCCTGATGATCCTCGCTACAAACACCTGATTGGCACCGAAGTGATGCTGCCATTGGTTAATCGCATGATCCCCATCATCGCCGATGAACTAGTTGACCCTGACTTTGGTACTGGCGCGGTGAAGGTCACTGCAGCCCACGACCCGAACGACTTTGAAATGGCTCTTCGCCACAATGTTCCTTTTGTTGTCATCATGAACGAGCACGGTGTGATGGATGGAACGGGCACAGAATTCGATGGCATGGATCGCTTTGATGCGCGCGTGGCAGTTGTCGCAAAGCTGCGCGAGCTGGGACGGATTGTTGCTGAGAAGCGTCCTTACATTCACGCAGTCGGACATTGCTCACGGTGTGAAACAACAGTGGAGCCGCGTCTTTCAAAGCAATGGTTTGTAAAGGTGGAAACACTTGCGAAGGCAGCAGGCGATGCCGTCCGCGATGGTCGAGTAAAGATTGAACCAGAAGAGCTGGCACCTCGTTACTTTGATTGGGTCGATAATTTAAATGATTGGTGTATCTCGCGCCAGCTCTGGTGGGGCCATCGAATTCCAGTCTGGTATGGACCCAATGGCGAAGTAGTTGTAGTTGGTCCTGGTGAAAAAGCGCCCGCTGGATATACCCAAGATCCCGATGTCCTAGACACTTGGTTCTCATCCGCGCTCTGGCCTTTTTCCACTCTCGGCTGGCCGAATAACACCGCAGATGTGAAGAAGTTTTACCCAACGAGTGTTCTTGTTACTGGTTATGACATTTTATTCTTCTGGGTAGCACGCATGATGATGTTTGGGCTCTTTGCTATGGATGGCGTGCCACCTTTCCACACCATCGTCTTGCATGGTTTGGTGCGCGATCAATACGGCAAGAAGATGTCTAAATCTCGCGGCAATGTGGTCGACCCACTTGAATTTATTGATAAGTACGGGGCCGATGCGCTGCGCTTTACCTTGGCCCGCGGATCAAATCCCGGTAAAGATCAGGCCCTGGCCGAAGATTGGATTGCAGGTTCTCGTAACTTTGCCACCAAACTCTGGAATGCAACACGCTTTGCGATGATGAACGGGGCAACTGTTCAAGGTCCGTTGCCAGCGATGGAAAGCTTGTCAGAGATCGATAAGTGGGTGCTTTCGCGTTTAAGTGAAACAACTGCTGAATACACCGACTTAGTTGAACGCTATGAGTTTGCTCGTGCCTGCGAAGTGGTTTATCACTTTGCATGGGATGACCTCTGCGACTGGTATCTGGAGCTCTCTAAAGAAGCTTTTGCTTCTGGTAACGCGGCTGCATCCCAGCGCGTGCTCGGTCATGTGCTGGACACACTCTTCCGCCTGTTGCACCCGGTGATGCCATTTATTACTGAAGAACTGTGGACCACATTTACGGGTGGTCAAACTCTTGTCACAGCGCAATGGCCAGTAGCAGATCCTGCCCATATCAATAAGAAGGCAGAAACACTTGTGGGAGAACTTCAAAAAGTCATTACCGAAGTTCGCCGCTTTCGTAATGACCAAGGTGTGAAACCAAGTGCGAAGATTCCGGGTCGATTTATTGCACCGGCTGATGTGTCTGCCTATGCAACTGCGATGGCATTCTTGCTTAAATTAGAACTCACTGAGTTCACTCCTAGTGCTTCTGTTGAAATTGGCGCAATCAAAGTTGAACTCGATCTCTCTGGCACGGTAGATGTTGCAGCAGAGCGCACCCGACTTACCAAAGACCTTGCCACTGCCCAAAAAGATCTAAAGACAGCTGAAGTGAAGTTAAATAATGAAGGATTTATGGCCAAGGCTCCGGCAGATGTGGTGAAGGAAATTAAAGAAAGACTTGCCATGACAACAAGTGATATTGAGCGGATCACAGCCCAGCTTGCAGCGCTTAAATAAATGAGTGAGATAACACCGCAGGACCAAGAGCTGCTCGACACTATCGAGAAAGCGCTGCTCACTCGCTGGCCGGAAACGCAGATCGAGCCATCACTAGAGAGAATTGCAGCACTTGTCGATGTTTTAGGGTCTCCGCAACTTACTTATCCCACCATTCACATTGGTGGCACAAACGGAAAGACCACCACATCGCGCATGATTGATTCACTTCTCTTTGAGATGGGCTTGCGTACTGGGCGATTTACTAGCCCGCACCTGGAAAGTTTTGTGGAGCGAATTGCAATCAACGGTGAACCAATAGATGCGCAAGCACTGATCTTTTCTTACAACGATATTGCCGCATACATTGACATGATGGATTCGAAATTCGAACATCCCATTTCATACTTTGAAGCCCTCACCGCCCTTGCTTTCGCTGCTTTTGCCGAGCATCCAATCGATGTGGGTGTGATTGAAGTAGGCATGGGAGGCGAGTGGGATGCCACCAATGTTGTTCTGGCAGATGTTTCAGTTCTGATGCCAATCGACCTAGATCACACTGAATATTTGGGTGAAACGCTGGCCGAGATTGCGCAGACGAAAGCGGGCATCATTAAAGAATCTGGTTTCATTGTTCTTGCCCAACAAGAGCCGGAAGCTGCGAAAGAGTTACTCAAGCGAGCAGCATCGGTGGGCGCAGATGTTGTGCGCGAAGGCATTGAATATGCAGTGATGTCACGTTCGGTTGCAGTCGGTGGGCAGTTGTTAACTATTCGTGGGGCTCAAGATACATATGAAGATATCTTCTTGCCTTTGCATGGCAAACACCAAGCATCAAATGCTGCGGCCGCACTTGTGGCAGTGGAGGCATTCTTTGGCGACCAAGAGTTAGATATCGAGGCGGTGCGCGCGGGATTTGCCGCTGTGACATCTCCTGGGCGCTGTGAAGTGCTCCACCGAGATCCGACCATCATTTTAGATGCGGCGCATAATCCGCATGGGGCTGCAGCGATTGCCGAGACGATTCAAAGTGAGTTTACCTTTGATGAAATTATCGGAGTGGTTGCGCCGATGGGCGATAAAGATATTCGGGGGATTTTGCTGGAACTTGAGCAGGTGATGGACTCCATCATCGTTACGACCAATAGTTCTGTGCGCTCAACAAATATTGACGAGCTAGAAAAGATGGCTATTGAAATCTTCGGACATGATCGCGTCTTTGCGCACGAGAAGTTAGCTGACGCCCTGGACAAGGCGATTAAGGATACGATCCGGCCGCTCAGTGATGAGACCATCGGGATTTTGGTTACTGGCTCTGTTGTCACAGCAGGGGATGCGCGTAGAATTCTGAGAAAGAAATTTGCAAAGGTAGATAAGTAATGCGCGTTCTAGGTTCGGCAGTATTGGTAATGGAATTTTTCATCATGGGTTTTGCCATGCTGCTTGCCAAAGATAATCACGAGGCATCGACAATTGTGGCTGGCGCAGTTATTGCGATACTTCTTCTTCTCACCCCAGGGCTATTAAAGAAACGAGCCGGGTGGATTCTTGGCTCTATCTTGCAAATCTTGATGATCGGTTATGCCGTGGTGGTGCCATCGATGGCTATCGTGGGCCTGATTTTCGGGGGACTCTGGATTGCCGCCATCATTGTGGGTCGCAAGGGTGAGGCTGCTCGCGCTGCGCTGATGGCGACACGCACTCCTGACGCCTAATAGACTGACCCCTGTGAGCCTAGAAAAAACCCTCGTCCTGGTTAAGCCAGATGGTGTTGCGCGTGGATTAGTTGGCGAAGTAATTGCTCGTATTGAAGCTAAGGGATACACCATTGCAGCGATGCGGATGTTGCAAGCAGATCGAGCACTTCTTGAAAAGCATTACGCCGAACATCAAGGTAAGCCATTCTTTGAACCACTCGTTGAGTTCATGATGTCAGGTCCCATTGTTGCCATCGTTGCGCAGGGAAATCGCGTGATAGAGGGATTTAGATCATTGGCAGGAGTAACTGATCCAACAGTGGCAGCGCCCGGAACGATCCGTGGAGATCTTGCTCGCGATCAAGGAACTAAGGTTGTGCAAAATATTGTTCACGGCTCTGATTCACCCGAATCTGCTGCACGTGAAATAGCTATCTTCTTTGAGGGGAAATAAATGTCTAACAGAATGTCATTCATAGGCCGCGATATGGCCGTTGACCTAGGAACTGCAAACACCCTTGTTTATGTTCGAGGTCGTGGCATCGTTCTTAATGAGCCTTCAGTTGTAGCTATTAACCAAGATACTGGCGGCATTTTAGCTGTTGGACTTGAAGCTAAGAAGATGATTGGTCGCACACCTGGCAACATCGTTGCCATTCGTCCACTTAAAGATGGTGTGATTGCAGACTTCGACACAACCGAGCGCATGCTCCGTTACTTTATTCAAAAAGTGCATCGTCGTAGCTATCTTGCTAAGCCACGTATTGTTGTTTGTGTTCCATCAGGAATTACCGGTGTGGAACAGCGCGCTGTTAAAGATGCTGGCTATGCCGCAGGTGCTCGTAAGGTTTACATTATTGAAGAGCCGATGGCTGCTGCAATCGGTGCCGGTCTTCCCATCCACGAACCAACCGGAAATATGGTGGTAGATATCGGTGGCGGAACTACTGAAGTTGCCGTGATTTCATTGGGCGGAATCGTCACCGCGCTATCAATTCGTATTGGTGGCGATGAGCTTGATCAATCGATTATTAACTGGACCAAGCGCGAATACTCACTACTTTTGGGTGAGCGCACCGCCGAAGAGATCAAGATGGCTATCGGTTCGGCATACCCACTTCAGGGTGAAAATGATGCTGAAATTCGCGGTCGCGACCTGGCAACCGGACTTCCCAAGACCATCGTCGTTACAGCTGCTGAAATTCGCAAAGCACTAGAAGAGCCGGTCAATCAAATCATTAACGCAGTAAAGGCAACTCTTGATAAGTGCCCACCAGAGCTTTCCTCAGATCTCATGGATCGCGGCATCGTTCTTACAGGTGGCGGCGCACTTCTTAAGGGACTCGATGAGCGACTTCGCAAAGAGACTGGAATGCCAATTCACATTGCAGACCGTCCGCTGGACGCCGTCGTTGAAGGCTCCGGAAAATGCATTGAAGAGTTTGAAGCCCTTGAAAAGGTTTTGATCTCCGAGCCTCGTCGATAGGTAGTTAACAGTGCGCTACGGCGGCGACAACCGTGGTCGCTTACTCATCATCGTATTAATTGTTACTTCACTCTTCCTAATTACTTTGGATCTACGTGGCGTATCAGTAATTGGTGGCGTGCGCACAGGAACACAGACCGCTCTCACTCCGGTGCAAAAATTTGGCTCTTGGGCGCTGACTCCATTTCGTAATTTTGCATCTGATGTCACTCACTTGGGGCGCACCCGCAACCAAATTGAGAAACTCAAGGCTGAAAATGAGACGCTGCGTAACACTCTGCTTAATCGAAAAACCGCCGATGCGCGACTGAAACAATTAAAGAGCGTGCTAAACCTCGCTGGTGGCGGTGGATATAAAGTTGTCAATGCAAAAGTTATTTCACAAGGCCCCACTACATCATTTACACAGACAATTACTATTGATGCCGGCACAAGTTCAGGAATTCGTAGCAACATGACCGTGATCTCTGGTTATGGTCTGGTTGGAGTTGTGAAGATTGCATATCCAGATAGCTCTCTGGTCCAACTTGCATCAGATCCAGCATTTAGAATTGGTGCACGTATTGCGAAGTCAGAACAGATCGGAATCCTGAGCGGGCAAGGCTCGCGCCGTGGCGTCTTACAGTTGCTTGATAACACCACAACTGTGAAAGCGGGGGATGCACTCCTTGCTCGTGGAAGTGATAGCGGACGCCCCTTTGTTCCGGGAGTACCAATTGGGGAAGTAACTTCGGTTGATAATTCACCGGGCGCTGTCACCCAAACTGCCGAAGTAAGGTTCTATGCCAACTTCTCCACCTTGGGTGTTGTCGCAGTTGTGATCGCAAAGCCGGAATCTGATCCTCGAGATGCATTGGTACCGCCTAAACCTGTCCCCACTCCACTTCCTACAGTGACTATTTATGCAACACCTGCTCCATCTCCGTCTGCCAGCACAGAGCCATGATGGAACTATGACAATCCGTAGATATCTGCTTTCAATCCCAATCTTTCTCTTTATCTATGTATTGCAAGAGGCCTTTATCACTCAACTCAGATTGCCACTCGGTGGTTTCTCACTCCTTCTCATCTCCACCCTGATCTGGGCAACGCTGAGCACGCCAGAAATTGGCGCTCTTACCGGTTTCGGTGCCGGCATTTTGATGGATCTTTCGCAAAGTTCTCCTGGTCCAATGGGTCACTGGACTCTTGTTCTGATTTTGGCCGGATATGGCGTTGCATTTTTAGGCTATGGCGATGACAACATCCGTTCTAATCCCATCAACATCGTCCTGATAACAACCGTGGGAGTCGTGGCCAGTCAATTTGTTTTCTTACTACTTGGGTTTCTACTCGGACAAGAGTTAGGAAGTATTTCCCACATCGCATTTCTACTGGCGGGATCAGCATTTTGGACGGCGATAGTCTCACCACTGGTTCTTAAAATCCTTGCCTTCATACATGCAAATGTCTTCGGAACTAGATCACTCTTATGAATCAACGCTCACGCTTAAGTTTGTTAGTGATTCAAATATTTTTTGTCTCTCTCATGGTCGCACTCCTTGGCCGTCTCTTTTATCTTCAAGTTGCAGCAGGTCCTACCTATCGCGATGCCGCACTTAGTATTCAAAGTCGCGATGTTGCCACCCCGGCAAACCGCGGATTTATCGTTGATTCCTCCGGCGTTCCGCTGGCGGTGAGCAAGGTTGCCCTGGCAATTACTGTTGATCGCACCGTGATTGATAAGTTGCCCGATAAAGGCGTAGCAGTGCTACGAAAGCTCGTTACATTATTAGGACTTCAATACGCTGATGTCTGGCAGCGCACGCGCTTATGTGGTGAGTTACCCAAGGGAGTGCGTGCTGGTTGCTGGACCGGCTCTCGTTTCCAACCTATTCCTATTACTAAATCTGCCGATCCAGCACTTGCGCTGCGCATTGTTGAAAGATCAGATCGATATCCCGGAATCTCTGCCACACCTGTTGCAATTAGAAGTTACCCACAAACACTGGGTGTCACCGGTAGTCATGTCCTGGGTTATGTCGGGCCACTGACAGAGGCAGATCTTTCTGGTGCTAATGGGCGCACCTACTTCCGCTCTGAATACATTGGTAAGACCGGGCTTGAAATCGAATACGATGAATATCTACGTGGCGTTCCTGGAATAAAAACTTTTATCGTTGACCGCAAAGAAGCGGTGACGAATACGAGTCAGGATACGAAGCCGATTGCCGGCAATCACTTAGTGACAAGTTTAGATGTCAGACTCCAAGCTGCCAGTGAAAAAGCGCTGGAGGGAGCAGTAAAGCGTGCACGTTCTATGGGATATCGAGCCGATGGCGGAGCCGCAGTCGTTCTTGATGTTCGAAACGGTCAAGTTCTTGCGCTAGCTTCTTATCCATCTTTTGATCCCAATGCTTTTGAACGTGGACTGACAATCAAAGAAGCACAGGCGCTTTATAGCGAAGACAATGGTGTACCAGCACTGAACCGGGCGCTACAGGGACTCTATGCTCCGGCCTCTACCTTTAAAGCAGTTTCGGTAGTAGCAGCAAAAGCTGCGGGATATGACTTGAATAAGAGTTATTCCTGTCCATCAGAAGTGCAAGTGGGAACTCGCGCCTTTCAAAACTTCGAAAGTAAGGCGCAAGGAACGATTTCGATGAAGAAGGCAATCGCAATTTCGTGTGACACCATTTGGTATCAAATTGCATATGACGAATGGGTGCGAGATGGTGGTTTACGGCCTAAATCAAACCCGAATGACCACTTCTTTAACGCTGCCAAGGGCTTTCAGGTGGGGGTAAGAACAGGTGTAGATCTACCTTCTGAATCAGCTGGAAGACTTGCTGACCGCGAGTATAAGAAGACTTGGTATGAACAGAATAGAGATTTTTACTGTAACTACAGAGATCGCGCAACAAAGGCGCAGCAAACGCCTTTTCTGCTTCAGCTAGCGCAAGAAAATTGCGTAGACGGAGATAAAATCCGTGGTGGTGATGCGGTGAACTTCTCTATCGGTCAAGGCGATACTGTGATTACACCCATTAAGTTAGCTCAAATGTATGCAGCGATAGCTAACGGCGGAACAATCTGGCAACCCACCATCGCCAAAGCTGTGGTGAGTCAGCAAGGAGAGGTAATCCAAACATTTGAACCAATAGAGTTGGGCGACATCTCAGCCGATTCGCAAACCATCGCTTTCTTGCATGATGCACTCCAAGAGGTCACCCTGTCTGGAACCTCGGCCGGAATCTTTTCACGTTTTCCAGTGCCAACAGCAGGTAAGACTGGAACTGCGCAAGTATTTGGTAGGAACTCAAATGGAACACAGAAAGCTGATACCTCTTGGTATGCCTCTTTTGCTCCCGCTAAGAAGCCACGTTATGCAGTTGTCATGATGGTCAGCCAAGGTGGTTTTGGAGCGAGCACATCAGGTGTGGGTGTGCGAGAAATTTATGAGACTCTCTTCGGTGTGCAAGGCAATATTGTTAAACCTGAACTAGCGTTATTCCCTAAAGGAAAACCACCGATTAAGTTGCCTCGTATCTCACCAGCCAAGAAGCCGGCTGCCTCAATTTTAAATCCAGAAAAAGCGAAGAAGGAGTTACCGGTGACAAAGCCATGAGTACATTCCTTAATCGCAATCCATATCGTCGGTCGCGAAATAAATCTTTCTTTTCCGGCTTTGATCCAATTCTTAGCGCAGCAGTCGGTGGACTACTCATTATCGGAACCCTGTTGGTATACGCAGCTACGCGTGATTGGTATTCAGCTAACGGCCTTGATCCCGAGTACTACCTCAAGCGACATGTCATTAACATTGTCATTGGTTTAGCACTTGCCTGGGGAACAACGATTATTGATTACCGCCTACTTCGTGCCTACACCCCATTTATCTGGGGCTTTGGCGTCCTTGGATTAATTCTTGTCCTTATTCCAGGAGTGGGCAGTGAAATTAATGGAGCTAAAGCGTGGATCCGTCTTCCGGCAGGTTTTCAGATTCAACCGGCTGAGATTGCAAAGATCTCAATCATTATTGGAATTTCCATGTTGTTATCTGAGCGCACACATAACTCAGATGAACCGAGCACAAACGATATTCTCAAAGCACTCGCAGTTGCCGCTCTTCCCATCCTACTTATTTTGCGTCAGCCAGATATGGGAACGGTCTTCATCATTAGCGCATCAGTTGTCACAATTCTGGCCGTCTCAGGTGCTCCCATGAAGTGGATTGTCGGTCTGATATTGCTGGCAATCATTGGTGGATTTGTCGCAACGAAAACTGGCATTGTTAACGACTATCAAGTCAAGCGATTGCAATCCTTTGTTAACCCTAACGCTGACACACAGGGTGCTGGATATCAATTACGCCAAGCGCGGATCACAGTCGGCTCTGGTGGGTTAATTGGTACCGGTTTGTTTAATGGCCCACAAACAAATGGACGATTTGTGCCAGAGCAACAGACAGACTTCATCTTTACCGTGGCCGGTGAGGAACTAGGCTTTGTTGGCTGCTCAGTGATAATTCTGCTGCTGCTCACTATTCTCATGCGAGCATTTGGAATTGCTAGACGATCGACGGACCCCTACGGGACGCTGGTCTGTACCGGAGTTATTGCCTGGTTTGCTTTTCAAATATTTGAAAATATTGGTATGACTTTGGGCTTGATGCCCATGACCGGAGTTCCACTGCCCTTCCTGTCATATGGTGGTTCAAGCATGTTTGCCAATCTCATCGGAATCGGGCTATTACAGAATGTTCACGCCCGCCAGCGCGGCTGATTCACGCTCAAAATAGGTTTTCTACCAACTTATCTGTCATAATTAGGCCAACAGTTCAGCGCGGCCAGCGATCTTTATCGCGCCTGCGGCGGACTACACAAAAGATTAAAACATGAGTTTTGCTCAAGATGGCAACATTTTGGGCCACGAGATTGCGTATCGCTAATTGAAAAAGCAGGTACGCACTAAAGGATTTGGTGCCATGGCTATCGAGCCAAAATCACCGCGCAAACGTGCGGTTAAGAAATCAAGTAAGAAATCATTAGGCGTTCCCACAGTTGATACAACTGCAGATGGAGCCGAAAGTGCAGCACCTGATACAGAGGCTGCTCCTAAATCGCGTAAGAAAGCTGCCGCGATCCCAGTTCCTGTCTTTCAAGCTGCTCCGATCGACGCTGTCGCTCCTAAGCGCGCAACTAAAGCTGCCAAGAAGCAAGCACCGGCAAAAGAGAGCGCTGAACCAGTTGCATCGGATGCCGACTCTGAAGATTCAGATTCCCGCACCGGACGCAATCGCCGTCGCCGTCGCGGTGGCCGCGGTCGTCGTAAGCCACAAGTTGATGGTCAAACAACGGATGATTTAGATTCTGAAGAAGGCACAGATGATGAATCTGGCGATTCCGAGGATGGATCGGCTGAAGGTGGCACGCATCGCCGTCGCCGTCGCCGTCGGGCAACGGGTGAAGGCATCACACCAGGTGAAGTCATTGATGAAGATGGTGTTGTCACTATCGTTAAAGTTCGCGAAGTTCGTGAAAAATCAGAACGTCCAGCACGTGAGCGCACAGAGCGTGGAACACGTAATCGCCGTGATCGCGATCGTGGGCGCAGTGAGCCTCGTGAATACCGCGAGCCATATCGCCGCCGTGGAACCATTATTACTGATGGCGAATTCTTAGCTCGTCGTGAAAATGTTGATCGCGAGATGGTTGTTCGCCAAATCGGAGATCGTATTCAGATTGCTGTTATTGAAGATAACGTGATGGTTGAGCACTATGTCAATAGAAATGCCAACGTCTCCTATGTGGGTAACGTCTATCTCGGTCGCGTTCAGAACGTGCTGCCATCGATGGAAGCAGCCTTCGTTGATATCGGTAAGGGACGCAACGCAGTTCTCTATGCTGGTGAAGTTAATTGGGATGCAGCCGGAATTTCTGAATCTGAACCTCGCAAGATTGAAATGGTCTTAAAGACAGGTCAACCTGTACTTGTTCAGGTAACAAAAGATCCGATCGGTCAAAAGGGTGCACGCCTAACTAGCCAAATCTCACTTCCAGGACGATATGTTGTCTATGTTCCTGGCGGTGGCATGAGCGGAATCTCAAAGCGTCTTCCAGAATCAGAGCGCACTCGCCTTAAAGGGATTCTTAAGAATTTAATCCCTGATACTGCCGGCGTCATTGTGCGCACAGCTGCAGAAGGTGTCTCTGAAGTTGAACTCACCGCAGATGTGGAAAGACTGAAAGCGCAATGGGAAGATATTTTCCAGAAGTCAGAAAATCCAAACTTCCATGCACCGGCGCTTCTGCTCTCAGAGCCAGATCTTGCCGTGCGCGTTATCCGCGATATCTTCAATGAAGATTTTCGCAAGCTCATCATTCAGGGCAATGAAGCATGGGATGAAATCACTTCCTACCTAGGCTCCATCGCTCCAGAACTTGTGGCCAAGATTGAAAAGTATTCAGGCAGCGGAGATCTATTTGCTGATTACCGCGTCGAGGAGCAGTTAGCTAAGGCATTTGATCGCAAGGTCTATCTGCCGTCAGGTGGTTCACTTGTTATCGATCGCACCGAAGCAATGGTTGTTATTGATGTGAACACAGGTAAGTTCATCGGTAAGGGTGGAAACCTGGAAGAGACAGTGACTAAGAACAACTTAGAAGCGGCAGAGGAGATTGCCCGTCAACTTCGTCTTCGTGACTTAGGTGGAATTGTTGTTATCGACTTCATCGATATGGTTCTTGAATCAAATCGTGATGCCGTGCTTCGTCGCCTCGTTGAATCACTGGGTCGCGATCGCACCAAGCATCAAGTTGCTGAAGTAACCTCACTAGGTCTGGTTCAAATGACTCGTAAGCGTGTGGGACAAGGCCTGATTGAGGCCTTCTCAACCACATGTGACTCATGTAATGGACGTGGAATTCATGTGCATATGGATCCAGTGAAGATGAAGGCACCGATGCCACAAGTGAATTCACAGTCATCACATCATCCAGATGTTGAAGAACCAGATGCAGATGAAAATGCAGCAACGGATCATGAATTTCATGAAACGTTAAATGATGAGAGTCCAGCAGAAGAAGCTGAAGCAGTCGTTACCCCCAAGGGAAAGCGCCGCCGCAGGGCCGCTAGCTCCGGGGTCATCACCGCCTAGCCTCATAAATGAAGTGAATCTAGGGGTCAATTTGACCCATGGGGTATGAAATCCGTACCCTTAGCGTCTGCCTGAACGCGCTCTATGCGTGAATCAAGCTTGAAACTATTACACGAAGAACTGAGGCAATGAGCATGTACGCAATCGTTAAAGCTGGCGGACGCCAGGAGAAGGTAACTGTTGGCGAGACCATCACCGTTGATCGCATCGACGCTGCTGCTGGTTCCTCAGTTTCTTTCCCAGCTCTTCTGGTCGTTGATGGCGCAAGTGTCACAACAGACCCAAAGGTTCTCTCAAGCATCAAGGTCACTGGCGAAGTGATTGACGAAGTAAAGGGTCCAAAGATCGACATCCTTCGTTACAAGAACAAGACAGGTCATCGCCGTCGTCAAGGTTTTCGTGCACAGCACACTCGCGTAAAGATCACCGCAATCAGCGGTGCTAAGTAAGGGTTAAGGGAGCAAATAAATGGCAAGTAAAAAGGGTGTTTCCTCAACTCGTAACGGTCGCGATTCAAACCCACAGTACCTCGGTATTAAGCGTTTCGGCGGTCAAGAAGTTAATGCAGGTGAGATTCTCGTTCGTCAGCGTGGAACACACTTCCACCCAGGCAAGAACGTAGGACGCGGCAAAGATGACACACTATTTGCTCTTGCAGCTGGTGCAGTTGAATTCGGTCGCGCTCGCGGTCGTCGCGTAGTGAATGTAGTCCCTGCAGTTTAATTAAGGTTTCTCTACAAAGAGCGGGCCGCATTTATCGCGGTCCGCTTTTTTATTTAACAAATTTTTCAACAGATAACTGGAAGGGCAGGTGAGGTCAGATGGCAACATTTATCGATAGCGTCACTCTCTTTGCCACTGCCGGAAAAGGCGGCGACGGCTGCGTCTCTGTTAAGCGTGAAAAATTTAAGCCACTCGGTGGGCCAGATGGCGGCAATGGCGGACGCGGGGGAGACATCATTTTGGTTGTTGACTCATCTGTCACAACCTTGCTTGATTTCCATCACTCACCACATCGCAAAGCAACATCAGGTCACCAAGGATTCGGTGATCGTAAAGATGGAGTATCAGGTGAAGATCTCATCATGGCTGTTCCTAATGGCACAGTTGTCTATGATGAAAATGGGACACAAATTGCAGATCTCGTTGGTATCGGCACAACATTTCTTGCTGCACGTGGTGGCCACGGCGGATTAGGAAACTTAGCTCTCTCTTCTTCTAAGCGCCGCGCACCAGGCTTTGCACTCCTTGGTGAGCCAGGTGAAGAACGCAGACTCACACTCGAACTTAAATCAGTTGCTGATATCGCACTCGTTGGTTTTCCTAGCGCCGGTAAATCCTCACTTATCGCTGCAGTATCAGCGGCTCGACCAAAGATTGCCGACTATCCATTTACTACTCTTGTTCCAAATCTTGGTGTTGTGCAAGCTGGCGATACCCGCTTTACCGTGGCAGATGTTCCAGGACTTATTCCAGGTGCATCACAAGGAAAAGGCCTTGGACTTCAATTCTTGCGCCATGTAGAGCGCTGCGTCGCACTTGTACATGTACTTGATTGCGGAACTCTGGAGACAGATCGCAACCCGGTTGATGATTTAGATGCCATTGAAAATGAGCTCGCACTCTATGGCGGCCTGGAAGATCGAGTTCGTATTGTCGCACTCAATAAAATTGACTTACCTGATGGCAAAGCGATGGCCGATATGGTGCAGGAGCAGCTGAAAGAAAAAGGTTACGAGGTTTATCCAGTATCTGCAGCAAGCCGAGAAGGTTTACCTGAACTTATGTATGCCATGGCTCGACTTGTGCAACGCGAGCGAGCAGAGGCTGCGAAAGAAGAACGCACGCGCATCATCTTGCGCCCAGTTGCAGTCGATGATTCCGGGTTCTCAGTGCAACTCAATGGTGATGGATCCTTTAGCGTGCGCGGACAAAAAGTTGTTCGCTGGGTGCGACAGACAAACTTTAAGAATGCCGAAGCAATTGGTTATCTCGCAGATCGCCTGGCGCAGTTAGGTGTAGAAAAGGAACTCTTTAAGAAGGGCGCAGTTGCAGGTTCTGAAGTGCGCATTGGTTCTGGTGATAACGAAGTTGTCTTTGAATGGGAGCCAACTATTGAAGCCGGCGCTGAGCAACTTGCTGGCTTCTTACATCGCCGCGGTGAAGATTCACGTCTTGAAGGTGCATGGGGCGCAGTTGAGCCTGAGGTAGATAAACTTTCAGATGACGAAATTGCCCGGCAGTGGGAATACAACGTGGAAGAGCCAACAAATCCTGAAATAAAGTTATCATTAGCTCAACTAGAAGAGAGCGAAGAAGAAAGTCATGACAAGTGAACCGCGAGGCTTTAACCAGCGCTAAGCGCATCGTCATCAAAATCGGCTCGTCATCTCTCACCGGTGCTGCTGGGTCAGAGTTAGATCCACACGCTGTCGCCAAGATTGTTGACTTTGCTTACTCACTTAAAAAACGCGGCGCCGATGTACTCCTTGTTTCATCTGGTGCGATTGCTGCCGGGTTGGCGCCATTGGGCTTAAAGGTGCGGCCAAAGGATTTAGCTACCCAACAAGCGGCGGCCTCTGTCGGACAAGGTTTACTTATTGCCCAGTACCACGAGAAGTTTTCTGCCCATGGTGTTATCTCTTCCCAGGTTCTGCTGACCACTGAAGATATTGTGCGCCGCTCGCACTATCAAAATGCGCAGCAAACGCTCACTAAATTGCTCTCACTGGGTGTGATTCCGATTGTCAATGAAAATGACACTGTTGGAACCCAGGAAATTAGATTTGGTGACAACGATCGGCTCGCAGCACTTGTTGCACTCCTTATCCATGCTGATTTACTCATTCTGGTCTCAGATATTGATGCGCTCTATGACGCACCACCAACACAGAGTGGTGCACAACCAATTCGATATGTCGCCACAATGTCAGATATTGAAACCATTGTCTTAGGTGGAGCAGGCTCTGCCGGTGTGGGTAGTGGCGGAATGGTGACCAAGGTAGAGGCAGCGCGTATTGCAACCAGTGCTGGAATTGCGATGCTCCTTACATCACTTGCTCATTGCGGCCATGCAATCGCGGGTGAAGATTATGGAACCTTCTTTGCCCCGCAAAGTTCGAAAGCAACCTCACGTTTACTTTGGCTAGCGCATGCTTCAACGCCACAGGGGCGCCTTATTCTCGATGCCGGAGCAGTGAAGGCAATTCTTGAAAGAGGAGTGTCCTTACTTCCGGCTGGTGTCACAGCTGTTGAAGGCGAGTTCATCTCGGGTGACACCGTTGAGCTTGCCTCTGAAGCTGGCAAAGTTATTGCACGTGGTCTCGTTGCTTTTGATTCATCTGAAATTCCACAAATGCTGGGGCGTTCAACAAAGGAACTCGCAGCATCACTGGGCGCTGAATACGAGCGCGAGCTTGTGCATAGAGATGATTTAGTACTCCTATGAGCGCCGAAGCAATAATTGCCGAGTTGGCAAAGAAAGCCCGTATCGCTGCGCGCACTTTATCTACAGCCACAGGCGCCGAGCGAAAGTCGGCACTTGAAGTTATTGCGCAGGCAATTGAATCGCGGAGCGCAGAAATCTTGGCGGCCAATGAAATTGATATGCAGAATGCACGCAAAGAGCAGATGCATCCGCAGATGCAGGATCGGCTCTTACTTACCGCAGAACGTATTAAAGGTATTGCCGGGGGAGCGCGCCAAGTGGCAGCCCTTGCAGATCCACTCGGAATTACACTTCGTGAAAGTACGCTTCCTAACGGCCTTCATCTGCAACAAGTATCGGTTCCATTCGGTGTGATCGGCATGGTCTATGAGGCACGTCCTAACGTCACAGTCGATGCCGCAGTTATCTTGCTGATGTCAGGAAATGCTGCGCTCTTGCGTGGTTCATCAACAGCGCGTAATAGCAATGAAATCTTGGTCAACGTCATGCGCGATGCTTTACGCACGACAAAGATTTCACCTGAAGTGATTCAACTTGTTCCATCCGAAGATCGGGCAACGACTAAGGCCTTGCTCACAGCTCGTGGGAAAGTAGACCTTGTCATCCCTCGCGGAAGCGCCGCTCTTATTCGTATGGTCGTAGATGAATCAACGGTGCCAACAATTGAAACTGGCGCTGGCGTGTGTCACGTCTATGTTGATGAATTTGCAGATATTCAAAAGGCGCTTCCAATTCTTATTAACTCAAAGACACACAGGCCAAGTGTCTGCAATGCAGCAGAGACCTTGCTGGTGCATAAGGCAATCGCTCCCACATTCTTGCCAATGGCGCTGAAAGCTCTTAGCGATGCTGGTGTCATTTTGCATACTGATGCAACAGCGCAGAAGGTGGCCGAGAAGTTCAACATTGCAGCAACTATTGCAACGGATGAAAACTGGGCTACCGAGTACGGAGTTCTGGAGATGAATGTGGGAGTCGTTGATTCCGTTGATGCTGCAGCTGATCACATTGTGCAATACGGTACTAACCACACTGAAGCTATTGTCACTGAAGATAAAGCTGCCGCCGCTCGGTTTATCGCCCTCTCTGATTGCGCTGCGGTGATGGTCAATACCTCAACCCGATTTACCGATGGCGAACAAATGGGATTTGGTGCAGAGATCGGCATCTCAAATCAGAAGTTGCATGCACGCGGTCCAATGGGGTTAGAGGCGATGACAACTACTACCTGGATTGTTACCGGCACTGGCCAGATTCGCTCTTAAACCAAACCTTTTATAGACTCCAGCACATGAGCAGCCTCTCCCGCGATGATGTCGCAAAACTTGCAGGCCTTGC
The DNA here is from genome assembly GCF_002288265.1 of Candidatus Planktophila versatilis. Classification (NCBI taxonomy): domain Bacteria; kingdom Bacillati; phylum Actinomycetota; class Actinomycetes; order Candidatus Nanopelagicales; family Candidatus Nanopelagicaceae; genus Candidatus Planktophila; species Candidatus Planktophila versatilis. The sequence goes on along the minus strand of NZ_CP016778.1, from coordinate 879,323 downwards.
CCGAATTGAAATGACAGAGGAAGAGCTAGTAAGCCTTGCTTCCCAATTTGGAATGATTCTCGATGCCGTTGCTCGAGTTCAAGAGGTAGACCTGACGGGTGTGAAAGCAACATCGCACCCACAGCTACTAGAAAATATCGCACGCCCTGATGTTGTCCTTCCTAGTCTTTCGCCAACAGATGCGCTCTCTGGGGCCCCAGCACAAGAGGAGCAACGTTTTCGCGTTCCACAAATTCTTGGTGAGGCAGAATGATTCGCCAGAGCGCAACCCAGATGGCTGCTGCTTTGGCAGATGGATCAACTACTGCTGTTGAATTAACCAAGGCACACCTTGATCAGATTGCGGCCGTTGATGGTCAGGTGAAAGCATTTTTACATGTTGATGCCGAAGGCGCACTTGCCCAAGCAAAAGCGGTAGATGAAAAACGTAAGAGTGGCGAAAAGCTTTCACCTCTTGCCGGAATTCCATTAGCGCTCAAAGACGTGTTGGCACAACGCGGAGTTCCCACAACTGCTGGCTCAAAGATTTTGCAAGGCTGGCGCCCGCCCTATGACTCAACAGTTGTGAGCAAACTTAAAGATGCGGGCTTGGTGATATTAGGTAAGACAAATATGGATGAATTTGCCATGGGTTCATCGACTGAAAACTCTGGCTATGGCCCGACATTTAATCCGTGGGATTTAACTCGCACACCTGGTGGTTCATCCGGTGGATCAGCTGCTGCAGTCTCTGCCTTTCAAGCACCACTTGCAGTGGGATCAGATACTGGTGGATCTATTCGCCAACCGGCAGCGCTTACCGGAATCGTCGGAGTTCGCCCCACATATGGCGCAGTCTCTCGCTTTGGCTTGATTGCATATTCATCAAGTCTTGATCAAGCAGGGCCATTTGGTCGCACCGTATTAGATACGGCGCTTCTTCATGAAGTGATGGCAGGACATGATCCAAAAGATGCAACAAGTATTAACGCACCGGTTCCAGCAGTTGTTGCTGCGGCAAAGAGCGGTGATGTTAAAGGGATGAAGATTGGTGTGATCAAGCAGCTACAAGGTGCTGGATATCAGAAGGGCGTTCAAACACGTTTTGATGAATCACTACAGGTTCTAGCTTCCTTGGGAGCAGAGATTGTGGAAGTAGATTGTCCAAACTTTGAATACGCACTTGCTGCCTATTACTTAATCGCGCCTTCTGAGTGTTCTTCGAACTTGGCACGTTTTGATGCGATGCGCTACGGCCTTCGCACAGGAGATGCAGCTGGCGCATCGGCCGAAGCTGTCATGAGCGCTACTCGCGATGCTGGTTTTGGCCGTGAAGTTAAGCGCCGCATCATTCTTGGAACCTATGCCCTCTCATCTGGTTACTACGATGCTTACTACGGCAGTGCACAGAAGATTCGCACCTTAATCATTCAAGATTATGCAAAGGCATTTACCAAGGCCGATGTCTTGGTCTCACCGACAGCGCCGACAACTGCTTATAAAATTGGTGAGAAAGTTGATGATCCGATGGCGATGTATTTAGGTGATGTGGCAACCATTCCAGTAAACCTGGCAGGAATCTGCGGAATGTCACTGCCGGCAGGTTTAGCTGAAGAAGATAATTTGCCGGTTGGTTTCCAAATCATGGCACCTGCTATGCAAGATCAGCGTTTATACCAAGCAGGGGCAGCACTGGAAGCAGCGCTACTTTCAAAGTGGGGCGCACCGATTCTTTCCCAGGCACCAGTGTTGGCAGGGGGCAAGTAATGGCGCTTCCAACATATGACGAAGTAGTTGCTAAATGGGATCCAGTACTGGGTCTTGAGGTTCACGTTGAACTCAATACTCATAGCAAGATGTTCTGTTCTTGTGCCACGGAGTTTGGCGCAGAGCCAAATACCCAAACATGCCCGGTCTGTTTAGCACTTCCAGGCGCACTGCCGGTGGTGAACGAGAAGGCAATTGAGTCAACGATTCTGATTGGCCTGGCACTGAACTGCAAAATCGCGCCGTATAGTCGCTTTGCGCGCAAGAATTACTTCTATCCAGATATGCCGAAGAATTTCCAGATTTCACAGTATGACGAACCGATCTGTTTTGATGGCTATGTCGATGTCGAAATTGATACCGATGAAGGTCCCAAGCAATTCCGAATTGAAGTTGAACGCGTACATATGGAAGAAGACACTGGAAAGTCACTCCACGTGGGAGGTGCTACCGGTCGTATTCATGGCGCTGACTACTCACTACTTGATTACAACCGAGCCGGAATTCCACTAGTTGAAATTGTTACCAAGATTGTTCCCGGCACAGGTAAGTACGCACCAGAGGTGGCCAAGGCTTATGTGGCAGAACTCCGCGACATCCTGCGCGGCCTGAAAGTATCTGATGTGAAGATGGAGCAAGGCTCACTGCGATGCGATGCCAACGTTTCACTCAAACCAATTGGCTCTGATGTTCTAGGAACCAGATCTGAGACAAAGAACGTGAACTCACTTCGCTCGGTCGAACGCGCCATCCGTGGTGAAATGATTCGTCACGCAGAGCTGCTCAATGAAGGCAAGAAAGTGAAGCAAGAGACTCGTCACTTCCAAGAAGATACTGGCCTGACACGTTCTGGCCGCTCGAAAGAGCAAGCAGAGGATTACCGATACTTCCCAGATCCAGATTTACTTCCAGTAACACCGGCTGCTACCTGGATTGAAGAGCTTCGTGCAACCTTGCCTGAACGCCCATCGCTACGTCGCAAGCGCATTAAAGAAGAGTGGAATGTGCCTGATAAAGAGATGCAGGCGATGATTAACGCCGATGTTCTAGATATTGTCGAAGCGACAGTATTACTGGGCGCCGATCCGACCAAGGCGCGCACGTGGTGGCTCGGTGAAATATCACGTATTGCCAATGATCAAAATATTGCAGTGACTGAACTTGCCATCACCCCGGCAGATGTTGCCGAACTTATCGCACTGGTGGCCGCAGGTGAACTCACCGACAAACTTGCCCGTCAAGTTGTTGAGGGCGTTATCGCTGGCGAAGGAAAACCAGCGCAAGTTGTGGCCAAGCGCGGAATTAAAGTTGTTAACGATGATGGCGCACTCATGGCAGCCATTGAGAAAGTTTGTGCTGAACAAGCAGAAACTGCCGAGAAAGTTCGTGGGGGACACTTACCTGCAGCTGGCGCCTTGATTGGCGCAGTCATGAAAGAGACAAAGGGCCAAGCAGATGCGGCGCGAGTTCGCGAGCTTCTACTTGGCCACTTAGGTCAAGGCTAGTAACTAGTTAATGCGCTGCCGCGCCTTCACTTTCAACGAGTGACTCTTTACCAATATTGATAAAGAAGAAGAGCACAATTGCGCCCGCAAATAAGAGCGCGGCACTGACCTTAAATGCAGTGGTGAATCCATGCGTCACAGCAAATGGTTGAACCATCTTTCCAAGTTCAGTATGTGTTGCTGCATAGGCAGTCGTTGCAGTTGCCGCAATGGTATTGAGCAGCGCAACTCCCAGTGATCCACCAATCTGCTGAGAGGTGTTCACCATGGCACTTGCTACACCGGTGTCACGACCAGATACGCCATGGAGTGAAGTTGATGTCAGTGGGATAAACACCAGTGCCATACCTGAGCTCATGATGAGAAGTGATGGAAGAACATGTGTGACATAGCCAGTTTCAGGTGTGATGCGGGTGAGCATCAAAAGCCCAATTCCAGCGAAGATAAGCCCCGGAACCATGAGCGGCTTTGGTCCAATCTTCGGTAGTAGTTGGGAAGCAACTCCAGCGAAGATGATGATGCCAACAGAGAATGGCAAGAATGCAAAGCCAGAGTGAAGTGGTGTGTATCCAAGAATCACTTGTAGGTAGAGACCAAGGAATAGGAACATTGAAAATAGCCCGGCTCCCACAATAAGTGAACCAAGGTATGAACCACCACGGTTGCGTTCGGTAATAACGCGAAGAGGCATCAGCGGACTTGCCACCTTTGATTCAATAACGACGAAGGCCAGAAGCAGTACTACTGCTACGGCAAAAAATGTGAGCGTGAGGGAATCAGTCCAGCCTTCACGAGCTGCTTCATTAAATCCGTAAGTGAGTGCAAAGAGACCGGCAGTTGCTGTCACAACGCCAGGAATGTCATATTTCTTATCGCCAGCAGCTTTTGATTCATGCACAAACTTGGCTGCCAAGATGGCTGCGAGGATAGCGATTGGAGTATTGACGCCAAGGCACCAACGCCATGATGTGTATTCAGTAAGAACGCCGCCGACGATAAGTCCAATAGCTGCGCCGCCGCCAGAGATCGCGCCAAAGACACCAAATGCTTTTGCCCGCTCTTTTGGAACGGTAAATGTCACAGAGATAATTGCAAGGGCGGCTGGTGCGAGCAGGGCGCCGAAGACACCTTGTAAAGCGCGGGATGCAAAGAGCAGACCTTGTGTTGAGGCAATACCGCCGAGTGCTGATGCACCGGCAAATCCAAGGAGTCCGATAATGAAGATCTTCTTACGTCCCATGAAGTCACCTATGCGACCTCCCAGAAGCAGCAGTGAACCAAATGCCAATGTGTATGCGGTGATAATCCACTGCTGATTGGCATCAGAGATTCCCAAGTCAACCTTGGCGCTTGGAATCGCAATATTCATAATTGAGCTATCGAGAATCAACATCAATTGGGATATGGCTACGACGAAAAGCGTGCGCCATCTGGTTGGGTCAAGGGTCGTATCGGTTTCTTGCTTTGACACAGGAGTGTCTCCTTTTAATTGTTTTTAGGCTTGTCTCAAATCGAGTTGATAAGGGTAGAATTCTCTCATGTCAAAGATGAAACCTCGCTCCGGACTTGTCACTGATGGATTAGAGCGCGCTCCAGCGCGTGGAATGTTACGTGCTGTTGGAATGGGTGATGAAGATTGGGTGAAACCTCAGATCGGTATCGCATCTTCCTGGAATGAAATCACCCCATGCAATCTTTCATTAGATCGCCTTGCTAAAGCTTCTCGTAAAGGAATCATCGATGCTGGTGGATTTCCAATGCAGTTTGGAACTATTTCTGTCTCCGATGGAATCTCCATGGGCCACGAAGGTATGCACTTCTCACTCGTTTCGCGCGAGGTAATCGCTGACTCAGTAGAAACTGTGATGCAGGCAGAACGCCTCGATGGCATGGTGACATTTGCTGGTTGCGATAAATCACTTCCTGGCATGATGATGGCTGCTGCTCGACTAGATGTGGCATCAGTCTTTGTTTATGCCGGTTCCACTCTTCCTGGTCAGGTTGATGGAAAAGATGTCACGATTATCGATGCCTTTGAAGCAGTTGGTGCCTGTGCTCGTGGATTAATTACCCAAGATCGCGTAGACCAAATTGAAAAGGCCATCTGTCCTGGTGAGGGAGCTTGTGGTGGAATGTTTACCGCCAACACCATGGCAAGTATCGCCGAAGCAATTGGCCTTGCACTTCCAGGATCTGCGGCCCCTCCTGCAGTAGATCGCAGGCGCGATAAATTTGCCGAGCAATCTGGCGCTGCAGTAGTGAATTTGATTGCCAAGGGAATTACTACTCGCGACATCTTGACCAAGAAGGCTTTTGAAAATGCCATCACAATCTTGATGGCACTGGGTGGTTCGACCAACGCGGTGCTGCATCTTCTTGCAATCGCCCACGAGGCTGAAGTTGACCTCACACTGGAAGATTTCCATCGCATTGGTTCCAAGGTTCCGTTGATTGGTGATCTCAAGCCATTTGGAAAATTTGTCATGACCGATATTGACCGCGTGGGTGGAATCCCCGTTGTCTTGCGCGTCTTACTCGATGCTGGTTATCTCCATGGAGATTGCCTAACTGTTACCGGCAAGACCATGGCTGAGAACTTAGCTGACATCAAGCCGCCACTGGCTGACGGTGAAGTATTGCGTGCCATTGATAAGCCACTTTCAACAGATGTGGGAATCACAATTCTTGATGGCTCACTTGCCCCAGAAGGTGCGGTCAGTAAGACAGCCGGGATTGGCGTTGAGAAATTCGAAGGCCCTGCTCGTGTCTTTGAACGCGAACAATTGGCGATGGATGCACTTGAAAACGGAACAATTAAAGAAGGTGATGTAGTTGTGATCCGTTATGAAGGTCCTAAGGGTGGACCGGGTATGCGCGAGATGTTGATGATTACTGGCGCAATCAAAGGTGCTGGTCTTGGTAAGAAAACACTCTTGCTTACTGATGGTCGATTCTCGGGCGGTTCAACTGGGCTTTGTGTGGGACACATTGCACCCGAAGCAGTTGATGGTGGACCGATTGCATTTATTAAAGATGGCGATCTGATTCGTATTGATATCGCTACTCGAAAACTAGATTTATTGGTCGATGCGGCAGAACTAGAAGCTCGCAAAGTGGGGTGGAAACCACTGCCTCATAAGTACACCCGCGGCGTTCTCGCTAAGTATTCAAAGCTTGTTGGGTCAGCATCTAAGGGCGCGGTCTGCGATTAAATTTAGCGCCTGGCCCAATGGCTGTCTCATAAATTGAGACCTGCATCTCACCTCTTGACTCACACGGTACCTACGTTGGATAATAGGCGCATGCAATCACAGCGTTCGTCAGTTATTTCAGTGGTGGTGATTCGATAGCGCGTGCCTTCACGTCACACGCGCCCTCAGATATCTGAGGGTTTTTTCATTTAACAAGATTGAGCAAGTTCGGATTACGGAAAGGAGTACGAAGATGGCAAAGCATGTTCCAACAGCAAACGGCACCGCAATGACTGGGGCTACTGCACTTGTGAAGAGCCTGGAAGCTGCTGGCGTTGAAGTGATGTTCGGACTCCCAGGTGGCGCAATTCTTCCTGCTTACGATCCAATTTATGATTCAACAATTCGCCACATTCTTGTGCGCCACGAACAAGGCGCGGGCCATGCTGCAACTGGATATGCCCAAGTTTCTGGTCGCGCCGGCGTTTGTATTGCAACATCAGGACCAGGTGCGACAAACCTGGTAACACCATTAATGGATGCTTCCATGGACTCAGTGCCACTTGTTGCAATCACCGGTCAGGTGCCATCTGCGGCAATCGGAACTGATGCTTTTCAAGAGGCAGATATCCGTGGCATCACAATGCCATTTACTAAGCACAACTATTTGATTACTGATCCTGCCGAAATTCCTGGAGCTATCGCTGAAGCCTTCCACATCGCAACAACCGGTCGTCCGGGCCCAGTTCTTGTCGATGTTGCAAAAGATGCGCTGCAAAAGATGACAACTTTTAATTGGCCAACCTCAATTAATTTAGCTGGCTACAAGCCTCAGTCAACACCGAACGCGCAGGCAATCACCGATGCAGCAGCGCTCATTGCGCAATCTTCTAAGCCTGTCTTCTATGTGGGAGGCGGAGTAATCAAGGCAAATGCTGCGGCTGAACTTCGGGCACTTGTGGAACTTCTTGGTGCACCTGTTGTCACTACTTTGATGGCGCGCGGAGCTTTTCCTGATTCACATCCGTTGCATATGGGAATGCCTGGAATGCACGGAACAGTTGCGGCTGTTACTGCGCTACAGAAAGCTGACCTACTTATTACTTTAGGTGCTCGCTTTGATGATCGCGTGACCGGCAAGCTCTCTACCTTTGCGCCAAACGCCAAAATTCTCCATGCTGATATTGATCCTGCTGAAATTGGTAAGAACCGTCATGCTGATGTTGCCGTTGTGGGCGATGTCAGAGAGACAATGGCGGCACTTGTTCCAGCGTTGAAGGCAGCACTTGCTAAGAACAAGCCCGATCTCACCGCCTGGCTACGTCAGATGAATTCACTTAAATCAACCTACCCATTGGGCTTTGATATTCCAGATGATGGTTCACTTTCACCACAACTGGTTATCCAACGCCTTGGACAGATTTCTGGCACCGACACCATTTTCACCGCCGGTGTTGGTCAGCACCAGATGTGGGCATCACAGTTTATTTCTTACGAACATCCACGCACCTGGCTTAACTCCGGTGGCGCCGGAACTATGGGCTATGGCGTTCCTGCTGCCATGGGTGCAAAAGTTGCAGCACCTGATACAACTGTCTGGGCTATCGATGGCGATGGCTGTTTTCAAATGACTAACCAAGAGTTAGTAACGTGCGCGCTAAATAACATTCCTATCAAAGTTGCCATCATCAACAATGAATCTCTCGGCATGGTTCGCCAGTGGCAGACACTGTTCTATGACAGTCGTTACTCAAATACATCACTTGAGTCCAAGCGCGTTCCTAACTTTCCGATGCTTGCCGAATCTATGGGCTGCGTCGGACTTGCCTGTGATCGCCCAGAAGATCTTGATAAGACAATTGAAAAAGCTATGTCAATTAATGATCAACCAGTTGTCGTTGATTTCCGGGTTCACCGTGATGCCATGGTCTGGCCGATGGTTGCCGCTGGCACATCAAATGACGAGATCATGATTGCTCGGGCTACCGCCCCCGACTGGGATTCACAGGAGCTCTAATGACTACAGCCTCCCGTCGCCAACACACGCTCGAAGTTCTGGTTGAAAACTCACCTGGAGTTTTGGCTCGCGTAGCTGGACTATTCTCACGTCGTGCCTTCAATATTGATTCGCTTAATGTGGGTCCAACCCAAGACCCAACAATTTCCAAGATGGTTATCGTCGTTGGGGTGGAAGGTCACTCACTTGAGCAGGTCATCGCCCAGCTCGATAAGTTAATTAGCGTGATTTCAATTAAGGAAGTCTTGACCGGCAGCAAACCAGAAGTAATAAGTACCCAACCCGACTATCAAAACTAAGCAAGAAACTACTAAAGGAGAAATACCGTGGCAACGATGTATCACGAAGACGATGCAGATCTAGCAATCATCCAAGGTCGCAAGGTCGCGATCATCGGTTACGGCTCACAAGGCCACGCACATGCTTTGAACCTACGTGACTCAGGTGTCGATGTCCGCGTTGGTCTTAAAGAGGGTTCACCATCTCGTGCAAAGGCAGAAGCAGAAGGCTTGCGTGTTGTCAGCGTTGCCGAAGCGGTTAAGGAAGCAACTGTCATCATGCTCCTTGCGCCAGATCACTTGCAGCGTCATATTTACACAGATTCAATCTTGCCTAACCTTAAAAAGGGCGACGCCCTCTTCTTTGGTCACGGATTTAATATTCGCTTCGGTTACATCAAGCCAACTGCAGAAGTAGATGTCTGTATGGTTGCGCCAAAGGGTCCGGGTCACTTAGTACGCCGCGAATATGCAGCCGGCCGCGGAGTTCCTGTCATCGTTGCAGTGGAACAAGATTCAACTGGCAGTGCATGGCCGCTCACACTTTCTTATGCAAAGGCAATCGGTGGACTTCGCGCCGGTGGAATTCTTACAACCTTCACTGAAGAGACTGAGACAGATCTATTTGGTGAGCAGGCAGTTCTCTGTGGTGGCGCTTCCCAGTTAGTGATGTATGGCTTTGAAACTCTTGTGGAAGCGGGATATCAGCCAGAGGTTGCATACTTCGAGTGCCTGCACGAACTTAAGCTCATCGTTGATCTTATGTATGAAGGTGGAATTGCAAAGCAGCGCTGGTCTGTGTCAGATACTGCTGAATTCGGTGACTATGTCTCAGGACCACGCGTTATTGATCCACGCGTGAAAGAGAATATGAAGACGATCCTGTCTGAAATTCAATCTGGTGCATTTGCAAAGCGCTTCATTGATGATCAAGAAGCAGGTGGAGTTGAATTCAAGGCGCTGCGTGCCAAGGGTGAAACCCACATCATTGAAAACGTAGGACGCGAACTTCGCAAGATGTTTACCTGGATTAAGAGCTCAAATAAGGATGATTACAAAGAGGGAAGTGCGGCGCGTGGCTAAACCCGTTGTTTTAATTGCTGAAGAACTCAGCGCTGCAACACTAGATGCCTTAGGACCTGACTTTGAAGTTCGCAATTGCGACGGTGCAAACCGCGCTGAACTTCTGGCAGCACTGGGCGCCGGAGTGGACGCGGTTCTGATTCGCTCTGCGACCAAGATGGATGCAGAGGCAATTGCTGGTGCAAAGGGTCTAAAAGTTATTGCTCGTGCAGGTGTGGGTCTTGATAACGTAGATATTCCAGCTGCAACTGCGGCCGGAGTAATGGTTGTTAATGCACCCACTTCAAACATAGTTTCAGCAGCAGAACTCGCAATTTCATTGTTGCTTGCTTCCGCTCGATTTATCTCACCAGCCCATGCGGCACTTCGCAATGGCAAGTGGGCGCGTTCAAAGTACACCGGAGCCGAGCTCTTTGAAAAGACTCTTGGAGTTGTTGGTTTCGGTCGCATTGGGCAACTTGTTGCTCATCGCATGCAGGCATTTGGCATGAACATCATCGCATTCGATCCTTACTTGCAGCCAGCAAAAGCGGCGCAATTAGGAGTCGAATTAGTAGAGCTCGATGAACTTCTTAAGCGAAGTGATTTCATCACCATTCACCTGCCTAAGACAAAAGAGACTGCCAACCTCATCGGTGTGGAAGCGCTGAAGAAGGTTAAGAAGGAAGTTCGCATCATCAACGCCGCACGCGGTGGCGTACTTGATGAGAGCGCTCTTTATGATGCCATCGTTGAAGGTCGCGTTGCCGGTGCTGGACTTGATGTCTATGTGACTGAGCCATGTACTGATTCACCTTTGTTCCAACTTGATCAAGTGGTTGCAACCCCGCACCTTGGAGCTTCTACTGATGAAGCACAAGAGCGTGCCGGAATTGCCGTTGCCGTTTCAGTGCGTAAAGCACTTGCCGGTGAACTGGTTCCTGATGCGGTCAACGTTAAAGGTGGAGCTATTCACGATGAGATTCGTCCATCACTTCCACTTGTGGAGAAGATGGCGCAACTAGCAACTGCTATTGCTGGTGAAACCCCAGTCTCCATGGAGATCATCGTAAAAGGTGATATCTCCGGTCATGACTCTTCTATTCTTGCAATCAGTGCTCTGAAGGGAGCCCTCGTTGCATCAGGTGCTGAAGATGTTACTTATGTGAATGCACCAGGGTTGGCTGCAGAACGTGGGGTTACTTCTTCTGTTACGACAACACCTGATAGCCCGGAGTACCGCAGCATGATTTCACTGCGTGCAGCTCTTAATAACGGAAAATCACTTGTCGTTGATGGAACTCTGATGGGCATTCGCAAAGTAGAGAAAATCATTGCAATCGATGGCTTTGACCTAGATCTGCCACCGACAGAGAACCTGCTTTTCTTGCGTTATGCAGATAAGCCGGGAGTAGTTGGCGCGGTGGGTAATGCACTAGGTAGTGCGAAGATAAATATTGCGGGCATGCAGGTTGCTCGTATAACTGCTGGCGGTAGCGCACTTATGGCACTGACCGTTGATTCTGCTGTCTCTGATGCGGTTGCTGAAAGTGTTAAAAAAGAGACAGGCGCCGAGATAGTCCGATCAGTTAGGTTGGTGAACTAATGTCACGCACAATTAATCTCGCGGTTATTGCCGGCGATGGAATCGGTACTGAAGTAGTTGCTGAAGGACTTAAAGTCCTTGATGTCATTGCTACTAAATACGACCTCACCATCAACAAGAATCACTATGACTTAGGTGCCGGATATTGGCATCGCACGGGTGAAGTACTCCCAGATTCTGTTCTGGCAGAGCTTGCTAAGTCAGATGTCATCTTGCTTGGAGCCGTTGGAGATCCCACTGTTCCTAGCGGAATTCTCGAGCGCGGACTTCTGCTTAAACTCAGATTCGCATTTGATCACTACATCAACTTGCGTCCGGCAAAGTTAATGCCTGGCGTTACAGGTCCACTTGCTACCAAGGCCCCTATCGATTTCATCGTTGTGCGCGAAGGTACCGAAGGACCATATGCCGGTTCTGGTGGATTTCTTGCCGAAGGCACACCTTATGAGATTGCAACTGAAGAGTCACTTAATACCCGACGGGGTGCAGAGCGTGTTATTCGTGATGCCTTTGCCCGCGCCGCCAACCGTGAACGTAAGAAGCTCACACTTGTTCATAAGAACAACGTGCTCACTCGTTCCGGCAGTCTCTGGACTCGCACATTTAATGAAGTTGCTAAGGAATTTCCAACAGTAACTACCGATTATTTACACGTTGATGCTGCCTCTATGTTCTTTGTTACCAACCCAGAGCGCTTTGATGTCGTTGTCACAGACAATCTCTTCGGAGATATCTTGACCGATATTGCAGCTGCAATTTGTGGTGGCATTGGACTTGCCGCCTCTGGCAATATCAACCCAACAGGTCAATTCCCATCCATGTTTGAACCTGTGCACGGATCAGCACCTGATATTGCTGGTAAGAATATCGCTGACCCAACAGCGACAGTGATGTCTATTTCCATGATGCTCGATCATTTAAAGCTCCATGATGCGGCGCGCGATGTTGAAAAGGCTGTCGCAAGTGATCTCGCATCACGTGGGACGACAAAGCGCAGCACCACTGAAGTGGGTTCAGCGTTAGCAGCATTGGTGAAGTAAATGAAGATCACTCTTAATCCACACGCTGTTCCTACCGCAGAGCGCGAAGAAAAAGTCGCCAACTGTGGTTTTGGAAAGTATTACACCGACCATATGGTCGTATGTGAGTGGACTGAAAGTGGGGGATGGCAAGAGCCAGAGCTCAAGCCTTACGGCCCGATTACTCTCGATCCGGCAACTGCAGTCTTTCATTACGGACAAGAAATCTTTGAAGGCATGAAGGCTTATCGCCAACCTGATGGCGGCATCGCACTCTTTCGCCCGGAAGCTAATGCTCGACGCTTTGCTAAATCTGCCAACCGTCTTGCACTTCCGGAAATGCCAGAAGCGTTGTTCTTAGAGACAATTCAAACTCTAGTAAAACAAGATGCTGGTTGGGTTCCAGGAAAAATCGGAGAAGCTCTTTATATTCGCCCATTTATGATTGCAACAGAAGTTGGACTCGGTGTGCGGCCAGCAAATAAGGCCACCTATCTTCTTATTGCCACTCCAGCAGGAGCATATTTTGATCCATCCAAGGCAGTCTCTGTCTGGATCTCTACTGAATATGTTCGCGCAGCTCAAGGTGGAACAGGTGAAGCAAAGTGTGGCGGAAACTACGCAGCCTCACTGATTGCACAGAAAGCTGCCGCAAAAGAAGGTTGCGATCAAGTTGTTTGGATTGATGCCAAAGAACGTAAATGGATAGAAGAGATGGGCGGCATGAACCTCTACTTTGTTAAAAGTAAAGGCGCCGATGCAACTGTGATTACTCCAAAGTTAACTGGAACTTTGTTGCCTGGAATTACTCGTGACTCAATTCTTTCAGTAGCCAAAGACCTTGGTTATAAGACAGAGGAAGTCATGCTCTCTATCGATGACTGGCGTGAAGGTGTGACTTCCGGTGAAATCACCGAAATCTTTGCCTGTGGAACTGCCGCTGTGGTTTCACCTGTCGGTCAAGCAAAATCTGCGATGGGCACCTGGGTAACCGGTGACGGTGAACCCGGCACCATCACGATGCAGATTCGCAACCATTTATTAGCAATCCAACATGGCACCACGGAAGATAAGCACGGTTGGATGCAAAAGGTTGCGCTGTGAGCATCAGCGATGCCTTTCATATCTATGACACCACCCTTCGAGATGGGGCGCAGCAAGAAGGCTTAAACCTTTCAGTTCACGACAAACTCACTATTGCCCGCCATCTTGATGATCTCGGTGTTGGCTTTATCGAAGGCGGCTGGCCAGGTGCCAACCCAAAAGATACTGAATTCTTTGCTCTGGCAAAAAAAGAGTTAAAACTTAAGAACGCCACCTTTGTGGCTTTCGGTGCAACCCGTCGCCCGAATGTGAAAGCTGCCGATGATGTATTACTTGGCGCACTTCGTGACTCTGGGGCGCCGGCCGTAACACTGGTGGCAAAGTCATATGACCGACACGTTGAGCTAGCACTGAAAACAACGCTGGCTGAAAACTTAGAAATGATTCGCGATTCAGTGACGCACTTACGTCAAGAAGGTCAGCGAGTATTTCTTGATGCCGAGCACTTCTTTGATGGCTATCGTGCCAATCGTGCCTACGCTCTAGAAGTAGTTCGCGTGGCAGCTGAAGCTGGCGCCGATGTGATTGCACTGTGTGATACCAACGGTGGAATGTTGCCTGATGAAATTGCGGATGTGGTGCACGATATTCTCGGTGCATCTTCTGCTCGACTTGGTATCCATTGCCACAATGACACCGGCTGCGCAGTTGCTAATTCAATGGCTGCAGTCAAGGCCGGTGTGACACACGTGCAGGGAACACTCAATGGTTATGGTGAGCGCACAGGTAACGCTGACCTGGTCACAATCATTGCTAACTTTGAGTTGAAGAAGAAGAAAGAAGTTCTGCCCCAGAACGCACTGCGTGAGGCATTTCGCATCTCCCATGCAGTTGCTGAAGTAACCAATATTTCACCATCACCACGCCAGCCATATACCGGTGTCTCAGCCTTTGCACATAAGGCCGGACTTCACGCATCTGCCATTAAAGTTGACCCGGCGCTATATCAACATGAAGACCCAGAATCTGTTGGAAACGATATGCGGATGTTGGTCTCCGATATGGCAGGTCGTGCTTCAGTTGAATTAAAGTCCATGGAACTCGGAGTTGACCTCAATGGCGATCGCGAACTCATCGGTCGCGTTGTGGAGCGCGTTAAAGAGATGGAAGCTCGCGGCTTCACCTTTGAAGCAGCCGATGCCTCTTTTGAACTCTTGCTACGTGAAGAAGCAACCGGGAAGCGCCCATCATTTTTCACCATTGATCACTGGCTCACCACAACTGAACGCGGTGCCAACAATGTAATTCTGACAAAAGCAGAGGTAACAGTTACCGCCCAAGGCAAAGAGATCACATGTTCTGGTGTCGGTAATGGTCCGGTGAACGCTTTTGATACTGCACTTCGCGCCGGACTCAATCAGCTTTACCCAGAACTTTCCGCACTTGAACTCACTGACTATAAAGTGCGAATCCTGGAAGGTCGCCTGGGCACGGGGGCAGTTACTCGCGTTCTGATTGAAACTTCAGATGGAAAGGGTGAGTGGAATACCGTGGGTGTACACGAGAACGTTATTGCCGCCTCGGCTATGGCGCTGGAAGATGCCCTTACCTTTGGTCTGCTACGCCAGGGTCGCAAGTCGGAGTAGATATTTCTACTACCTCCTGTACTTTTTACCCATGACCAGAACGCTCAGTAGGAGATATACCAAGACCGAGTCTTCTGAGTGGCTAGCCCAAAGACTTAAAAAACTAGATATTCGAAGCTATGAAGAATTTGCCAATCTTGTTGGCCTAGATCGCGGAACTATCTCGCGCTACTTCCGACATGATCGCCGGCCATCAATTGATGTCATTGCACCGCTATGTGAGGTTCTAGAAGTTTCGCCTGAAACTTTATTGATTGTCTTGGGCGCGTTAGATAAGCGTTAGTTATGAACGGCTTTCAATAAAGAAGTCAGTAGTGCCTTCAATCGGTATGAAACTTCGCTCTGATAGATCATCAGCCCATAAGGTGTAGAAAATCAGGTACTCGTCATCGGTGAGTAAATCTCCCATAAATGCCTTGATATCTTCATAGGAGAGCTCGGTATTAATCAGGAGTTCAACTGAGCCATTCTCGCTGCGAGAAATAGATGGAACAGAGACAGACTCAGAAACCCGGATTCGCACCTTCACACGGTAGTCCAAATGTTGCTTATCCGCATCGGTTTATGACGGGGATATCGTGACTACGGGAGATATTCTTAATCTATGTCACACTTCGAGAAAATCATGGCGCAATACACCGCCCATCTCGAAAAAGAGCGCACGCTTTCAGTGCACACAATTCGTGCTTATCTAGGGGATCTCACTAGTTTCTTTGACAGCCTTGCTAGCCAAGGCGTGGCAGATATTTCTGTGGTAACGATTGCAAATATTCGTTCATGGCTGGCAACCCAACAAGTAACTGGCGGTGCGCGCACAACTCTCTCACGCAGAGCGGTCTCAATCCGCCTCTTTACTAAGTGGGCTGCTAAGAAGGGCTACCTAACGAAAGACATAGGGGCAACCCTTGCTACACCGAAGGGCCATCGCACCCTGCCAGATGTGCTTACTGTTAGTGATGCCAGCACTGCTATGGATTCACTTGCCACGCGCGTGGCCGAAGAAGAGAGTCCACTTTCCAAGCGTGATTGTGCCATCGTCGAAGTTCTCTATGCATCTGGGGCTCGAGTTTCAGAACTCTGCGGACTAGACCTTGGCGATATCGATTATCAGCGCAATACCATTCGCGTGATCGGTAAGGGCGATAAGCAGCGCATGATTCCGCTGGGTAATCCAGCAATGAAGGCGTTAGATGATTGGTTAAATAATGGCAGAGAAGAAATTGCAAGAAGTGGCTCAGCCCAAGCTGTTTTCTTAGGTGCTCGCGGTGCGCGCATTGATCAGCGCACAGTTCGCACCGTTGTCTATGAAGCACTCTCTGCGCTAGAAGGTGTTGAGCGAATGGGACCACATGCACTTCGTCATTCAGCTGCAACACATCTACTAGAAGGAGGGGCTGACCTTCGCACCGTGCAAGAGATATTGGGCCATGCATCCCTTGCCACTACCCAGATCTATACCCATGTATCGACGGAAAGATTGCAGAAAGCCTTTAAGCAGGCTCATCCTCGCGCTTAGCCAGTGAATGAGGCGTGGATTTTGCACCCCTTGGCGGCAGGTAGGATTTGCCCCGCACCAGTTGCGAAACTGGTGACATCTCAGCATCTATGTATGAACTGACTTTTCAGGGAATACAAGCCACTTCGGTCCTAGTCGAAAGACTTGGTCGGCGTTGTAGGTGCGACGGTCTTAGCAAATAGTTAAGACATTAACCGAGCAGGTTCTTGTGCTGTGCACAAAAACCTAAGAAGGAGCGTGCCGTCATGGCAGTTGTAACAATGCGCGAACTCCTCGACAGCGGAGTCCACTTCGGACACCAGACTCGTCGTTGGAATCCAAAGATGAAGCGTTTTATTTTCACCGAACGCAATGGCATCTACATCATCGACATCCAGCAATCACTTGCACTTATCGACTCTGCATACGCTTTCGTTAAGGACACTGTTGCTAAGGGTGGCCACGTCTTATTCGTGGGAACAAAGAAGCAGGCTCACAAGCCAATCATCGATCAAGCAGCTCGCGTTGGCATGCCAACCGTTACTGAGCGCTGGTTAGGTGGAATGCTCACAAACTTCCCAACTGTCTATAAGCGTATTCAGCGTCTGAAAGAACTAGAAGCACTTGAGACAGCAAATGACCTCTTGCTCACAAAGAAAGAACTTCTTGTTCTTCGCCGTGAGCGCGAAAAACTATTTAAGAACCTCGACGGTATTCGTCACATGACTAAGTTGCCTTCCGCAATCTGGGTTGTCGATACCAAGAAGGAGCACCTAGCAGTTGCTGAAGCTAAGAAGCTTGGCATTCCTGTCATTGCCATCCTTGATACCAACTGTGATCCAGATGAAGTTGATTTCAAGATCCCAGGTAATGATGATGCGATTCGTTCAATCGAGTTACTTACTCGCGTGATCACTGATGCAATTGTTGAGGGCCTAAAGGCTCGCACCGCAGCTGCGCCAGCTCCAGTTGCAACTGCAGAGGCTGCAGCAGCAGAAGCTCTTGAGACAGAGATCCTGCAAGCATCAGCACCAGCAACCGATGCACCAGTGGAGGCATAAGTAAATTGGCTAACTATTCAGCAAATGATGTAAAGCGCCTTCGCGAAGCAACTGCAGCAGGAATGCTCGATTGCAAGAAGGCACTTGATGAAGCAGACGGTGATTATGACAAGGCTGTTGAAATCATTCGGGTTAAGGGACAAAAGGGCGTTACCAAGCGCGAAGGTCGTTTAACTTCAAATGGTTTGGTCGTGGCAAAGGTTTCAGGTGACGTTGGCGTCATGCTAGAACTGAACTGCGAGACAGACTTCGTGGCAAAGGGCGAGCGTTTTATCGCACTTGGCGATGAAATGATCGAGCACCTGCTTTCTGCTAAGTCAGCAGATGTGGCAACATTCCTGGCATCAACGATGGCTAACGGCAAGACCGTGCAGTCTGTGATTGATGAAGGAAATGCCACGCTGGGTGAGAAGATTGAAATTCGCAACGTTGCGGTAATCCAAGGTCCAGTTGGACTTTATCTTCACAAGACAAGTCCAGATTTGCCACCACAGGTTGGCGTTCTAGTCTCACTTGCGAAGGAAGCAGCAGAAGTAGGTAAAGATGTGGCACAGCACATCGCAGCATTTGCACCACGTTTTGTTAATCGCGAAGATGTTCCAGCAGACCTCATTGAAACTGAGCGTCGACTAGCTGAGGAGACAGCTCGCGCAGAAGGTAAGCCAGAGGCTTCACTTTCAAAGATTATCGAAGGCCGCGTTACTGGTTTTGTGAAGGAAGTTTCACTTATCGAGCAGGCTTTTGCTAAGGATGCCAAGAAGACCGTGAAGCAGATCCTCGATGAGGCAGGAACCGCCGTCAAGGCATTCCACCGTTTCCGCGTAGGTCAGTAAACTAAATCCTAAGGATTTAAAACGAAGTAGAGCGAGGGGAGCACCAATGCCAGGTACAAGAGGAACGTATCAGCGGGTGCTCCTTAAGCTTTCTGGCGAAGTTTTCGGAGGCAATAAGGGCATCGGTGTTGATCCCGATGTCTTAGCAGATGTGGCAAAACAGATTGCAGATGTAGTTCGCAGTGGAGTTCAAATCGCCATTGTTGTCGGTGGCGGTAATTTCTTCCGGGGCGCCGAACTATCTGAGCGTGGCATGGAGCGCTCTCGCGCTGACTACATGGGAATGCTCGGCACAGTGATGAACTGTTTAGCACTGCAAGACTTCCTGGAAAAAGAGGGCGTTGATACTCGCGTTCAAACTGCTATTGCTATGGGTCAAGTTGCTGAGCCATATGTTCCACGCCGTGCTATTCGCCACCTGGAAAAGGGTCGCGTAGTGATCTTTGGTGCAGGTGCCGGAATGCCGTTCTTTACAACAGATACCGTTGCCGCCCAGCGCGCACTTGAAATAGGAGCAGGAGCGCTCCTGCTTGCAAAATCTGGCGTCGATGGCGTTTATAACGCAGATCCACGGAAAGATAAGAGCGCCACAATGTTTGACACGATTTCTTATGATGAAGTCTTGCAGAAGTCACTGGCAGTAGCCGATGCTGCCGCATTTAGCTTATGTCGCGAGAACCACCTACCTATCGTGGTCTTTGACTTGATGACCAATGGAAATATTGGCCGCGCAGTACGTGGTGAAAAGATTGGAACTCTCGTTTCTTAGAACGAGAGATACATAAGGAGCACAGACCATGGCAGATGTAACCAGCGCACTTCATGAAGCGACCGAGAAGATGAATAAGGCTGTGGAAGTTGCCAAAGATGACTTTGGCGCTATTCGCACCGGCCGTGCTCACCCTGCCATGTTTAACAAGATCATGGTCGATTACTACGGTACCTACACTCCACTTTCACAGCTTGCCTCTATTCAGATCCCGGAATCACGGATGGCAATCATCTCTCCCTTTGATAAGGGCGCAAGTGCCTCAATTGAAAAAGCAATCCGGGAATCAGATTTGGGCGTCAACCCAGCTTCCGATGGCGCAGTGATTCGAGTGAGCTTTCCGCAGTTAACGGAGGAGCGCCGTAAGGATTACATCAAGGTGGCAAAGACTAAGGCGGAGGATTCAAAGATTTCCGTGCGCAATATCCGCCGCACTGCAAAAGAATTGATGGAGAAGTTAGAAAAAGATGGCGATATTGGAAAAGATGATTTAAGTCGTGGTGAGAAAGAGCTTGAGAAGATCACATCAGATCATGTGGCCAAGATTGATGAGCTTTTAAAGCATAAGGAGGCTGAGCTTCTAGAAGTCTAAGACTTCCTTGGGGCTCACTTACCGTGTCTGATTTACATTCGATTAACGAGGCTATTAATAAGCGCGCTGGTCGAAAACTTCTGCCCTCCATCCTGGTCAGCCTGGGAATCCTTCTCCTTGTCTGGTTATCACTTTCAACCTTCCGAGTTCTATTTGCTGTTCTAGTTACTGGCGCAGTCATTCTTGGAATCCGTGAGATCAATCGCGCCTTTACCGCCGTAGATATTCACATTCCACTCTGGTCCTTAACTACCGCCTCGATTGCACTGTGTGCATCAACCTGGCTTGGGGGAGTCTCTGGTTTAGCTGTTGCAACCGCAATCTCCTTCCCAGCATTACTAGTTCTCTTGCTACCGCGTGGAACTGAAAACTTCGTCAAGACTGCTTCAGCTTCAGCACTGGCTCTTATCTATCTACCATTTTTGGCTGGATTCTTGATTCTGCTGGCTCGCCCCTATAACGGACTTGAGCGCGTAATGACCTTCGTCATTCTGGTTTCGTGCAACGACACCTTTGCTTATCTGACCGGAGTTCTGATCGGTAAGCGTCCTCTTGCACCAAAGATCAGCCCGAAGAAGACTATTGAAGGTCTTGTTGGCTCTCTGATCTTTACGGTAATCGGTGGTTCACTCGCTTTTCGTTACATTATGGATTCTGATTGGTGGTTAGGTGCAGCAGCTGGCGTGCTCACCGTCTTTACCGCAACGGCCGGAGATCTCATTGAATCTGCACTGAAGCGAGATGTTGCCATTAAAGATATGGGAACTCTTCTGCCTGGACATGGGGGAGTTATGGATCGCCTAGATTCAGTTCTCTTTGCCGCACCTGCCTTGTGGCTCGCACTTGAAATTGTGCGACGTGCGCAAGATTCAGGTCTGATATGACAACTAATTCAGAGTTGAAATTAGTCTTTGATGAGCCAGTACAACGCAAGAAGGCTCCGAAGCATTTAGCTGATCTGGCACCGGCTGATAGAAAAGCATGGGCGAAGGAACTTGGTTTTCAACCATTTCGCGCAGCTCAAGTTGCAACGCATTACTTCTCTCATCTGTCTCACACACCCGATGATTGGTCTGATATCCCGGCAGCCGAGCGCCAAGTAATTGCTGATGCACTGACGCCAAAGATGATTGAGCTAGTGACCACTCGCACGACCGATGGTGGCATGACTCGCAAAGACTTGTGGAAGTTACACGATGGAGTTCTCGTCGAATCAGTATTGATGCGTTACACAGATCGCACAACAGTCTGCATTTCATCCCAAGCAGGATGTGGCATGAACTGTCCATTCTGTGCCACGGGCCAAGCTGGCCTTACTCGCAATTTATCGGCGGCAGAAATAACAGACCAAATCGTTGCCGCAGCTCGGGCCTGTGCCAATGGTGAGCTGCCAGGAGGACCCACAAGACTTTCCAATATTGTCTTTATGGGAATGGGTGAACCACTTGCTAACTACAAGGCAGTGGTGCGCACGCTGCGTAACATCACTGACCCCAACCCTGATGGCCTTGGCATCTCTGCTCGTTCAGTAGTTGTCTCTACCGTTGGCCTTGTTCCAGGAATCGAAAAACTGACGGATGAAGGGATTAATTGCACCTTAGCTGTTTCACTTCACACACCTGATGATGAACTCCGCGATTCACTTGTGCCAATTAATAATCGGTTTAATGTTCGTGAAGTACTTGCGGCAGCCGATGCCTATGAGAAGAAGACGGGTCGCCGCTACTCGATTGAGTACGCACTTATTCGCGATATCAACGATCAATCTTGGCGTTCAGATTTATTGGGAAGATTGCTGAAGAATCGCAATGCTCACGTGAATTTGATTCCGCTGAATCCAACCCCCGGATCTAAGTGGACCGCTTCAAGGCGGGAAGATGAAGCAGAATTTGTGCGAATTCTTGAGTCTTACGGTGTTCCGGTAACGGTGAGAGATACTCGTGGCCGAGAAATTGATGGAGCTTGTGGTCAGTTGGCCGCTAGCGAGAAGGAGAAGATTTAACTAGTATCCCGATATGGATATGAAGGAAGCAGCAGCGGCCTATGAGGCAGCCAGTCAGTATTTTCTTAACTTAGCGCGGGCGCTAACTCCAGAATTGTTGGATGTGCACGCAGAAAATGAATGGTCTGCTCGCCAATGTATTCATCACATGGCAGATTCGGAAGCCCAGTCTTATGCCCGCTTGCGCAGGCTGATTGCCGAGCCAGAGGGCTCGATTATTCAAGGATATGACGAAGGTGCCTGGGCTAATGAAGCAAAGCTTGGTTATGTTGACGCGCCGGTTGCAAACGCAATCGCTGTCTATGCCGCAGTGCGGGCAAGTTCACTAGATTTAGTGAAGCGCTTAGAGGAAAGTGATTTAGAGAAGTTTGGCGAGCATAGCGAATCAGGTAAATTCACTGTGGCCAGATGGCTAGAGGCGTATACAAAGCATCCATATGATCATGGTGATCAGATGGTTAGGGCAACGAAGGGTCAGGCATAAGAAGTGAAGAAGTTACAGAATTTCATCAATGGAAAATCAGTTGATAGCGCATCGGGTGAAGTCACAACCCTGATTAACCCGGCTACTGCCCAGCCTTTTGCCACCGCTCCTAAATCAAACGCTGCCGATATTGATAAGGCGATGAAGGCAGCAAGTGCCGCTTTTGTTGATTGGCGAGATTCCACACCATCTGAGCGCCAGAAAGCTTTGCTTAAAATTGCCGATGCCATTGAATCTAGAGCAGATGAGTTTGTTGCCATTGAATCAGAGAACTGCGGCAAGCCTGTGGGGCTTACCGCATCGGAGGAAGTTCCACCGATGGTGGATCAGATTCGCTTCTTTGCTGGTGCTGCTCGTAATTTGGAAGGTAAATCGGCCGGTGAATATATGAAGGGGATGACCTCATTTATTCGCCGCGAGCCGGTGGGAGTCTGCGCTCAAGTAACTCCGTGGAATTACCCCATGATGATGGCAGTGTGGAAATGGGCACCAGCTATTGCAGCTGGAAATACCGTTGTATTGAAGCCAAGTGATACCACACCAGCATCGACTGTCTTTATGGCACAGATCATGAGTGAGTTCTTACCTGATGGCGTGATCAATGTGGTCACTGGTGAACGTGAAACTGGTGCGCTACTAGTTGATCACCCAACTCCTGCCATGGTCTCTATTACCGGGTCGGTGCGCGCAGGTATGGAAGTTGCAGCAGGGGCTGCCAAATCACTTAAGCGCGTTCACTTAGAACTCGGCGGCAAGGCACCCGTTGTTGTCTTTAACGATGCTGATTTAGCAGCTGCGGCAGAAGGAATTGCTATCGCCGGATTTTTTAACGCCGGACAAGATTGCACTGCGGCTACTCGCGTGCTTGTGCAAGCCGGGGTGTATGACGAGATGGTGAAGTTATTAGCCGATCAAGCCACAAATCAGATTGCTATGGGTATGCCTTCAGAAGATGTCTTAGTGGGGCCGGTAAATAATAAGAACCAGTTTGACCGGGTCAGTGGCTTTATCTCCCGCGTGCCATCACATGCTCGGGTTGTGGCAGGGGGAGCGCCTACTGGATTAGCTGGCTACTTCATCGCACCTACGGTCATTGCAGATCTGAAGCAGAGTGATGAGTTGATTCAATCTGAAATCTTTGGGCCAGTAATTACCATTCAGAAGTTTGGCGATGAGGCAGAGGCGGTGGCGATGGCCAATGGCGTTGATTACGGCCTGGCATCTTCGGTCTGGACCAAAGACCATGCTCGCGCAATGCGGATGGCTAAGGCCTTTGACTTCGGATGCGTCTGGATTAATACCCACATCCCACTGGTGGCGGAGATGCCACATGGTGGTTTCAAGCGCAGTGGATATGGCAAGGATCTCTCCAGCTATGGCTTTGAGGATTACACCCGCATCAAGCATGTGATGAGCAACCTCAACGCGTAAGCATCAGGGGCATAAATCGGGTGAGAAAATCACCAGAAATTAACCGATTTATATTTGGCCTAGGGGGCAAAGAGTTACATAATGGGCCCTGCTCAACCGTCCCTTATTCCGGCAATTCAAAAAGGAGCCTTAACTATGGCTAAAAAACCGCTCTCTCCAGAAGCACGTTCAATTATCAATTCTAAAGTTTCGCGTCGCGCCGTTTTAGCTGGCGCTGGCGCAGTAGCTGGTGCAAGTGCGCTCGCTGCATGTGGTTCCGGTGGTGGATCTTCTGAGAACGCCATTCGTTGGGGCAACTGGCCGCTCTACCTTGATGTTGATGACTCAGGTAAGAATTATCCAACGCTGCAGGCATTTATTAAAGACAGTGGCATTGATGTTAAGTATTTGGAAGATTACAACGATAACGATGAGTTCTTTGGAAAAGTTCAGGCACAGCTAAAGTTAAAGAAAGATATTGGCTATGACCTAGTCTGCCCAACGGATTGGATGGCTGGCCGCTGGATTCGCCTCGGCTATGCGCAGAAGTTTGATTCTGCAAATATTCCAAATAAGAGCAATATCGTCGACACACTTGCCGCACCTTCTTATGATGCAAACCGCGATTACTCACTGACCTGGCAAGGCATCATGGGTGGTTTTGGTTGGAACACCACCAAGAATCCAAAGGGCATTCGCACACTCGATGATCTCTTCTCACCAGCTAATAAGGGAAAGATTGTGGTTCTCTCTGAAATGCGCGACACCATCGGAATCATCTTGATGGCGCAAGGTGTCAACCTACAGACAGTGACCGAAGCACAGTTTATGAATGGCGTTGACTTCCTAGCGCAGAAGATTGCTGATGGTTGGATTCGCGGAGTTAAGGGCAACGAATACGCTGAAGATCTCACATCAGGGGATGCAACTGCGGTCATTGGTTGGTCTGGCGATATGTTTATTCTAAAGTCAGAAAATGAAGGAAAGTTTGACTTTGCCATTCCAGAGTCAGGCGGAACTATCTCTGGCGATAATATGTTGATTCCTTCAACTGCAACCCCTGAGGCAAAGGCCAATGCGGAGAAGCTTATTAATTACTATTACGAGCCAGCAGTTGCCGCAGAAGTTGCGGCCTATGTTAATTACTTCTGTCCGGTCAAGGGCGCCCAAGCTGAGATGGAGAAGATTGATCCTGATCTAGCAGCAAGTGAGTTCATCTTCCCAACTGCTAAGACCATGGCCAACCTTTCGGTATTCCGTGCTCTAACACCAACGGAAGAGACAACCTGGACTGAAGCTTTCCAGAAGGCTGCCGGAAACTAAGTGTCAGATGCGGCAAGTTCTGCGCGGGGAGATCTAGGGCTTTCACACTTAACAAAGAGTTACGGTGATTTCACGGCCGTTAATGATTTGTCCTTGATCATTCCGAAGGGCTCTTTCTTTGCACTCCTTGGTCCATCCGGATGTGGAAAGACAACGACGCTTCGCATGATCGCGGGGCTAGAAGAACCTACGCAGGGAACTATCTCTTTGGGTGCTACTGACATTACCTATACGAAGCCGTATCAACGTCCTATCAATACCGTCTTTCAGAACTACGCCCTCTTTCCGCATCTGACCATCTTTGAAAATATTGCCTTCGGCCTACGCCGTCGCGGTATTAAAGATGTTGATGATGCGGTCAATAAGGCGTTAGATCTAGTGGAACTTCCACATCTTGCCCAACGCAAACCAACTCAGTTATCTGGTGGACAACAACAGCGCATCGCACTTGCTCGCGCCATTGTGAACCGGCCAGCGCTGCTTCTCCTTGATGAACCACTGGGCGCACTTGACCTTAAGCTGCGTCGTCAGATGCAGATTGAACTTAAGTGGATTCAGAAGGAAGTGGGAATTACCTTTGTGCACGTTACCCACGATCAGGAAGAAGCCATGACCATGGCTGACACCATCGCGGTGATGAACGAGGGCGAAATTGAGCAGATGGGTTCGCCAGCAGAACTCTATGACAATCCCAAGACCGCCTTTGTTGCCAACTTCCTTGGGCAGTCAAACCTGATTAAAGGAAGTATCACTGGCTCCGATGGAGCTAATCAAATTGTTGATCTCTTTGGGCAGAAGATTTCCCTGCAGAAAGATCGCTCACACGCAGTTGATAACTCAATTTTGGCAGGTATCAGACCAGAGAAGTTCCGTATTTCACGTCTTGAAACATCAACTTCTGGAAATGTGCTCACCGGCGGCAAGATTGAAGATGTTTCCTATATTGGCGTTTCTACCCAATACCAAGTGCTGATGCCATGGGGACAAGAGCTCATGGTCTTTGAACAAAACGATGATGGCGTTGCACCCTTTAGCGTTGGTGAGAGCGTGAACATCTCATGGGAGCCTGTCTTTACCTTTGCCCTACGTGGCGATGATGATGCCGAAGCCGGAACTGAAGTAAATCCCGAAGAGGATTTAGAAGAAGAATGAAAAAGATCAGCACCCCGTATCTCCTGTTGATTCCGGGGATGGGGTTCCTCTTCATCTTCTTCATACTTCCCTTATTTAACCTTGCTCAGACTTCTACCCAGACTCCAGTGGGTGGGGGAGATACAGGTGAGTACGAACAGACCTGGCGCTTTGCTAATTACTTCGATGCCTTTGTGGAAAATAGAGAGCAATTTGGTCGCTCATTTCTCTATGCACTCATTGCTACCGTTCTTGCGCTAGCAATTGCTTACCCACTTGCCTACACAATTGCATTTAAGGGTGGAAGATTTAAGAATGTGATGCTGGTACTTGTGATTGCGCCGTTCTTTACCTCCTTCTTACTTCGTACCATTGCGTGGAAACAAATTCTTGGCGAAGAAGGTTTTGTTGTTCCCACACTTCGCTCGCTGCACGTCATCTCCGAGAGCACGACCCTGACCTCTAGCGCTTTTGCGGTGGTCATGGGTATGACATATAACTTCTTACCCTTCATGACTCTGCCGCTCTATGCCTCCATTGATCGCATCGACCCGCGCACACTTGAAGCATCAGGTGATCTCTATGCCAATGGCTTTACTACTTTCCGCCGCGTGACTCTTCCGCTTTCGATGCCGGGAGTTGTTGCCGGAACGCTGCTGACATTTATTCCAGCAGCTGGTGATTATGTGAATGCGGCAATTCTGGGTAGCCCGCAGACAAAGATGTTGGGCAATGTGATTGAGTCCAGGTACTTTAGAATTGTTGATTACCCAACGGCTTCGGCGCTCTCATTTACGCTCATGGTCTCAATCTTGATTCTGGTTACCGTCTATGTGCGTAAAGCTGGAACCGAGGAGTTGGTATGAACACACTCTCGCGCTGGTTTGGCCGTAACTTACTTCGCATCTATGCCGTGGTTGCCTTTACCTACCTATTTATTCCAGTTGCCTACACCTTTGCCTTCTCATTTAATGACTCCGGCAAGAGCAATCTCATCTGGAAGGGTTTCACCTGGGCTAATTGGCAGAACCCATGTGGTGCACCTGAAGTGTGTACTGCGCTAGGAAATTCAATCAAGATCGGTTTACTTGCCACAATCTTTTCCACAATCCTAGGAACAATGATCGCTTTTGCTATTGGTCGTCATAAATTTAAGGGTCGTTCATCAACGAACCTACTTATCTTCTTGCCGATGGCAACCCCCGAGATTGTTCTTGGAGCCTCGCTGCTCTCACTCTTCCTTGTCTTTCAGATCAATCCAGGGTTCTGGCCGACAGTCATTGCCCATGTTCTTTTCTGCATGTCATTCGTTGTTGTCACCGTCAAAGCTCGTATTGCAAGTTTAGATCCACGGCTAGAACAAGCTGCCATGGATCTCTATGCAAATGAACGAGAAACTTTCCGCAGAGTAACTCTTCCTTTGGTGGCTCCAGGAATTGCAGCGGCTGCGCTCTTGGCTTTTAGTCTCTCCTTCGATGACTTCATCATTACCAACTTCAACTCTGGCACCATGACGACCTTTCCAAAGTTCATCTACACATCTGCCGCCCGTGGAATTCCAGCACAAGCAAATGTGATTGGTTCAGCTATGTTCTTCCTCGCACTTGCCATCGTGATTGTTGGGCAGCTGGTAACACGTAAACGCAAAGTTTCATGACCCGCGAACTTGTCATTCTTGGATCCACAGGCTCAATCGGCGTTCAGGCGCTGGAGATTGTGGAAGCTAATCCGGAGCTCTTTTCGGTAGTTGCTATCACTTCAGCTGGAACTCATCCGCAGCTAGTGATTGAACAAGCGAAGAAGTTTGCGGTGAAGCTAGTGGGTGTAACAAAGAACGCTGAGATTATTCGCCAAGGACTACCTGGAGTGCAGGTAGTAGATGGCCCCAATGCATCTACTGAAATAGCGGCAATTACCTGCGATGTTGTGCTCAATGCAATTACTGGCTCTATTGGCTTGGCACCCACACTTGCAGCGCTGAAAGCTGGCAATCATGTGGCACTGGCCAATAAGGAATCACTGGTTGCGGGTGGAGATTTAGTGATTGCCCACGCTAAAGCTGATCAAATTCTCCCGGTTGATTCTGAGCATTCTGCAATCTGGCAAGCGCTGCTGGGTGAGAAGAAATCTGAAATTTCTAAGTTAGTTCTTACCGCAAGTGGTGGGCCATTTCGTGATCGCGCTGACTTGTCTACCGTGACTTTGCAAGAAGCACTTGCACATCCCACATGGACCATGGGACCTGTTGTGACAATTAATTCAGCCTCCCTGATGAATAAGGGACTTGAAATTATTGAAGCTCACTATTTATTTGGCATTGCCTATTCACAGATAGAGGCAGTGATTCACCCGCAATCTGTGGTGCACTCGATGGTCGAATTCATCGATGGTTCAACTATCGCCCAAGCATCACCGCCGAATATGAAGGGGCCAATTTCATTGGCGCTCAGCCATCCGCATCGCGTTGCTCAGGCGACGAAGCCAATTGATTGGAGTACTTCTCACACTTGGAACTTTGCTCCCATTGATGAGAGTCGTTTTCCAGCGGTGGCACTTGCTCGCACCTGCGGTGAAATTGGGGGAGGACTCCCAGCTATTTTTAATGCTTCTAACGAGGTTGCCGTGCAAGCATTTATCGATGGGCAGATCTCATTTACCGACATTTTCGCCATTGTCAGTCAGAGCGTGGATCACCTTCGGGCATCAGCGGCCACAACTCTGCGCGATTTGGAAGATGTCAGTGCGGCAGAAGATGATGCTCGCCAGATAGCCGGTGAATTAGTTAAGAAAGTAGCTCTGTGATGAAAGTACTTGGAATCTTAGCTTTTGCAGTTGCGCTGCTTCTCTCTGTCATGGTGCACGAATTCGGGCATTACATCACCGCTAAGAAATTTAATATGAAGGTAACTGAATTCTTCCTAGGGTTCGGTACCAAGTTGTGGTCCTTTAGAAAGGGCGAGACCGAGTTTGGCGTGAAGGCGATTCCAGCCGGTGGCTACTGCCGCATCGAAGGAATGACACCTACTGATCGGATGCCGGCCGGGGAAGAATCGCGAGCTTTCTTTACCGCCTCATCGGGTAAGAAGTTGATTGTTTTAGGTGCAGGATCGTTCGCACATTTCATGATTGGCTTCCTGCTCATCTTCTCAATCTTCTTTGGAGTTGGTTACACCGCTCTACTTTCTAATATTGCCCAAGTTTCTCCTAACTCTGCCGCGTCCGAAGCAGGTTTTCTAGCTGGAGATAAAATCATTGAAGTAGATGGCCAGAAAGTTAAGGATTGGTATCTTGATTCGCGCAAGATTGCCGAGTCGCAAGGCAAGCAGATGCGATTTACTATTGAGCGTGCAGGTGAGGTTCTTACTCTTACTGCCACACCGCAATATGTCCAAGAGCAAAAGCGATATGTGCTGGGCGTGGTCACCCAGATCGGAAACAAACGAGAAAGCTTTTTCCCTGCCATATCTGCCTCTGCTAAAGCCACAGTCACGCTGACCAAAGAATCAGTGAAATCACTCTTTACTCTTCCTTCTAAGGTGCCACAGCTTATTCGCCAAACATTTATGGGAGAAGAGCGCAATCCTGATGGGCTTGTGGGAATTATTGGCGCAGCTCGAGTCTCAGGCGATGCGGTGAGTTCGCAGAACCTTAATAGCAATGAAAGAGTTTCCACCTTCATCCTTATCGTTGCCAGCTTAAATATTTTCGTTGGGCTCTTTAACTTACTGCCATTTCTGCCACTCGATGGTGGTCATATGGCCATTGCAATTGCCGATGAAGTCCGTGCCCTCTTTGCACGCATTCGCAGGAAGCCTCGGCCAGCAGGAATTGATGTCAATGTTATGACACCAATCACCATGGCTGTCTTTGGCGTCTTAGCTGTGCTGACGTTGATACTTCTTGTGGCAGATATCATCAATCCAATATCACTCAACTTCTAGCGCACACTACTCACCACCAGGAGCAAGATTGCGCGAGATAGGGCAGAATACGCATCATGGTTGATCTCGGAATTCCAAGTGCTCCACCGCCAACGCTGCACCCGCGTCGCAAGACGCGTCAGCTCAAAGTTGGCTCGGTTGGGGTTGGGTCCGAATCACAGGTAAGCGTGCAATCGATGTGCACCACTCTCACATCAGATGTCAACGCTACTTTGCAACAGATTGCAGAGCTCACCGCATCTGGTTGCCAGATTGTTCGAGTTGCCGTGCCTTCCCAAGATGATGCTGATGCACTGGCACAGATTGCTAAGAAATCTCAGATTCCAGTGATTGCAGATATTCACTTTCAACCAAAATATATCTTTGCCGCTATCGATGCTGGGTGCGCCGCCGTTCGTGTGAACCCTGGCAATATCAAGCAGTTTGATGACAAGGTCAAAGAAGTTGCCAAGGCGGCGGGAGATGCCGGCATTCCAATTCGTATTGGTGTGAACGCTGGTTCGCTAGATCCGCGACTGCTTGCAAAATATGGTAAGGCAACTCCAGAAGCTCTGGCTGAATCAGCGCTCTGGGAAGCATCACTATTTGAAGAGCATGGCTTTGGCGATATCAAGATTTCAGTCAAGCATCACGATCCGGTCACGATGGTCAACGCTTATCGAATTCTTGCCGCCAAATGTGATTATCCGCTGCACCTCGGGGTAACAGAAGCTGGTCCAATCTTTCAAGGAACAATTAAGTCTGCAACTGCCTTTGGAATCTTGCTAGCCGAAGGAATTGGCGACACTATTCGCGTCTCACTATCGGCGCCTCCGGTGGAGGAAGTAAAGGTTGGCATTTCTATCCTTGAATCACTGAACTTGCGTCAGCGTAAACTTGAGATTGTTTCTTGCCCATCATGTGGTCGCGCTCAAGTAGATGTCTATACCTTGGCTGAGAAAGTACAGGCAGGTTTGCAAGGAATGACAGTTCCACTGCGCGTTGCAGTCATGGGTTGCGTCGTCAACGGTCCTGGCGAAGCTCGCGAAGCAGACCTTGGTGTTGCATCTGGAAATGGAAAAGGTCAGATCTTTGTGAAGGGTCAAGTCATTAAAACAGTGCCGGAAGCACAGATTGTTGAAACTCTGATTGAAGAAGCGATGCGCTTAGCCGAAGAGATGGAAGCCGCCGGCGTTGCATCAGGAGTACCTTCCGTCACTACTTCGTAATCCTCCGGTAGGGTTCGCATTATGTTGCGAATGTCCACTCTCTTCTTGCGTACTTTGCGCGATGACCCAGCTGATGCTGAAGTTCCAAGTCATCGCCTCTTAGTACGCGCTGGATATATTCGTCGTATTGCAGCCGGGGTCTATTCCTGGCTACCACTAGGCGTCATCACACTTCGTAATATTGAAAACATTGTTCGCCAAGAGATGGATAAGGCTGGCTTTCAAGAAGTTCACTTTCCAGCGCTTTTGCCGAAAGATGCCTATGAGCAGACTGGTCGCTGGACTGATTACGGGCCAGATCTCTTTCGCTTGCAAGATCGAAAAGGTGCAGATTACTTACTAGGGCCAACTCACGAAGAGATGTTCACGTTGATGGTTAAGGGTGAGTACTCCTCTTATAAGGATTTGCCGCTCTCGCTCTATCAAATACAGACCAAGTATCGCGATGAAGCTCGTCCACGTTCTGGAATTATTCGTGGGCGCGAATTTGTCATGAAAGACTCTTATTCATTTGACCTCACCGATGAAGGTCTAGTTGATTCCTACATGCGCCATCGCGCTGCCTATATTGCAACCTTTGATCGGCTGCGCCTTAAGTACAACATTGTCAGTGCGGTATCAGGTGCCATGGGTGGCTCGGCATCAGAGGAATTCTTGGCACCATGTGAAACTGGTGAAGATACGTATGTTCTTTGTGAAAAGTGTGGCTATGCCGCAAATGTGGAAGCGGTGACAACAGTTGTTGCACCAGGTGACGCATCGACAGTGCCGGCACAAGAAGTCTTTGATTCACCTAACACTCCCACCATCGACACATTGGTTGAACTTCTGAATGCCAAGTTTGGCGGGGGATATGACGGGGCAAAGACTCTTAAGAACGTCATGCTGCTGGCTGATGAGAAAGCGATTTCCGTACTTGTGCCTGGCGACCGCGAAGTTGATCTCAAACGATTGCAAGCAAATCTTGCTGGTGTCAATGACTTGCGAGTATTTGAAGAGGCAGATTTTGCAAAGTTTCCAGGACTTGTGAAGGGTTACATCGGACCGCAAGATGCAAAGAAGAATGGCATCACTGTCTATGCCGATCCACGCATTGCTCCTGGCACAGCATGGGTAACAGGTGCCAATGCCAAAGATAAGCATGCACGTAATGTGGTCAATGGTCGCGACTTCGCTGTTGATCATTACGTGGAAGCAGCGCAGATTCGTCAAGGAGATGCATGTCCTAAGTGCACAGCTCCAGTTGTAATTGATCGCGCTATTGAAATTGGTCATATCTTCCAGCTGGGTCGCAAATATGCGCAGGCACTTAACCTCACTGTGCTCGATCAAAATGGAAAATCACAAGTTGTCACCATGGGTTCCTATGGAATTGGTGTCTCGCGCGCAGTTGCTGCCATTGCCGAACAGAGTTATGACGAGATCGGACTTTCTTGGCCGGTAGAAGTTGCACCTGCCAAGGTGCATGTTGTTGCCACAGGCAAAGAGGATAATATTTTTGAGACAGCCGAGAAGATTGGCGCCGAGCTAGAGGCGCGCGGAATATCTGTGATGTTAGATGATCGACGCGGCACTAGCCCAGGAGTTAAGTTTAAAGATGCCGAACTGATTGGAATTCCAGTCATTGTCGTTGTGGGCAAGGCGCTGGAAAACGGGAACGTTGAAATTCGGGTGCGCAATAGTGGTGAAATGTCAGAGATTGCCGTAGTGGGCGCAGTTGATGCAATCGCAGCTCTTCTACCCACCTTGCCCTAGTTAACAGTTTGTGGTCAACCACTGATAAAATCTGCTCTACAACTTAAGAACAATTAAATATGAAGGGCTAGAAATGGCAATCACGGATCAAATAGCGCAACTGGTTACACCTGCAGTTGAAGCTCAAGGATTCTTCCTGGAAGAAGTCTTACTTGTATCACCCGGCAAGCACCGCATTGTTACCTGCATCGTTGATGGCCAGAGTTCCTTAAATATGGATCAAGTCACCGCAGTCTCACGCGCCATCTCAGAACTTCTCGATGAATCCGCCTTTATGGGAGAAGCACCCTTTACCTTGGAGGTTACTTCTCCAGGTGTTGATCGCCCGCTAACTAAGCCACGTCACTTTGCCAAGAATGTAGATCGATTGCTCAAGGTTGTGCGCAATGATGGTGAGGTCGTTACTGGCCGAATCTCTGGAAATACTGAAACTGAGCTCACGCTGTCGGTAACGGAGAAGAAGGAAGTAAAAGAAGTTGTGATTGCGCTATCTGATATCAAGCGCGCAACAGTTGAAATTGAATTTAACCGGAAAGATAGTGATAAGTAATGGGCGTCGATATTGAGGCGCTCAAGCAACTGACCGATGCCAAAGGTATGCCGCTAGAGCAGTTGATTCAGGCAATCGAAGCTGGTGTGCTCACCGCATATTCTGAGACACTTGAGCCAAACCGATATGCGCGCGTGCAACTTGATCGCGAAACTGGAGA
The DNA here is from genome assembly GCF_002288265.1 of Candidatus Planktophila versatilis. NCBI lineage: Bacteria > Bacillati > Actinomycetota > Actinomycetes > Candidatus Nanopelagicales > Candidatus Nanopelagicaceae > Candidatus Planktophila > Candidatus Planktophila versatilis. The sequence goes on along the minus strand of NZ_CP016778.1, from coordinate 845,495 downwards.
CATTGCGATATTTGTTCCAGAGTTCAATGAACTAGGAGAGCGCGTTGCCGAGAATGTGCTTGAGGTAGAGGGCTTTGATCGCACTGCCACTTCCACTGCACGCCAAGTAATTAAACTTCAGATGCGTGCAACTAACGATGCTGAAATCGTTGGCGAGTTCACTGCCTCCGTCGGTGATGTCATCTCCGGAATTGTGCAACAGGGGCGCGATCCTAAGATGATCAACGTCAACCTGGGTCGAACAGAAGGTCGCATTCCGCCGCAAGAGCAGGTTCCTGGGGAAGTCTTTAACCATGGCGATCGCATTAAATGTTTTGTGGTTGAGGTAAAGCAAGGACTTAAGGGTCCAGAAATCATGTTATCCAGAAGCCACCCAGCACTGGTCAAGCAGTTATTTGCACTAGAAGTTCCGGAGATACAAGATCGCATCGTTGAGATTATGGCGGTTGCGCGAGAGGCAGGACATCGTACAAAGATTGCCGTGCGCTCTCACCGTGCTGGAGTTTCATCAAAGGGTTCACTGATTGGCCCAATGGGTTCTCGTGCACAAGCTGTCATGAATGAGCTACACGGAGAGAAGATTGATATCGTCGATTGGGATGAAGATCCAGTTAAGTTTGTGGCTCACGCACTTGCTCCAGCCAAAGTAACGAGTGTGACTATCGTCGATGAATCAATTCGTTCTGCAAAAGTCATTGTTCCGGATTACCAACTATCGCTGGCCATCGGAAAAGATGGACAAAATGCCCGTCTTGCCGCACGACTTACCGGCTGGCGAATAGATATCCACCCCGATACTCCCGCGTGAAATAGGGATTTCTCACCTCATTCGCTAGACTGGGGCCATCGCATAAGCGCATACGCGTGAGTGCAATTACTGAAATGGATGCGAAAGATATGAAACTCAAATGAGCTCGTTTACATCATGAGGTCGAACAACTAGGGCTCGCATCCCACAAATTTTAATGCGGGCCAAGACAGGAGAAATGTGTCAAAGGTCCGCGTACACGAGTTAGCAAAGCAGCTCGGTATGGAGAGCAAGGAAGTCCTTGCAAAGCTCCAAGAAATGGGCGAATTCGTCCGATCAGCATCATCAACAGTGGAAGCACCGGTTGTGCGCAAGTTAGTTGCGCTATACCCAGATGCTAAGCCTGCCGAAGAGAAGAAGCCTGTTAAAAAGGCTGCGGCGAAGAAAACTGCCGCCTCCAAGAAAACTGCTGAAGTAAATCCAGAACTTGCAGCAGAGTTAGCTGCCGAACTCGGCGTAGATCTTGCAGCCCTGAAAGCATCACGTGATGCTGCTGCAACCGCCCACGAAGAAGCAAAGAGTGCTGCAGCTGCAGAAGCTCACGCACCTGTGGCACCGACTACACCCGCTACACCTGGTGCACCACGTCCAGGAAATAATCCATTTTCATCAGGGGCAGCAGTTCCACGTCCACCGCGTCCTGGTAACAATCCATTTTCAACAGGTGGCAGCGTTCCTCGCCCACCTCAAAGACCAGCAGGTTCAACGGGTGCACCACGTGCCGGTATGGCAGGTGCTCGTCCCGGTTCTGTTCGTCCAGGTTTTGCAGCACGTCCTGGTGGTGCACGTCCGCCAGGTGCTGGTACTGGAACTGGAACTGGAAACTATCCACCACGTACAGGCGGCGCACCAACTTCATCAGGTCCATATCGTTCACAAGGGAATGCTCCAGCAGGTGGCGCACCTGGTGGTCCACAACGTCCAGGCGGCGGTGCTCCTAATCGCGGTCCAGGTCGTGGCGGAACTGCAGGTGCATTTGGAAAGAATGCAAGTAAATCTTCAAAGCGTAAGCAGAAGTCACGTAAGGCGCTGCGCGAAGAATTCGACAATATGCAAGCTCCACAATTAGGTGGAGCAGTTATTCCTCACGGTGATGGCAAGACAAAGATTCGCATGCGCCGTGGCTCATCACTTGCAGATTTTGCAGAGAAGATCAATGCAGATCCAGCAGCGTTGGTATCAGCGCTATTCCACCTAGGTGAAATGGTGACTGCAACGCAATCTGTTGATGCCGACACATTTGAAATTCTCGGTGCCCAACTTGGATATGTCATCGAAGTTGTTTCGCCTGAGGAAGAAGATCGTGAGCTCTTACAGGGATTTGATATCGATCTCGCTGCCGAAATGAGCGACTACGACGAGGAAAATCTCACTGCTCGCCCACCAGTTGTCACTGTTATGGGACACGTGGATCACGGTAAGACATCACTCCTTGATGCAGTTCGTAAGACTGAAGTGATTAAGGGCGAAGCTGGTGGCATCACACAGCACATCGGTGCCTACCAAATTCACCATGATCACGATGGCGTCAATCGTGCGATTACATTTATTGATACACCAGGTCACGAAGCCTTTACCGCTATGCGTGCACGTGGTGCCAAAGTCACTGATATTGCAGTGCTGGTAGTTGCAGCAGATGACGGCATCATGCCTCAGACGATTGAAGCACTTAACCACGCACAGGCAGCTGATGTGCCAATCGTGGTGGCAGTGAACAAGATTGATAAGGAAGGCGCCAACCCAGATAAGGTCCGCCAGCAACTTACTGAGTACAACTTGATTGCCGAGGAGTACGGCGGAGACACAATCTTCGTAAACGTCTCTGCTAAATCAGGTGTCGGAGTCAATGAACTCATTGATTCAATCTTGCTCACAGCAGATGCTGCTATTGATCTGCGCGCGGTGGCACTAGATGTCGCTCGCGGTGTTGCCATTGAAGCTCACCTCGACCGTGGTCGTGGACCAGTTGCCACTGTTCTTGTGCAGCGCGGAACACTCAAAGTCGGAGATGCCATCGTTGCCGGAGGATCATTTGGTCGCGTGCGCGCTATGCACGATGAAGATGGAAATACGGTTGAAGAGGCAGGACCATCACGTCCAGTGCAGGTTCTCGGATTCACATCCGTTCCTAATGCTGGGGATACATTCCTGGTTGCCGAAGATGACCGCACATCTCGTCAGATTGCTGAAAAGCGTCAAGCTGCAGAGCGCAACGCGCAATTGGCGAAGGCGCGCAAGAAGGTCTCACTTGAAGACTTCATGGAGCAATCCAAGATTTCAACTCTTAACCTCATCCTTAAGGGTGACGTTTCTGGTTCGGTGGAAGCACTCGAAGATGCACTGATGCAGCTCGATGTTGGCGCTGAAGTAGATCTACGAGTTATTCACCGCGGTGTTGGCGCAATTACTAAGAGCGATATCACTCTTGCATCTGCCTCAACTGCAGTTGTTATCGGCTTTAACGTTAAGCCAGAGCCACAGACTGCTATCTATGCTGATCAAGAAGGCGTCGAAGTCCGTTTCTACTCAGTTATCTATAACGCAATCGAAGAGATTGAACTCTCACTTAAGGGACTCCTTAAGCCAGAGTTTGAAGAGGTCATACTTGGCAGCGCTGAAGTACGCGATCTCTTTAAATCTTCAAAGGTTGGAACTATTGCCGGTTCGGTCGTCAGCGATGGAATCATTCGCCGAAATGCAAAGGCACGTGTCATACGTGGCGGAGCAGTCATTGCCGAAGAGGTCACTATCGAATCGCTCAAGCGATTTAAAGATGATGCCACTGAAGTCCGTGAGGGCTTTGAATGCGGTATCGGGGTAGGCAAGGGTGCTGACCTTCAAGTGGGAGACATCATTCAGGTCTTTGAGATGCGTGAGAAGAAGCGCGCATAACGCTTCGAAAAGAAATGGGAAATTCACACCGCAGCCAGAAGGTTGCAGACCGCATCAAGGTAGTAGTGGCACAGCTGCTTGAGACAAAGATTAAAGATCCGCGTCTTGGCTTTGTCACTGTTACCGATGCGCGGGTGACCGGAGATCTCCAGAACGCCTCTATCTTCTATACCGTCCTTGGTGGAGATGATGAGCGCGCTGCAACCGCCGCCGCACTCGAATCAGCAAAAGGTGTGATCCGCAGCGCTGTGGGAAAAGATTTAGGTACCCGCATTACGCCATCACTTGAGTTCATTCTTGATGGACTTCCAGAATCTGCCCAAGCACTTGACTCACTTTTAGAGCGAGTTCACCAACTTGATGCTGAAGTTGCGAAAGCGCGCGAGAATGCAAAGCCAGTGATGGAAGATGCCTATAAAGTCCCACGCGTCGTAGAAAACAAATTTGATAACTAATGACAGATGGATTCCTGGTTGTAGATAAAGCTGGGGGAATGACCAGTCATGATGTCGTAGCAGTGGGGCGAAAAGCACTGGGCACACGCAAAGTGGGCCATGCCGGAACACTTGATCCGATGGCTACAGGAGTATTAGTCCTAGGTTTCGGAAATGGCACACGCCTTTTGCAATACATCACCGATGGCGACAAGTCATACGTTGCAACAATTGTTCTTGGCGCATCAACTGTGACCGATGATAAAGAAGGCGAAGTGATTGCAACTACCCATGCAGCAGATGTTACTGATGGCGAGATTGCAAGAGTGTTAAAAACTATGGTTGGCACCATCGCCCAACGCCCATCATCTGTCTCGGCCGTAAAAGTTGGCGGAGAGCGTGCTTATGATCGTGTGCGAGCTGGTGAGAAGTTTGAACTGGGGTCGCGCCAAATAACAATCTCGCAACTAGATATTCTGGCAATTCGCCATTTAGCTGCCACAACTGAAGTTGATATTGAAGTGACCTGCTCAGCTGGAACATTTATTCGCGCCATTGCCCGCGACTTAGGGGAGGCGTTAAAAGTTGGGGGACACCTAAGCGCCTTGCGCCGCACGCGAGTTGCTGGCTTTAGTGAAAAAGATGCAGTCTCTTTTCAAGACCTTAAAGATCAGAAGTTCACACCACTAAAGCTTGCCGATGTGGCCCGGGTTACTTTTTCGGTGCGCGAGCTCACTCTGGAAGAAGTCACAGAGTTATCTTTTGGCAGGCCCCTGTCGGAAAATGGCGCCACCTCTATTACTGCTGCGATGTCACCAGATAATCGACTCATCGCACTGCTCAAAGATGATGGAATACATGCAAAACCCATCGCTGTCTTTGCGGCAGCGAACTAGGTAAGGCAAGATTGGAATATGTCCGAGACTAACGTTGTACTCATTGGGGTATTCGATGGGGTACATAAGGGACATCAACAACTGCTTAATCGCGCAAAAGAGATTGCAGCTGGACGACCAATCGTTGCCCTGACCTTTGATCCACATCCAACAACTGTTTATGCCCCTACGAAGGTGCCCACTTCTCTGACAACCCTGGCAGATCGGGTGGAACTCTTAAAGATTCACAACGCTGATCAGGTCGCGGTAATGAAGTTCAATGAGAAGTTTGCTGCAATGTCTCCCGAAGATTTTGTAGCCAATGTCTTGGTAGGCCAACTGCATGCCAGCACCGTGGTGGTGGGCAAGAACTTCACTTATGGTCACAAAGCAGCTGGAAATGTTGATTCACTTATCGCAGAGGGCCGCACACATAATTTCACAGTTGATGTGCAGGAGCTGAAAGCAGATACCGAGGTCATCTCATCTTCGCGCATTCGCACGCTAGTAATTGAAGGAAAAGTTGAAGAAGCGCGCACGCTTCTATCGCGACCTCATCGACTAGATGGCGTGGTGGTGCATGGTGAAAAGCGCGGCCGGGAAATCGGTTATCCCACAGCTAATTTAGGAAATATAGAGGGACAGACTATTCCTGCCGATGGTGTCTATGCCGGGTGGTTGACCGTGGGAATTAATTTCTGGCCAGCGGCAATTTCGATTGGTACCAATCCAACATTTGCAGGGGAACGCGCCAGACAAGTTGAAGCGTATGCACTTGATCAAGAGGGGCTAGAGCTCTATGACAAGAATGCATCGATTGAATTCGGTTGGTATCTACGCCCCACTCTGAAATTCGATAGCTTGGAAGAGCTATTGGTCCAGATGAAGAAAGATTGCGATAAAGCACGCGAATTAACCGAGAAATAAGGGCAATTCAGCCTCAATTTCACTTATCCACACCCCACAGGTAAACTTTGACCTGTCCAACGAGAAAGTGATTTCCCGTGATTCAAACCGGGAAGCCTCTTGAACAGTACTGATGTACTTAACATGAAAAGGAATACAGCAACCAATGGCACTAACACCAGAAGTAAAGAAAGAAATCATTGCGAAGTACGGCTCATCAGCTACTGATACAGGAAGCCCTGAAGCTCAGATCGCTTTATTGTCACGTCGCATCGATGACATTACGACTCACCTTAAGACCAACCCACATGATCACCACAACCGTCGTGGTCTGTTGTTGCTCGTAGGTCAGCGTCGTCGCATCTTGCAGTACCTCGCAAAGACAGATATCAATCGTTACCGTGGAATTCTCGAGAAACTCGGAATCCGTCGCTAATTAAGTAAGAACTACCCGCCGGGGGACTAATGGTCCTCGGTAGTGGTTTCCAGATGTTTGCATCTGTGAACTTCGATCGAAGATTCATTCGTTTCGCCTTGCGAGTAGTTACCGCTTCCAAGCTGTGCTCATGCACCTTGGAATATGCAACAAACGAATCAAAGGAGGACCCATGGAGGGTCAAGACGTAAAGACAGCAATAGCCGTTATCGATAACGGAAAGTACGGAAAGCGCGAGATCAAGTTCGAAACCGGACGCCTCGCAAAGCAAGCAGCAGGAGCTGCAGCTGTGTATCTAGATGATCAGACAATGATCTTCTCGGCAACAACAGCATCAAAGACACCTAAAGATCAATTCGATTTCTTCCCACTTACAGTTGATGTAGAAGAGAAGATGTATGCAATTGGCAAGATCCCAGGATCATTCTTCCGTCGTGAAGGCCGACCATCAGAAGAGGCAATTCTTACCTGCCGTCTGATTGATCGCCCATTGCGTCCATCATTTATTAAGGGACTTCGTAACGAAGTACAAATCGTTGTGACAGTAATGGCACTCGATCCTGACCACATGTATGACGTGATTGCTATCAACGCAGCATCAATGTCAACACAACTTGCAGGTCTGCCATTTTCAGGTCCTATCGGTGGAGTGCGTGTTGCACTTATCGAAGGCCAGTGGGTTGCATTCCCAAATCACTCACAGGTTGAGAACGCCGTTTTCGATATGGTCGTTGCAGGTCGCGTGACAGCTGACGATGTAGCAATCATGATGGTGGAAGCAGAAGCGACATCACGCACAATCGGTCTCATCGCCGGTGGCGCAGCAGCACCTACGGAAGAAATTGTTTCGCAAGGACTCGATGCAGCTAAGCCATTTATTCGCATTCTCTGCGAAGCGCAGTCAAAGCTGGCAGCAGTAGCTGCAAAGCCAACTGCAGATTTCCCAGTCTTCTTGGATTACCAAGATGATGTCTTTGCCGCAGTTGAAAAGGCTGCAAAAGATGATCTTGCAAAGGCGATGACAATCGCAGGTAAGCAAGAGCGCGAAACAAAGATTGATGAAATCTCTGCTGCAACTAAGGAATCTGTCTCTGCTGCCTTTGAAGGTCGCGAGAAGGAAGTTCCAGCAGCGTTTCGCTCACTGACAAAGAAGCTTGTTCGGCAGCGCGTATTGCGTGACAAGATCCGTATCGATGGCCGCGGTCTTCGTGATATTCGTGCCTTGTCTGCAGAAGTTGAAGTTATTCCTCGCGTTCACGGATCTGCAATCTTCGAACGAGGAGAGACTCAGATTCTCGGAGTGACAACTCTTAATATGCTCAAGATGGAACAGCAGCTCGACACAATGAGCCCTGAGACATCAAAGCGTTACATGCACAATTACAACTTCCCACCATATTCAACTGGTGAGACCGGTCGTGTGGGAACTCCAAAGCGTCGCGAAATCGGCCACGGAGCACTTGCAGAGCGCGCACTTATTCCAGTACTTCCAACTCGCGAAGAGTTCCCTTACGCAATCCGTCAGGTCTCTGAAGCACTTGGTTCAAATGGATCCACATCAATGGGTTCAGTTTGTGCATCAACGCTGTCAATGCTCCAAGCTGGTGTGCCACTAAAGGCTCCAGTTGCCGGTATTGCAATGGGTCTTATCTCAGATGACGTTGATGGCAAGATTGAATACGTTGCTCTGACAGATATTCTCGGTGCTGAAGATGCATTCGGAGATATGGACTTTAAGGTTGCCGGAACGAAGGACTTTATTACCGCCCTTCAACTTGATACCAAGCTCGATGGAATTCCAGCCTCAGTTCTCGCTGGCGCACTTCATCAGGCAAAGGAAGCGCGTTTAGCAATTCTTGATGTCATGAATGAAGCAATCGATACACCGGATGAGATGAGCCAATACGCTCCTCGCATCATCTCGGTGAAGATTCCAGTAGATCAGATCGGTGCAGTAATCGGGCCTAAGGGCAAGATTATTAACCAGATTCAAGATGAGACTGGCGCAGATATCTCGATTGAAGATGATGGAACTATCTACATCGGTGCCACCGATGGGCCTTCAGCTGAAGCAGCTCGCGCGCAGATTAACGCGATTGCTAATCCACAAATGCCAGAAGTGGGAGAGCGATACCTCGGAACTGTTGTGAAGCTTGCAACATTCGGTGCATTCATCTCATTGATGCCAGGTAAAGATGGCCTGCTCCACGTATCTCAGATTCGCAAGATGCATGGTGGAAAGCGCATTGAAAACCTAGAAGAGGTCATGAAGGTTGGCGACAAGATTCAGGTTGAAATCGGCGAGATTGATCCAAAGGGCAAGCTCTCTTTGGTTCCAGTTCTCGAAGATGGATCGACTCCAGCTGCTGAATAAGTAGATGTCAGTTAAACGCTCAGTTCACGCAAGTGGCCTGCGTATTGTTACGGAAGAAGTTCCGTCAGTACGCAGCGCTGCTGTGGGAATTTGGGTCAATGTAGGTTCTCGTGATGAAGCACCAGCTACGGCTGGTGCTTCTCATTTTCTGGAACATCTGCTCTTTAAAGGAACAACAAGTAGAACAGCGTTAGAGATATCTTCATCCATTGAGTCAGTCGGCGGTGAGATGAATGCCTTTACCTCTAAGGAATACACCTGCTTCTACGCCCGCGTAATTGATACTGACTTACCAATGGCAATCGATGTGGTTAGCGATCTCATCACTTCCTCCGTTGTCTCAGCCCTAGATGTCGATGCCGAGCGCAAAGTAGTTCTTGAAGAAATTGCGATGCGCGATGATGATCCCAGTGATCTGGTGCACGATCTCTTTAGCGATACCTATTATGGCGATACGCCGATCGGGCGCCCAATTCTAGGAACGATTGATTCAATCAATGCGATGTCTCGCAACGCAGTCTTTAACTACTATAAGAAGAAGTACTTACCGCAAGATCTGGTTGTTGCTGTGGCCGGCAATATCAAACATAAGCGCGTGGTTGCGATGGTTGAGCAAGCCCTTTCGCGCGATAACTTCCTTGATGTCATGGCTGCCCCTGTTATTCGCCCCAATATTCCGATTAAGAATTCAAAGCAACAATCTGTTGGTCTGATGTATAAAAAGAGCGAACAAGCTCATATGTTCTATGGGATGGAAGCTGTTGCAAGGGCAGATGAACGTCGCTTTGCGATGGGAGTTCTCTCTGCGGCCCTCGGCGGCGGCATGTCATCGCGCCTCTTCCAAGAGATTCGCGAAAAACGTGGTCTTGCCTACTCCGTCTACTCATATGCGCAACAATTTGCTGGCTCTGGCCTCATTGGTTTTTATGCCGGATGTAACCCAGCCAAAGCGGTGGAAGTCGTCGAAATTATTCGCAGCGTCTTAAGTGATGTTGCCGAAAACGGGATGACTCATGAAGAAATTGATCGCGCCAAAGGCGCTGTGCGTGGATCCCTGGTATTAAGCCAGGAAGATACTGGTTCGCGCATGAGCCGCATCGGCAAGAATGAGATTGTGTATGGCCAAGTGATGGATTTCGATGACATTCTCACCTCAATTGACCGAGTGAGCGCTCAAGACATACGCGAAATTGCCAGCGAGTTCTTGGTCAAAACGCCTACCCTTGCTCTTGTCGGTCCATTTAAAAATGAAGCGAAATTTGAAAAGGTGTTAGAGCGATGATCAAAGTTGCAGTCATTGGTGCGCGTGGTCGCATGGGTTCTGAGGTAGTAAAGGCTGTCAATGAAGCCAAGGATCTCGAACTCGTTGCGCAACTTGATCTTGGAGATTCACTCGACGCACTTCTTGCAAGTGGGGCAGTAGTTGCGGTTGATTTCACAACACCTGATTCAGTCATGGCTAACCTCGAATTTTTGATTTCTCACAACATCAATGCGGTTGTGGGCACAACTGGCTTTGATGATGCGCGCATTGCCAAGATTAAGTCTCTGCTGGCTAACTCAAAGTCAGGGGTACTAATTGCTCCCAACTTTGCCATTGGGGCAGTACTCATGATGGAGTTTGCAACCAAGGCAGCTAAGTACTTTGAATCTGCTGAAATCATTGAACTGCATCACCCAAATAAAGTTGATGCGCCTTCCGGGACAGCCAGTCGCACAGCTGAACTTATGTCAGCTTCGCGCAAAGAAGCTGGCCTACCTGTGATGCCAGATGCGACAACTACTTCGCTAGCTGGAGCACGCGGTGCCACTGTGGGAGATATTCCAGTGCACTCGGTTCGTGTGCGCGGATTGGTTGCCCATCAAGAGGTATTACTCGGTGGAATTGGTGAAACACTTTCAATACGACATGACTCGATAGACAGAGTAGGTTTCATGCCAGGGGTACTCCTTGGAGTACGGAAAGTTGTGACACATCCAGGGCTGACTTTCGGCCTGGAAAACTTTATGTAAGAAAGAGGGAACTCTCATGGCACTTGTAGATATCACGATGTATGGAGCCGACTGGTGCGGAGACTGCCGTCGTTCCAAGCGACTCTTAGAAGAACTTGATGTTCAGGTCACTCATATTGATGTTGAAGTAGATGAATCTGCAGCAGCCAAGGTCCGTGAGATCAACGGGGGAGCGCAGTCAATTCCAGTGCTTGTCTTTTCAGATGGCACTCACATGACAGAGCCATCAGATAATGATTTGAAGGCAAAGCTAACTTCGCTGGGAATTATCTAGAAGCGATACAAAAGCGCGGAAGTAAGGGCTGCAGATATCACTACAACAAAGTAAGGCGCTTTGAGCAGAAGTGCAATGAGTGCCACAGTAACACCGGCAAGGCGCTGATCAATAACCCAGATACCTTTTTCGGTCACAGTTTGAACTCCGACCAAGGCGCTCAAGAGCGCAACTGGTATCAGGGTATTAATGCGCAACATTCGTGGGTTTGTCAGATATTTCTCAGGGATTAAGTAACCTGAATACCGCAGGGCAAAGAGTGCGATGCTGGAACCGATAACACCTATCCAGAGCGCGTTCATCTGCGCACCTTCCAGCCAAAGATCACGGCAAGTACGACGGTGGAGATAATTGGTAGACCGGCGCTGAGTACCGGACTAAGAAGGACTGCCAAGACAAGTGCGCACACCGCTAGCGCCCGTTCTAATTTATTTCTCAGCCTTGGCCACACAAGTCCTAAGAATGCCGCTGGAACTGCAGCATCGAGGCCCCAGGCGGAGGGATTTCCCATTGCCTTCGCACCGAGTGCGCCCAATAGTGTGAAGATGTTCCAGAAGATATAGACACCAACGCCGGTTAACCAGAAGCCTTGCTTCATCGCCGTAGACCCTAGTTTTTCTTGACTTAAGGCAACACCAGTTGATTCATCAATAGTTACTTGCGCTGCAATTACCTTCCGCAATCCAGAGACTTTCAGAAGAGGTGCCATGCGAAGTGCATACAACATATTTCTCACACCAAGAAGTGAAGCCGTTGCGATCCCTGCAATGGCGCTTCCACCTGCGCCCATGACGCCCACTACTGCAAATTGAGATGCGCCAGAGAAAGTCAGAAGAGAGAGTAAACAAGTCTGCAGAACTGAGAACCCCGCGGCGATACTGGCGGCGCCAAATGCAGTTCCATAAAGGCCCACCGTCAGGGAGACGCTCAAGCTTTGGGATGCGGTGGTGCGGTTCACTCTGGACACGCGGACATTCTGCCCTAGATATGCAGCAAGTGGAGGGGGGTAGATAGATAAGGTGCGAACATGTCTGAGACCGTAATTTATAGAGACGATGTATCAGTAGAGCTTGTTAAATCAAGTGCAAGTGATGCTGATGTCATTTGGGCCGCTCGAGTATCAACCGCCGGTGAGCAGTCACTTGATGAAATTGGTGAAGATCCAGCGCGATCTGCCGGGCTGATTAACTATCTTGCACGCGAACGCCATGGATCACCTTTCGAGCACACCTCGATGACTTTCTTTGTCTCAGCACCCATCTTCGTCTTCCGTGAATTTATGCGCCATCGCATCGCTTCCTATAACGAAGAATCTGGTCGCTACCGTGAACTCAAGCCAGTTTTCTATATTCCTTCGAAAGAGCGCAAACTTATTCAGGTTGGTAAGACTGGTGCTTACACATTTGAAGATGGAACGCCAGAACAATTTGAAATAACAGTTAAGGCGATGAAGGATGCATATGTCATTGCCTATGAGTCATATGTGAAGATGTTAGAGGCTGGCGTTGCCCGCGAAGTTGCGCGAGTAGTTTTGCCGGTCGCAACGTATTCATCTATGTATGTCACCATGAATGCACGTGCACTGATGAACTTTTTATCCCTGCGCACATCTCGTGAAGGTTCGCACTTTCCAAGCTATCCGCAGCGAGAAATCGAGATGGTTGCCGAAAAAATGGAAGCCGAGTTCGCGAAATTGATGCCTTTGACATACGGAGCCTTTGAAAAATCTGGTCGTATTGCGCCTTAAGCGATAAGATGCGCGGATGAGTATCCAGCCTCCTTTTGGTCGATTAATCACCGCAATGGTGACCCCATTCAATAGTGATGGTGCAATCGATTGGGATGGCGTTGCCACATTGGCACAACATCTTGTTGATACCGGACATGATGGAATTGCAGTCAATGGCACAACCGGTGAAGCTCCCACCACAAAGTCTTCGGAAAAACTTGAGATCATCAAAGTGGTCAAGAGCGTCGTTGGCGAAAAGATCTGTGTTCTCTCAGGTGCTGGCGATAATGAGACCGCTTACACAGTTGAACAAGCTAAGCGTTCCCAAGATGCGGGGGCAGATGCACTGCTGGTGGTTACTCCTTATTACAACAAGCCTCCCCAAGCTGGAATCGAAGCGCACTTTCGCGCAGTAGCCGCCGCAACTGATCTTCCCATCATGATGTATGACATCCCAGGTCGCACCGGTGTTGAAATCGAATCTGACACCATCGTCAAACTCTTTGAAAGCGTGAAGAACATTGTTGCCCTCAAAGATGCCAAGGGAAATATCGCAGCCACATCATGGGTGATTAAGCGCTCAGGTATTCCGGTCTATTCCGGTGATGACATTCTCAACCTGCCCTTCCTCTCAGTTGGAGCAGTTGGATTCGTCTCTGTCTGTGGCCACACCGCTGGCTTAGAACTCAAAGCAATGCTCGATGCTTGGTTTGCTGGAGATGCACCACGCGCACTTGAAATTCATCAGAAACTTCTTCCAGTCTTTACTGGAACCTTCCGCACACAAGGTGCAATTTTGACCAAGGCAGCGATGTCTCTCATGGGACTCCCAGGAGGAACTACTCGTCTGCCACTCGTTGATGCCACCGAAGCACAGATCGAACAATTACGAAAAGATCTTATTGCTGGTGGAATCACGTTGAAAAAATAATTTGACTGTATGACTCAACACCCGCATCCAAACTTAGGAACTCCTAGCAAGCTAGTGGCTGGGGGAGTTCGCATCGTCGCCCTTGGTGGAATCTCTGAAATCGGTCGCAATATGACCGTCTATGAAACTAATGGAAAGCTACTGATCATCGATTGCGGAGTTCTCTTTCCAGAAGATAATCAACCCGGAATCGATTTAATCCTGCCTGATTTCTCCTACATCCGAGATCGCCTTGCTGATGTAGTTGGAATCTTTCTTACCCATGGACATGAAGACCATATCGGGGCAGTTCCATACTTACTGCGCGAACGTGGTGATATTCCGGTCTATGGCTCTCCGCTGACAATCGCTCTCATCGCCGCTAAATGTAAAGAACATCGAATTTCTCCACTGATGCGCGAAGTTCGAGAAGGACTGCGCGAAGATGTCGGACCATTTGAATTAGAGTTTATTGCGGTCAACCATTCGATTCCGGACGCACTTGCCGTTGCCATCCACACAAGTGCTGGAACAATTCTTCACACCGGTGATTTTAAAATGGATCAACTTCCACTCGATGGTCGCATCACAGATTTGCGAACATTTGCCCGCTTAGGTGAAGAAGGCGTAGATCTATTCCTGGTTGATTCCACCAATGCCGACGTTCCTGGCTTTACGCCATCGGAGCGGGAAATCATGCCAGCGCTTAATCGGGTAATTTCATCAACAAAGCGCCGAGTTATTGTTGCCTCATTTAGTTCGCACGTGCATAGAGTGCAGCAGGTCATTGATACGGCAGCTCTTCACAATAGAAAAGTTGCATTTATTGGGCGTTCGATGATTCGCAATATGAAGATTGCACAAGAGATGGGATACCTCACCGTTCCCTCAGGGATTTTATTTGATGCCCGAGAATTAGAAAACTACGACGATAACGTGGTGCTCATCTGCACAGGTTCGCAAGGTGAACCGATGGCAGCACTTTCCCGGATGGCAAACGGTGATCACCAGATCAGAGTGGGAGAAGGCGATACCGTCATCTTGGCATCCTCACTGATTCCAGGTAATGAGAATTCTGTCTTTCGCATTATTAATGAACTCACTCGATGGGGCGCTAAAGTGGTGCATAAAGCGAATGCCATGGTGCATGTCTCAGGTCACGCAGCAGCGGGTGAACTTCTCTACTGCTACAACATCGTCAAGCCTAAGTACGCCCTTCCTGTGCATGGCGAATGGCGTCACCTAAAAGCTAATGCAGAGCTCGCAATCGAATCAGGTGTCCCGCGCGAGAACGCATTCATTATTGAAAATGGCATTGTTATCGACCTGATTGATCACCACGCCGAAGTTGTTGGCGCTGTGCCATGTGGTTTTGTCTATGTCGATGGTGGCAGCGTTGGCGATATCACCGAATCATCTCTCAAAGATCGCAGGATTCTGGGTGAAGAAGGATTCATCTCTGTCATTGTTGTGATCGAATCGCAAACTGGAAAAATTGTTGCTGGACCTGACATACATGCGCGTGGCTTTAATGAGGACATCGCACTCTTTGATGAGGTGAAAGGGCAGATTGAAAAAGCTCTAGCTGCTGCAGTTGCAGAGGGCGTCAATGGAACGCATCAGTTGTCACAAGTTGTGCGTCGCACCATTGGGGGATGGGTAGGCCAAAAACATCGCCGGCGCCCGATGATTGTTCCAGTAGTCATCGAGGTCTAAGCGGCGCGCCTACGCTCGCTAAAAAAACTCTCCACCTAAGATTGAATGTGTGGCTAAGAAAAAGAAAAGCACATCCGCACGCTCAGCACTGGGCTCCATTGGTCGCGGCTTAGCCATACTCTGGCACTACCTTGCTAAATTTTTAGGTGCATCAGTTCGATTCGTTGCTCGCGGTGCGCGAGATTTAGATCCGGCACATCATCGAGATGGCGCAGCACTCCTTGTTCTTTTAACTTCACTGGCAGCATTTGCTGGAACTTGGTTTCAGGCAGATAACTATGTGGGGCGCAATCTCTATTCATTTTTCTACGGGGCATTTGGTCGCATCGGTGTTTTAGCACCGCTAGTCCTGCTCTACTTTGCAGTGCGACTCTTTAGAAAACCTGACGATGCTCACGTCACTGGCCGAATCACTATTGGAACGCTCACGCTATTAGTGAGCACAACAGGTTTAGCACACCTGCTCAACGGTTCACTTGGGGCAGTTAATGCAACGGGTGCTACTGCAATCAGAGAAGGCGGTGGCTTACTTGGGTACTGGGTAGCGTTGCCGTTGGTTGCTCTGATGACATCACTGCTTGCTTATCCAGTTCTGATTGCAATCTTTCTCTTTGGGCTTCTCATTATCACTGCCACCCCAATTTCAAAGGTGGGAATTAAACTCAAAGTCATCTTCATCTGGCTCTGGTCTAAAAAGCCATCACGGAGCAAGGATGAGTTTGAGATTTCAGATACGCCACCTTTTGAATCTCCTGTGGTCGCCTGGAATCAGGATGAAGATGAGATTGATGAAGAAGAGTTCGATGAAGAGTTCACCGTTGAGATTCCCAGAGCTCCGTTGGAAGCACAACTTAAAGAGGCTCCGAAAAGTGATAGACGTCCTGAGCAACTCTTGCTCACCAGTGATATTAAATATGAGCTGCCTTCACATGATCTGCTCAAGTTAGGACCTGCTGCAAAGGCGAAGAGCAAAGCTAATGAAGTTGTTGTGGCCTCACTGACTGAAGTATTTAAACAATTTGAAATTGATGCTGAGGTAACAGGCTTTATGCGTGGGCCGACTGTGACGCGCTATGAAGTTGAGCTGGGGAATGCGGTTAAAGTCGAACGAATTACCGCTTTATCGAAGAATATTTCCTATGCTGTTGCAAGCAACGAAGTGCGAATTCTTTCCCCGATTCCGGGTAAATCTGCGGTAGGTATTGAAATTCCTAACGCTGATCGTGAAATTGTCGCCCTCGGTGATGTCATGCGCTCTAGCGTTGCCGGTCAAGATCACCACCCAATGCTGGTTGCACTTGGCAAGGATGTTGAAGGTAATTTTGTCTGTGCAAACCTTGCGAAAATGCCTCACTTATTAGTAGCTGGTGCAACGGGTGCGGGTAAATCTTCCATGATTAACGCCATGATCACCTCGATTTTGATGCGTGCTACACCTGATGATGTGCGCCTGATTTTAATTGATCCAAAGCGCGTGGAACTCACCGCCTATGAAGGTATTCCACATCTGATTACTCCAATCATTACCAATCCGAAGAAGGCAGCGGACGCGCTCACCTGGGTTGTGCGTGAAATGGATCTTCGTTATGAAGATCTTGCAACTTTTGGCTTTAGACATATTGATGATTTCAATAAGGCTGTTCGTGCTGGAAAAGTTGTGACTCCTCCGGGATCAGATCGCATCGTTGAGCCCTACCCGTACTTACTTGTCATCATCGATGAGTTAGCAGACCTCATGATGGTCGCTGCTCGCGAAGTAGAAGAATCGGTAGTGCGAATTACACAGTTGGCAAGATCTGCAGGCATCCACTTAGTGCTAGCTACACAACGCCCAAGTGTGGATGTCGTCACCGGTCTTATTAAGGCCAACGTTCCTTCACGTCTATCTTTTGCAACATCATCACTCGCCGATAGTCGAGTTATTCTCGATAGTCCTGGAGCTGAAAAATTGATTGGCCAAGGTGATGCACTGTTTATCCCAATGGGTGCAAGTCGTGCGATAAGAATTCAAGGTGCTTATGTTTCAGAGCGTGAAATTGAAGCGGTGACAACCCATGTTAAGAAACAACTTTCACCACGTTATCGTGATGACGTTACACAGGTAGCGCAGGTAAATAAGAATATTGATAAAGAAATTGGCGATGATTTAGAGATACTGATTCAAGCTGTTGAGTTAGTAGTAAGCACTCAATTTGGTTCAACTTCTATGTTGCAGCGAAAGTTGCGAGTGGGATTTGCAAAGGCTGGACGATTGATGGATCTGATGGAATCTAGGGGAATCGTAGGACCCTCTGAAGGCTCCAAGGCCAGAACCGTCTTAGTTAAACAAGATGAGATTGACTCTGTGCTTGCCACGCTTCGCGACTATTAACAGCAGGTAAATTTGGTGTGGTTTTTGTGGGTGAGACTTATCTTCACCACCCAGATCTGTTCTCAACCGGGGTAGTTAGTTATTACAATTGCCTTCTTCTCAATACATTTAATGAGGGACCTTCATGAGCACAGGCAGCGAACTACGCGATCAACGCGAGGCTGCTGGCATTTCTAAAGATCAGTTAGCCGCGCTGATTAGTGTGCGAGCCGGATTAATCTCGCAAATGGAGCTCAATGATTTTTCACATTGTGGTGGCGACACCTACGCAAGAGGACACCTTAAAAATATCGCTCTTCGACTTGGTTTAGCCGCAGATTATTTTGTCGAGATGTACAACGCTGAGCACTCATCAGAACATAGAGGTATTCACGATCAGCTCCTTGATAACAATGTTGGAACAATCCCTCGTGAGGCCAGAAAAATATCTTGGAAGTTACCGGCGCTTATCTCTGTTGCCATCTTGGTTGTCGCGGGTTCTATTCAGATCGTAGTATCAAATCAATCCTCGGTAACAACTCCTGAAGTTGTTGCTAAACCATCACCGGTTGCCTCAGTCACACCAGAGGCCACGCCAACACCGGCACCTACCGTTTCCACCTCAGCATCGCCTTCAACCGGATCTGTCTCACTAGTACTAGAAGCCACGCGAGGTAATTCATTTATCAATGTGGTCGTTGATGGCAAGAGTGTTATTAAAGGTTCAATATTTCAAGGTGAAACCAAGAGTTACACTGGTGCCACCTCGGTCAGCATTTACCTGAGTAATCCGGCAGGTGTAGATGTGACACATAATGGAAAATTATTGAGCCCGCTCGGCGGACAGAATCAGGAAATCCGTCGCACCTTTCGCTAATTAAGATTTCTTACCGATAACCCTGTAACATCACCTTCATGTCTCGCACCGTAGCTATTGTCACTATGGGGTGCGCCCGTAACGATGTTGACTCAGAAGAACTCGCTGGCAGATTAGCCGCCGATGGCTGGACCCTGGTCGCAGACGTTGAATCTGCAGAGGTCGCAGTTGTTAATACCTGCGGTTTTATTGAATCAGCGAAGAAGGATTCAATCGATGCCCTCTATGCCGCGAACTCACTTAAAGGTCATGGCACCACAAAGGTAGTTGTAGCCGTGGGTTGCATGGCAGAACGCTATGGAAAAGAGCTGGCCGAGGCGCTTCCGGAGGCAGATGCAATTCTAGGTTTCGATGATTATCAAGATATCTCAGAACGCTTGCAATCAATTATTAGCGGTAATGCACATACGCCACACGTTCCACGCGATCGTCGCGCACTACTTCCCATCGCACCAGTTGAACGCGCAGCTGCGCGTGATGAAAGTTTTGCATCGTCAGTCGGCGCTGGTGGTTCCCTCTTTCGTAAGCGGCTAGGAGATGCACCCTGGGCGCCACTAAAGATTGCTTCAGGCTGCGATCGTCGTTGCTCCTTCTGTGCAATTCCATATTTCAGAGGCTCATTTATCTCACGTAGGCCGACTGAGATTCTGCAAGAAGCCACATGGCTTGCCAATAATGGCGTGAGTGAACTCTTTCTGGTCAGTGAGAACACCACGAGTTATGGCAAGGACCTCGGTGATATCAAGTTGATGGAGAAGATCCTTCATGAATTTGCCGAAATCCCTAGAGTTGAGCGAGTTCGTCTTTCTTACCTGCAGCCTGCCGAAATGCGACCATCACTGCTGCAAGCGATGATTGAGACCGAAAAAGTTGCGCCGTATTTTGATCTCTCTTTCCAACATACCAGCCCTACAGTGTTACGTCGGATGCGCCGTTTTGGTGATTCAGAAAAATTCCTACACCTGATCACGCAAATCCGCGCACTCTCACCCGAGGCCGGAATCAGATCAAATTTCATCGTTGGTTTTCCCGGTGAGACCGAAGCCGATTACAACGATTTAGCTGAATTTATAACGGAAGCAAAGTTAGATGCAGTGGGAGTATTTGGATATTCCGATGAAGATAATACGGAGGCGATAGATCTTTTGGATAAGGTCGCTGATGAGGTAATCCGCCAACGAGTAGAGTCACTGTCATCACTAGCCGATGAGATGGTTTCGGTGCGCGCACAAGCTCGCATCGGTGAACATGTGCGGGTTCTCATTGAAGATGCCGAACTACAAGAAGGACGCGCGGCTCATCAAGGCCCAGAAGTAGATGGCACAACATCATTTATTGGCACCTCATTTGCTGTCGGTGAGTATGTCGATGCGGTGATTATTGAATCGATGGGCGCAGATTTGGTGGCGCAGGCACAATGAGGATTCCTTCATTCATCACACCGAATTGGCTGACAGTTACTCGAATTCTTTTTATTCCGGTGGGTGTCTACTTTCTCTTTCTTGATGGGGGAGATAACGCTGGCAACCAAATAATTGCCTGGACCATATTCTTCTTCTTAGGACTCACAGATTTTGTTGATGGAAAGTGGGCGCGGCAATCGAATCGCATCACAGCCCTTGGCACCTTTCTCGATCCAGTAGCCGATAAAGCACTGATTGGCTCGGCGATGATTTCACTCTCCATCCTTGGCCGCTTTCCGTGGTGGATGACGATACTTATCCTCACCCGTGAAATCGGAATCACAATATTTCGTTTACTTGTCATTCGAGATGGTGTAATTCCTGCCAGCAAGGGCGGAAAGTTAAAGACTTTCTTCCAGGGTTTCGGTGTGGGCTTCTTCGTGCTGCCACTGCCAGCTTCCCTTGATTGGTTTAAGTTCGCATTTATCTCAGTGGCAATCATTTTGACACTCACCAGTGCCTATGAATACATCAACGCCTGGCGCACAAGTGCGGGCAAAGGCAAGGTTAAATAGATGGCCACACAATCTCCAGCGCAATCAATTATTGAAACATTAACTTCCCGTGGTCAGACACTTGCCGTTGCTGAATCTCTGACTGGTGGGGGACTTGGTTTCGCACTTACCCAAGTGCCGGGGGCATCTGCGGTTTTTCTTGGTGGCATCATTTCCTACACAACTGATGTCAAGGTGCACGAACTTGGTGTTGGGCAATCAGTCATTGATCAATACAAAGTAGTCAGTGAAGAGGTAGCGATTGAAATGGCAGAGGGGGCAAAGAATAAGTTTGCAACTACTTGGGCGATTTCAACAACGGGCGTAGCCGGCCCCGGGGATTATCAAGGGGTGCGCGAAGGAACAGTCTGGATCGCAATTCGTGGCCCTATCAATCAAAGCCTGACGCTTACCCTGGATGGCGGGCGCGATGGCGTGCGCCAAGGCGCTATATCCAGCGCAATCGGTACCTTTGCGCGTATCCTTAGCGCTTAGTACCTCACGAGATTCGAAAGGAGCGTTGCCATGGTTCTACTTCGCCAAGCAGTGGGTCACACACTTCGTAACGCTCGCACAAATCAATCTCGCACCCTTCGCGATGTCGCGCGGGAAGCACGCGTTTCACTCGGTTATCTGTCGGAAGTAGAGCGCGGACAGAAAGAAGCTTCTTCTGAACTTCTCAATGCAATCTGCGAAGCGCTCGGCCTGACTCTCTCTTCGGTCATGACCGGGGTAACTCACGAACTCGCATCTCGTGAAAGTGCAAAGCTCTCCGTTGTCGACGCAGCCTAAGTACCTATTGCAAGGCGGGATACACCGCCGTACCGAGAGTGCAATCCTCGAAGGAACAAAGAAACTAATTTCCCAGTTTGGCATCTCTAACGTTTCCATGATTGAAATTGCCGATGCATCTGAAGTATCTCGCGCCACTTTATATAACCACTACCGAGATAAGAGCGCGGTATTACTTGCCCTCTTAACTGCCGAAGTAGAACGACTTGTTGAGTTGGCCGAGCGCGCTGGCACCCCAGCCGATGCGCTAGAAACCTTGTCGCGTGAAGTCTCAGCCGATACCGCACTTGCTTCCATGAGAACACACGATGGGCAGATGCTGATCGCAATCATGTCTCATTCAGAAAATCCGCTCTATCTCACCCTTGCGCAATGCATCTATGGGGCAATCAAATCTGAGGCGGGCACCGGAGTTGCCATGCGCTGGCTGCTTGGACAGGTAATGCAACCAATAACTCCGAAACAATCACGTGAGCAGGCAGAGTTACTCGTCGATCGCACATTGTTTTAAGAGATTTAGCTATGCGCATTTCAGATCTGCGGGAACGCTTAACGCTCTCATTCGGTGAATCCTGGGCGCCATCTTTCGCACACGATATTGCCATCAGCGAGCTTGCATCTATGACAGTCAATGAAGCACTAGCTGCCGGACGGGAAGCCGATGAAATTTGGCGGGCAGTGTGTAAGCAATGTCCGAATGAAACCCAGAAGTACCGGTATTAAGCCCTAAACGGCGATGACTTCTAAGACCCAGGGCTGCAGACCCGCAGCCGGTGTTAAGGCGCAGGGATATTTCTCAGAGACGATGGCATAGAGATCTTCCGGAGTCTGCGGCGTAGCGCGAGATTGCAGCAGCCAGCGCGTGATTTCACCGCGGGTCTTTTTAGACATATGAGTCACCACCGTGCGCACGCCGTTAACCACCGTTGAAACCTTTACCTCCACCGTGATTTCAGGTGGAGCTGTCCATACGCTCTTATAGGTCGAGGAGCGGCAGTCGATAATGAGCTGGCGCTCGCGGGAATCAAGGGCTGCGCCAACACTGGGCCGCATCAACTTGTTATCAATCTTGGCCTTGTAGCTCTCAATGTGATCACTTGGCCCAATAGCCCCGTATTTGGCGGAGATAATGGCGATTACCGATTCACCGCGCTTCTTGGCCGCGGGTGAGAGCGTGGGCCAATCCAGTGCCTGATAGAGGACCCCGGTATAGACCGAGATCGCGGGGGTGGGTTTAGTGGTCGCAAGCTTCTTTTCGGACGGGGGAAGCAGGATCAACATGCGACACACCCTACTTGTCAGTGGCTGCTAATAAGGTTCGAACAGATGTTCGGATATAGTTTCCCTGCACAACCAGAGCGGTGCTCAGCCTTCGCCCACAGCGTCTCTATAACGCCACGGGCCGTAGCAGAGAATTCCGTACCTTCTGGGCCAACTACCAACGGTGGCGCTCGCCAACGTTCGAGATATAAGGAGAAGACAGTGGCTGCTGAAAAATCAAAGCCTGAAGATAACAAATCATCTGACCGTCAAAAGGCGTTAGATACCGCACTTGCCCAAATCGAACGTCAATTTGGTAAAGGCTCAGTAATGAAGATGTCAGATCGACAAGCACAGGTAATCGAAGTAATTCCAACTGGTTCTATCGCACTGGATATCGCACTTGGAATTGGTGGACTACCACGCGGTCGTATCGTTGAAATTTACGGACCAGAATCTTCCGGTAAGACAACTCTTACCTTGCACGCAATCGCAAATGCCCAGAAGGCTGGCGGCATCTGCGCATTTATCGATGCCGAGCACGCATTCGATGCTGAGTATGCAAAGAAGCTTGGCGTTGATATCGATGCGCTCCTTGTCTCACAGCCAGATACTGGTGAGCAAGCACTTGAAATCATGGACATGCTCATTCGTTCAGGTGCACTTGATCTCGTAGTTGTTGACTCGGTTGCAGCGCTGGTACCACGTGCTGAAATCGAAGGCGAGATGGGCGATTCCCATATGGGTCTGCAGGCACGCCTGATGTCACAAGCGCTGCGAAAGATTACTGGCGCACTGCATCAATCAAAGACCACCGCAATCTTTATCAATCAGCTTCGCGAAAAGATTGGCGTCTTCTTCGGTTCACCTGAGACAACAACCGGTGGAAAGGCGCTTAAGTTCTACGCCTCAGTTCGCCTTGATATCCGCCGTATTGAAACGCTCAAAGAGGGAACAGAATCTGTCGGTAACCGTACTCGCGTTAAAGTGGTGAAGAACAAGATGGCGCCACCATTTAAGCAAGCAGAGTTTGACATCATCTACGGTGTGGGAATCTCACGCGAAGGATCAATCATTGACATGGGCGTAGAGCTCGGAATCGTGAAGAAGTCCGGTGCTTGGTACACATACGAGGCAGATCAACTAGGTCAAGGTAAAGAGAATTCACGAGCATTTCTTATCAATAACCCAGATCTAGCAAACGAGATAGAGTCAAAGATTCGTGCCAGCTTCGTGCCCGTTGAAGTCGATGCAGCGCTCATTGCTGAAATCGATGAAGCTGCAGCAGAGGTTGATTTCTAATTTCACTGCAATTTGCAAAGGTTGAGAGAGGCGAGGGCTCTGACCCTTACGAAGTAGCTCACGCAATTGCGCTTAACGCACTTGTGACTCGAGCAAAAAGTAAGGGCGAGCTCCTCGCTCATCTTAAAACCCGTGGCGTAGAAGATGATGTGGCGCATGCTGTCATTTTTCGTCTGCAAGAAAGTGGCCTGGTGAATGATCGTGAATTCGCCCTTGCCTGGGCCACCTCGCGACATGAGCATAAGAAGATTTCAAAGCGCATCATTGCGGGGGAGCTTCGTCAAAAAGGTGTCACCCAAGAGCAGATAGATGAAGCACTTGATGGCATCGATGACGAATCTGAATATCGATCAGCCTTTGAACTTGGCTTTAAGAAATACAACACTATGTCTCGGCTAGCACCTGATGTGCAGGTTCGCCGCATTCAATCGCTCTTAGCCCGTAAAGGCTTTAACTTCACCATTATTTCTCGAGTGCTTAAAGAACTCGATTTACTTAATAACTAACTACTTACCTGATTTCAAATGCTCGCTTAGTCGTTCCGCCGTTGCCACAACTGCAGCGGCATGTAGTCGGCCAGGCTGGCGGCCCAGTCTTTCAATAGGTCCACTAATAGAGACAGCTGCAATAACTTTTCCATTGGGTCCGCGCACGGGGGCGGAGACAGATGCAACGCCGGCTTCACGTTCGCCAACAGATTGCGCCCAACCGCGTCTGCGATCTGCAGCTAGATGTGCTGCTGTGTATCTAGCATTTTTTAACCCGCGATGAATTTTCTCTGAATCTTCCCACGCCATCAAAATTTGGGCCGCAGATCCTGCGTGCATCGTCAGTGATGCACCGATTGGCACAGAGTCACGAAGACCAGATAAACGCTCTGCTACCGCAACACAGATTCGAATATCTCCTTGGCGACGATAAAGTTGGGCAGATTCTCCGGTGGCATCGCGCAGGGCGGCCAGTGCCGGAGTTGCCACTGCAATCAGGCGATCTTCACCGGCTGCAGCTGCTAACTCACCTGAACGAGGCCCGATAATAAAGCGACCATTGAGATCGCGTGACACAAGATGATGAAATTCCAAGGCAACGGCGAGCCTATGAGCTGTGGGACGGGCAATTCCAGTGGCGGCTACGAGTTCGGCCAGGGAGTGAGGCCCTGATTCCAGCGTGGCCAGGATGTATACGGCTTTATCTAAGACGCCGACTCCGCTATTCTTCTTATCCACAGAGTGATATTAGCATCCCATTCTGTGAGACGCAATTTAGTGAACGCAAAGATGAGGAGCACCAGAGATTATGGGTAAAACACTCGCGGAGAAGATTTGGGATGACCATATCGTTCGTAGCGCAGAAGGTGAACCTGATCTGCTCTATATCGATCTGCATCTGATCCATGAAGTAACAAGTCCACAAGCTTTCGATGGTCTGCGTCTTGCGGGTCGCCCAGTGCGTCGTGCTGATCTGACAATTGCAACCGAAGATCACAACACGCCAACGCTAGATATTCTCAAGCCGATTGCTGATCCGGTTTCAAAGTTGCAGATCGATACTTTGCGCAGCAATGCGAAAGAATTTGGTGTCCGTCTTCACTCACTGGGAGATGCCGACCAAGGCGTAGTTCACGTTGTTGGCCCGCAGCTTGGAATTACCCAGCCAGGCATGACTATTGTTTGTGGAGATTCACATACTTCCACCCATGGTGCATTTGGCGCAATCGCATTTGGTATTGGTACCTCAGAGGTAGAACACGTTCTTGCAACACAGACGCTGCCATCACGTCGACCAAAGACAATGGCTATAAATGTTGAGGGAACACTCAAAGCTGGCGTGAGTGCGAAAGATATTATTCTTGCAATTATTGCCCAGATTGGTACCGGCGGCGGCCAGGGATACATCATTGAATACCGCGGTTCTGCAATTCGAGCACTGTCTATGGAAGGCCGCATGACGGTCTGCAACATGTCCATTGAAGCCGGAGCGCGTGCGGGGCTAATCGCACCAGATCAGAAGACATTTGATTACATCAAGGGCAAGCCACATGCACCGGAGGATTTCCAGGGCGCTCAGAAGTATTGGCAGAGCTTGTTTACCGATGCTGATGCAAAATTCGATGTTGAAATCACAATCAATGCAGATGAGCTAGAACCATTTGTCACATGGGGTACTAACCCAGGACAAGGGCTACCGCTCAATGCATCAGTTCCCAATCCTGCTGAGATTAAAGATGCCGAAGAGCGTGGAGCTGCCGAACGCGCTCTGCAATACATGGGACTAGTAGCCGGAACGCCACTAAAGAAGATAGCTATTGACACTGTTTTCTTGGGCTCTTGCACCAATGGCCGGATCGAAGATTTACGTGCTGCTGCTTCAATTTTGGAAGGTAAGAAGATTGCAACCACGCTACGCATGCTGGTAGTTCCTGGCTCTGAACGAGTACGTCAGCAAGCAATGACGGAGGGGCTAGATAAAGTCTTCACCGATGCCGGCGCTGAATGGCGTAATGCTGGATGCTCCATGTGCTTGGGCATGAATCCAGATCAACTTGCCGTTGGAGAACGTTCGGCATCTACATCTAATCGAAACTTTGAAGGGCGACAAGGAAAAGGTGGACGTACTCACCTGGTCAGCCCATTAGTTGCTGCCGCAACAGCTATTCGCGGCACACTTTCATCACCGGCAGATTTGTAAGAGAGGCTAAGAAAATGGATAAGTTTATTAAACACACTGGAACCGGCGTTCCACTACGTCGCAGCAATGTTGATACCGATCAGATCATCCCGGCTGTCTATTTAAAGCGTGTGACACGTAGTGGCTTCGAAGATGGTCTCTTCTCAGCTTGGCGCTCAGATCCTGAATTTGTACTTAATAAGCAAGAGTTCAAGAGTGGCACCGTGCTTGTGGCCGGGCCAGAGTTTGGAACTGGATCATCGCGCGAACATGCGGTCTGGGCGCTACAAAACTACGGTTTCAAGGTAGTGATCTCTAGCCGCTTTGCAGATATCTTCCGAAACAACTCCCTCAAAGGTGGATTATTGACCGTCATAGTTCCACAGGCGGTCGTTGACGCTCTTTGGGATGCAATCGAGAGCGAGCCAACCACTGCAATTACCGTCGACCTTGAGGCGCGCACAGTTTCCTATAACGCCATCACGGTGAGCTTTGAACTCGATGATTACACCCGCTGGCGCCTCATGGAGGGGCTAGATGACATCGGATTAACCTTGAAGCACACTGATTCCATCGACGCTTTTGAAGCAAAGCGCCCGGCATATAAGCCAAAGACGCTACCCATACGGATTTAAACCCACTTCACGTGTGAAAATGAGCGTGTAGTAATGCTTTTTTTCAAGGGGTGAGTGGGATGTGTAAAACCCTCAATTAAAGAATGAGAGTTTTTTACGCACAAATAAGCAATTTTTAGGGAAATAATTCGTTGCGACACGCGCGCGTTAATAACGCTCTCACCCCATGAATAGGTTTATGTTTTACGCAGTTAGGCAAAAGCTTAATTATTTAAGCGTAAAACTTCTCATTAAGGGGAAACTGAATGAATAAGGCCCAGTTCATCGCTGCGTTGGCCCCACACTTCAACGGCAGCAAGAAAGATGCAGCACACGCTGTAGATGTAGTTTTTGACACAATCGTTCGTAACATGTCAGCCGGAAACGACGTCATGATCAACGATTTCGGTAAGTTCAAGAAGGTTGATCGCAAGGCACGTATGGGTCGTAACCCATTCACCGGCGAGACAATCAAGATCAAGGCGTCAAAGAAGGCACGTTTCCTTCCTGCAAAGGCACTCAAGGAAATTATTGCTGGAGATCGCAAACTTGGTCCAGCTCCTAAGCCAGAAGTTAAGGCAGCACCTAAGGCAGCAGCGAAGAAAGCTGTAGCTAAGAAGAAGCCAGCAGCGAAGAAGAAGCCAGCAGCTAAGAAGAAGGTTGCTAAGAAGGCTCCTGCAAAGCGCAAGCCAGCAAAGAAGGCAGTTAAGAGACGTTAATTCTTAACACTTTTCACAAGAAGGAGTCTTGCGAAAGCAAGGCTCCTTCTTGCTTTCCCCGTTACCATAGCGAACATGGCAGAGTTCAAGCTTTCTTATGAACCGCCACGTGGTTTTCCACTAGGCACAAATCTCACCTATAAAGTCTTTGCAGCTATTTTGATTCCAATTTTCAATCTCTTTATGAGCAGAGATTGGAAAGGGGCGCAGAATATTCCAGCCCAGGGCAGAGTCATCGTCGCAAGCAATCACATGTCCTATCTCGATGTCCTGGTCTTCACGCACTTTCTTTTTCGAAATGGCAGAGCCCCTCGATATCTTGGCAAGGTTGGGGTTTTTCGAGTTCCCGTGGTTGGCAAAATTCTTTTAGCATCTGGTCAGATTCCGGTGGAGCGAGAAACTATCGATGCTAAGAATGCAGTCGATCATGCAAAGATTCTGCTGGAGTCCGGACATATGCTCGGTGTTTATCCGGAAGGAACTCTTACCCGAGATGGGCAGATGTGGCCCATGATTGCCAAGACGGGGTGCGCGCGCCTTGCGCTAGAAACAGATACGCCCGTCATCCCGATTGCGCAGTGGGGCTCACAACTTGTCGTTCCGAATTACACAAAGCGAGTAAAACTCTTTCCGCGCAAGACAATTGTCATTAGAGCTGGCAAGCCGGTCGATCTCTCGCCTTGGAAAGGAAAGCACGAGGACCCCCAGGCGCTGATTGAAGCAACAGCTAAAATCATGCGAGAAATTACCGTCCTGCTCGAGGATATTCGTGGTGAGAAGCGACCTGAAGTAATCTTTGACCCGCACACATCAGATCTTCCACGGATAGGTAACTTTAAGAAGAAGAGAGCATGAGCAAAGTAACTGTTTTCGGTGCCGGCGCCTGGGGTTCAACCATGGCGCAGGTCTTAAGTGATGCGGGAAATGAAGTACTCCTTTGGGGTCGCAGTGAATCTGTCATCACAGAAATCTCCACCGCTCATACCAATGTGAAGTATTTAGGTAGCCACATACTGCCCGATGACATCATTGCGACTACCAGTCTGGACGATGCATTCGCGTTCTCGCAGATGTATGTACTTGCAATCCCTGCGCAAGAGATCCGGGCAACACTGGAAGATTGGAAGGCTCGCTTTCCATCGGACTGCACCATTGTGAGTACCCTCAAAGGAATTGAAATATCCACTCAAATGCGTATGACCGAGGTTATTGAAGACGTTCTCGGTGTGCATAAGATTGCAATCATTACCGGACCTAACTTGGCCGATGAACTTGTGCTTCGTCAGCCCGCCGGCGCTGTTGCTGCGGCAACGTCGCAAGTGCTAGCTGATCAGATTAGAGAGTTATTTCGCACTCCCTATTATCGTGTCTATACATCAACTGATGTCATGGGCTGCGAACTTGCTGGCGCCATTAAGAGTGTTATCGCACTAGCGGTTGGGCTATCAATTGGCATGGGCTTTGGCGAAAATACCCAAGCGATGTTAATTACCCGCGGGCTTAATGAAGTCGCACGATTATGTGCAGCCCACGGCTCTGATCCGTTATCTGCCGCCGGCTTAGCAGGCATGGGAGATCTTGTTGCCAGTTGCGGCTCGCCACTTTCGCGCAATAGAACCTTTGGTGAAGTCATTGGTCGCACAGGTTCTATGAGCGCTGCCCGCGCACAGATGGTGAAAACTGTCGAAGGCGTTGCATCATCGAGTGCGGTACTTGAAATTGCCCATCGCGTGGGTATCGAAGTTCCCGTAATTGAAGCAGTAGCTGACATTGTGAGTGAAAAACTCACTCCAGAAGCAGCGTTACAAAGATTGATGGAGATAACCACCAAAGCTGAAAACTTCATCCGATGACACAGCGCGTAGCAATTATTTGTGGTGGACGTAGTAGTGAGCATGAAATCTCGTGTATCTCTGCCGGGGGAGTCCTTGCCGCCATTGATCGCACAGCCTATGAACCCATTCTGATTGGAATTACCAAAGAAGGCTCATGGGTTTTGATTCCAGAAGATCACACCATGGCAATCGTTAATGGTGTTCTTCCATCTGTTCCACAGAACGCTCCAGCAGTTGTTGTCGATGTTGCCGGATTTTCTAGTGGTGGAAAAGATTTGAAGATAGATATCGTATTTCCGTTATTGCACGGTCCATATGGTGAGGATGGAACTATTCAAGGACTGCTTGAGATGGCAGATATGCCGTATGTGGGTTCCGGAGTTCTTGCATCGGCTGTGGCGATGGATAAATCATTTGCCAAGCCAATATTTGCTTCCCACGACATTGCAACTGTTCCGGGAATAGTCGTTAAAGAAGGTGCCTGGAAATCTAGTGCGGCTGCCATTACGAAAGAGATTGCAGGTCTGGGTTATCCAGTATTTGTTAAGCCGGCACGTGGTGGATCTTCGCGCGGGACAACAAAGGTAAAGAGCGCCGACCAGTTACCAGCTGCAGTTGCCGAAGCCCACCGCTTTGACTCGAAAGCAATGGTGGAAAAGGCGATAGTTGGCTCTGAGATTGAATGCGCTGTCCTAGAAATTGATGATGCTCCGCAAGCCTCGGTTGCCGGAATGATTCATATCGATTCTAGATTTGAGTTCTATGACTTTGAAGCAAAGTACTTAGATGGTGCAACCTCGATAGAACTTCCAGCACCTATAGATAGCGCAATTGCAGAAAAGATCCGTAACTCTGCAATCAAAGCATTTTTAGCACTTGGCTGTTCTGGCCTTGCCAGAGTGGATTTCTTCCTGAGCGAAAAAGGTGAAGTGATTATTAATGAGCTCAATACGATGCCTGGATTTACGGCGACTTCGGTATTTCCAAAGATGTGGGCTGCAACGGGAATTGGGTATTCCGAAGTTATTACGCATTTATTAGAGGGAGCGCAAAAGCGCACCAATGGGGTGCTGGGTAATTAATTAGTTACGGGACAAGTAAGTGTGCGAGTAATACCTGGAACCGCTTGAACCTTCGAGAGAATTGCGCGTCCGAAATCTTCCATCGATGGCGACTCTGCGCGCATGATGACATCGTATGGACCAGTAACGCCTTCAGCGAGTGAAACTCCTGGGATTGACTTGATGGCATTAGCAACGGATGAGGCCTTGCCTACCTCAGTTTGAATCAAGATATAAGCCTGTATAGACATTTGAGTTCCTTTCGCTTCGCCCTAACGTTATCTCATGTCATAGGCTTATGGCTATGGGGTTTAGTGAAGCGGATGTGATCTCCGTACTTAAGGAAGTTTTTGCAACCACTGACCCCCGTCTGCTAGTCGGAATTGGTGATGACGCTGCTGTCGTTCAGGGCGCAGAGCGTCAAGTAATCACAACCGACGTTGCTGTTGCAGGGGTGCATTTTCGAACCGACTGGTCATCACCCTTTGATATCGGGCGCAAAATTACCGCAGCTAATGTTGCCGACGTTCTGGCTATGGGTGCTACCTGTGATTACTTAGTTGCTGCAGTGACCCTGACGGGCACCGAAGATTTAACTTGGATTGAACAACTTGCTCGTGGCATGAAAGCTGAGGCAGATCGTGCGGGAGCATTGATTGTTGGTGGAGATATTGCTCGCTCATCGGTGATAACGATTGCTATGACGGCAGTGGGTCGCTGTGATGCGCCCATACTTCGAAGCGGTGCCCGCGCTGGTGATGACATCTTTATCTCCTCACTTACTGGCTGGTCTGCTGCAGGTCTTGCACTGCTCTCGAAAGAGAAGCCACCTGCAGGAGCAATTGCCACAAAAGCGATTTCAGAATTTTCTGCTCCCACACTTGATTACGAATTGGATTTTTCTCAGGCAAGCGCGCTTTGTGACATCAGTGATTCACTTCTGATTCAGGCCCAGCAATTGGCTGCGGCATCAGGTGTGTGCCTGCACTTTGAGACTGAGTTCTTTCAAGAGATAGAAGAGTTTGCAGAGCTACAAAAACTAGCAATTGATAGCGGCTGTGATGTGTGGGATTGGGTCTTAGGCGGGGGAGAAGATCATGTATTTCTTGCAACCGGTAAAGACTTACCCGGAGTGCGCGTAGGAAGAGTTATGTCAGGTTCTGGAATTTCGGGGATAGAAATGAAAAAGGCCCCAGTTTCCTGGAGCCATTTCAATTAAAAGAATTTAGCGTGTGACTTTGCCGGCTTTAAGGCATGAAGTGCAAACGTTCTGACGCTTTGATGATCCGCCTACTAAAGTCTTTACGCGCTGAATATTTGGATTCCAACGGCGACGTGTCTTCACCTGTGAGTGTGAAACGTTATTGCCAAAGCTTGGTCCCTTGCCACAGATGTCGCATGAAGATGCCATGGGTGGTTCTCCTTCTAGATTAAACGCTCGTAATCGAACAGGGCGTAAGGGTAGCAAGAGGGGCGGCTTTGGGCGAATCCGATGAAATTTATGCTCAAAGCACACGCTCTTAAATCAAGGCGGATTGCAACCGAGGCGAGAGAATGTCGCCATGGCAACCCTGGACTCGAAACTAGTTGGAGTATTGGGTGATCGCACAACAAAGGTACTGCGAGATTTATACGGCTATCTCACGGTTGGGGATTTACTTCATCACTACCCGCGTCGCTATTTAGTGCGCGGGGAACTTTCAGATATTTCAGAGCTTAATGAGGGCGATGAGGTAACTATTCTGGCTGAAGTATTTAGCGCCAGTAACCGGCGGCTGCAGGGAAGAAAAGGCAACATTCTTGAAGTCATCGTTACTGATGGAAGTGCGAAGTTATCGCTCACCTTCTTTAACCAAGCATGGCGTGAGAAAGATTTAAAGATTGGTAAGCAAGGACTCTTTGCTGGCAAGGTGGGAGTCTTTAACGGCAAACGTCAGCTTGCTCATCCTGATTATGAGCTGATTGCCGATGGCAATGATGTCGATGCCGCGGTGGAAGGTTTTGCGGGCAAGTACCTGCCTATGTATCCAGCAAGTTCAAAGATGCCGTCTTGGAAAATTGCTCAATGTATTGAATTAGCAATAGGCGCACTCGAT
Source organism: Candidatus Planktophila versatilis (assembly GCF_002288265.1). Taxonomy (NCBI): domain Bacteria; kingdom Bacillati; phylum Actinomycetota; class Actinomycetes; order Candidatus Nanopelagicales; family Candidatus Nanopelagicaceae; genus Candidatus Planktophila; species Candidatus Planktophila versatilis. The sequence goes on along the minus strand of NZ_CP016778.1, from coordinate 812,598 downwards.
GAAGTTCCGGATTTCTTACCCGAATTAATACGTGAAAAGTATGGATACCCCACACTGCACCAAGCACTAGTGCAACTACACAATCCGGTAGATCTCGATAGCGCAGAGAAGGCACGAGAGCGACTTACCTACGATGAAGCGTTCTTGCTTCAATTGTTACTACTTACACGACGGAAAGAACTTAAAGGCCTCGATGCAGTTGCGCGAGCCGTCACAGCAGATGGACTCCTGAAAGAATTTGATTCAGCTCTACCCTTTGAACTTACCGCGGGACAGCGCGCGGTTTCGGCAGAGATTGAGAATGATTTAGCGCAGCCGCATCCGATGAACCGGCTGCTGCAAGGTGAAGTAGGTTCAGGAAAGACAATTGTTGCGCTGCGAGCGATGCTGACTGTCATTGATAACGGGGGACAGGCGGCGCTGCTTGCACCCACTGAAGTCTTAGCTGCGCAACATCTGCGCACCATTCAAACCCTACTTGGCCCGCTTGCTCATAGTGGAATGTTGGGTGGGTCAGAGAAAGCAACTCATGTCACTCTCATCACCGGTTCACAGAACGCGGCAGCTCGCAAAGAGGCGCTAGCGCAGGCAGCATCAGGTGCGGCCGGAATTGTGATTGGCACTCATGCACTTCTTGGGCAAAGCGTTGAGTTTAAAGATCTAGGTTTGATTGTCGTCGATGAACAGCATCGTTTCGGTGTTGAACAACGCGATGCGCTTAAAGGCAAAGCAGTCACGCCGCCACATTTATTGGTCATGACTGCAACACCAATCCCACGCACAGTTGCCATGACGGTATTCGGAGATCTCGATGTATCAACTCTGCGCGAACTTCCACTTGGGCGACAGCCGATTACGACTCATGTCATTCCAGTGTTAGAAAAACCCGGCTTCCTGGAACGTGCGTGGGAGCGAATTCGCGAAGAAGTATCACAAGGGCATCAGGCCTACGTTGTCGCACCTCGCATCGCAGCCGGCACATCAGAAGATGCTGATATTGATTTTCTGATGGGAGAAAGTTCATCCACGCTCGCATCAGTTGAAGACCTCGGCCCACTTCTTTCCGGGGGCGCCCTACAAGGACTTCGTGTTGCGCCCTTGCACGGGAAACAGGCTGCCGAACTTAAAGATGCCACCATGAAAGCATTTAGCAATAAAGAAATTGATGTTCTAATTTCAACGACTGTTATTGAAGTAGGTGTGGATATTCCCAATGCCACAGTGATGGTCATCATGGATGCCGATCGATTTGGAGTGTCACAACTTCACCAATTGCGTGGTCGCGTGGGTCGAGGCACTTCACCTGGACTATGTCTGCTTGTGACATCAGCACTTGCTCAAACTCCAGCACGTGAGCGATTAGAAGCAGTTGCTGGCACCACCGACGGATTTGAACTTTCGCGCATTGACTTAGAGCAAAGACGTGAGGGAGATGTATTAGGTGCCAGTCAATCTGGATCACGATCACATCTGCGATTACTACGCGTCCTGCGTGATGAATCAATGATTGAGCAGGCACGTGAAGATGCATCTAGAATTCTCGATGGAGATATCAAGGAGCATCCACTTCTTGAAGCTGAACTTGCCCAGATACAAGCAGATGCCACTGCTGAATTTATAGATAAGGCTTAACCATGAGAATCATTGCCGGTCGCGCAAAAGGGCGAAACATCGATGCCGTTGCATCTGCCACACGCCCTACATCTGATCGTGCGCGCGAAGCGCTCTTCTCAACGCTGGCATCTGAATTTGGAGACTTTGATGGATTGCAAGTTCTCGATTTATACGCTGGTACCGGTGCGATTGCACTAGAGGCGCTCTCTCGAGGAGCATCGGTTGTTCACGCAGTAGAAAAGGATGAGCACGCAGCTCAAGCGATTGAGAAGAACTATGAGAATATCAAGAGCGCACAGTGCTCTGGAATGTTTCATCTCTACACCATGGGCGTAAATCGATTCTTGCAAGATAAGGCACAGCTGCAATATCACTTCGTATATGTAGATCCTCCCTATGACCTCGATGACCTTGATGTGATTGAAACCCTGATCCAGCTTGTCTCTGGTGGCTTCTTACATCCACAGGCACTGATTGCAGTGGAGAGAAATAGCAGAGTGCGTGAGATTTCCTGGCCCGATGGTCTGGAGCAAGTGCGTGAAAAGAATTACGGCCAAGCAACTATTTTCTATGGTTCTCCCACGCCTGTAGATGCGCAAAATGGATAACAACTCGAATCATTGCTAGCGTTTGCACTATGAGACGCGCCGTTTGTCCCGGGTCATTTGATCCCATCACCTTTGGGCATTTAGATATTATCGAGCGCGCCAGCCATCAATTTGATGAAGTAATCGTGACCGTCTTTGTGAACCGTAAGAAAGCAGCGCTCTTCACTATTGAAGAGCGGATGCAGATGATTCAGCAAAATGTTGCAAAGTTTAAGAATGTCCGTGTTGACTCTGGGGACGGACTCCTCGTTGAATACTGCAAGGCAAACAAGGTGCAGGCAATCGTTAAGGGCTTGCGCGCAGTCACAGATTTTGATTATGAGTTACAGATGGCTCAAGTGCACACCCAAGCTTCGGGTGTGGAGACCATGTTTATGGCAACTTCGCCAACTCATTCATTCTTATCGTCATCAATTGTTAAGGAGCTTGCTCACTTTGGCGGAGATGTGTCAACCATGGTTCCGGAAAATGTTCATCAAGCACTCAAAGCACGAGTAGGAGCATCAGAATGACAATGGATTCAATCGAGAAACTTAATACCGCGATTGCGATGATTGAAGAGGCACGTGGTGTGCCACTTTCTGCCTCCTGTGTTGTCCATCGTGGGGAGATGTTGGAAATTTTGCAGAGTGCCCGTGACTTTCTCCCAGTTGATTTCTTAAGTGCCGAAGCCATCTTGCAAGATCGTGATCGAATTATTGATGAGGGTCGAAATAGCGCTGAAGCGATGATTGCAACGACACGTGAAGATGTCTCACGAATGATTGAGCAAACTTCAATTGTGCAGGCAGCGCGCGATGAGGCCCAGAGAATTCTCGATGATGCTCGCGCAATAGCCGAAGATGAGCGACGTGAGGTCGAGGCATATATTGACGCTCGCCTTGCCACCCTAGAAGTCATTCTTAATAAGACTCTCGATGCAGTTGCTCGTGGACGCGAACGACTTGAAGGTGCGGGCGATAACGACGTTTTATCTCAGCTAAACACTGATCGCTAGTTAGCAAGAGGACTGATTTAGATGTATAGAAATACCGAACCTTTCATGCTCAATACTTACGAGCTTGCTCGTCGTGCCGGAGAGATGAAGGAATATCAACTTGATATTGCGGCCAATGCGCGTATTGGAGTGCCGCTGATTGCAGTTCCAGAAGGCGATGTCATTGAAGTTGACGCCCGGCTTGAATCAGTGACTGAAGGAGTTCTTCTCAGCGCTGAAATCTATGCCGTGGCGCATGGCGAATGTATTCGCTGCTTAGACCCAGTTGAAGTTGTCATCGACCGAAAAATTCAAGAGCTTTATCGATACGAGCCTACAAATGAAAAAGGACGCAAGAAAAAGCGCGTAGAAGAAGATATTGATTTAGAAGATGTTGAAGAGTTGCAGATGGAGGGGGACCTCATGAACCTTGAGATTCCCATCATCGATGCAATTATTCTCACTCTGCCGGTGAACCCGCTCTGCTCCGAAGAGTGCCTGGGCTTATGTCCTGATTGCGGGGAAAAGTGGGAATCCCTTCCAGAGGACCATGCCCATGAAGTCATCGATGCTCGCTGGTCGGGTCTTGGAAGCCTGGATTTTGGCAATTAAGCAGATATGGGCGATACTTAGCCCTATCGCAACACCAGCTAGCAGATCTAGATTTGCAGCAATCAAGTAGCCATCAAGATTAAGGAAGATTACCGTGCCAGTACCAAAGCGAAAAATGTCTCGTTCAAAGACACGTTCCCGTCGAAGCATGTGGAAGACAACTGCAGCGGCTCTTTCAACTTGCCCACAGTGCCAGCAACCAAAGCTCAACCACGTTGCTTGCCCAACATGCGGCACATATAACCGCCGTCAGGTTCTAGAGGTCTGATCTGTACTCAAACCTTCTTAAGCAATTAGGGATCGAACTTTCTCCAGAACTGCTTGAGTTAGCCTTTACCCACCGTTCCTTTGCTTATGAAACTGGAATATCAACGACCAATGAGCGCCTGGAATTTTTAGGTGACTCTGTTTTAGGCCTGATCGTCACCGAAGAGCTCTATGTTAAATATCCAGATCTTGATGAAAGTCGTTTATCTCCACTGCGTTCAGGCATAGTCAATATGCGCGCACTTGCAGATATCGCGCGAACTCTCGAACTCGGAAAATATATCCGTTTGGGCAAAGGCGAAGAAGTCACAAATGGCAGAGATAAAAACTCTCTTCTTGCTGATGCACTAGAAGCCTTAATTGGCGCTATTTATCTTGAATGTGGATTTGAAAAATCAACTACCGTGGTTCGCCAATTGATTAAAGAGACCCTCGATAGTGCAATGTCGAAAGGCGCCGGACTTGATGGAAAGACCGCGCTGCAAGAGTTATTAGCCGCGCAAGGCAAGGGATCTCCTGAATATCAAGTCAGTGAAACAGGTCCAGATCACGATAAGAGTTTTACTGCAGTTGCACTAGTTGCTGGTGCTGCGATTGCAGAAGGAAGTGGAAAAAGTAAGCGCGAGGCAGAACAATCAGCAGCCCGCACCGCTTTGGAAATTCTTTCTCTACTCGAGCCTTAAACCCTCAAGTTCAACTTGACCCGAGTCGCTTTTATACCAAAGGCGCACACACCGGTAGGTTTACCGCGTGTATTTGAAGAGTCTGACACTTAAAGGGTTTAAATCCTTTGCCTCTGCCACCACTCTTCGACTCGAACCCGGGATCACCTGCGTGGTCGGACCTAACGGCTCTGGAAAATCTAACGTCGTTGATGCACTCACATGGGTGATGGGCGAGCAGGGCGCAAAATCTCTGCGTGGTGGAAAGATGGAAGACGTTATCTTCGCCGGAACATCTGGCCGAGCGCCGCTTGGTCGCGCTGAAGTTGCAGTCACTATCGATAACACCGATGGCGCGCTACCGATTGAATACACCGAAGTAACTATTTCTCGCATCCTCTTTCGCAATGGACAGAGTGAATACCAGATCAACGGTGAAGCATCACGACTTCTCGATATTCAAGAGCTATTAAGTGATTCCGGTATTGGCCGTGAAATGCACGTCATCGTTGGGCAAGGCCAACTGGATGCAATTTTGTTGGCAACACCGGAAGAGCGACGAGGATTTATTGAAGAAGCTGCCGGTGTTCTTAAACATCGTAAACGTAAAGAGAAAGCGATTCGCAAGCTTGACTCCATGCAAGCAAATCTTGCGCGCGTTAATGACCTCACCGTTGAACTCAGGCGTCAACTTCGTCCGCTTGGCAAACAGGCAGAGGTCGCCAAGAAGGCAGCCACCATCCAGGCAGACCTCCGTGATGCAAAGCTGCGATTGCTGGCAGATGATTACATTGCAATGTCAAAGACCCTCGATGCAGAAGTTGCAGATGAGAATGCCCTACGCGAACGCCGTGCTCTAGTTGAGACAGAACTCGACAGAGTTCGTCGCCGAGAAGAAGAACTTGATGCCACCTCAGCTATTGAGAGCCCGCTATTAATTAGTGCACAAGAGAATTTCTATTCATTAAGTGCGCTGCGTGAAAAATTTAGAGGCACGCAATCACTTGCGCAAGAACGTTCACGATTCTTAGCCGAAGAAGCAGAGGAAGCTCGTAATGCTGGGCGCGATCCGCAAGCTCTAGACCAAGAAGCTGCAGCGCTGCGCATTGAAGAGTCTCGACTGCGTGCAGAAGTTGTTCAGGCGCAGAGCGCACTCACACAAGCAACAACTCTCTTGGGCACTGCCGAGGCAGCGCTCAAGTCCGAGGAAGACACCATTGCTGCGGCGATGCGCGCAATTGCTGATCAACGCGAAGGTACGGCGCGTCAAGAAGGACATATCAAATCTCTGGCGGCACGACTAGATGCAATCACAGAAGAAATTTCACGTGTCCAGGCTGCACGCACAGAAGCACAATCTCGGTTAGATATTGCAAAGGTTGATTACGCTAGATTTGAAATGGAAATCGGTAACGCCGATGCCGGAGAACAAGGCCTCGATTCTGAATTTGAAGTCGCAAAGAGCGCACTTGATGCCGCGAAGAAATCTCACGAAGAACTCATTGATGCCGAGCGAGCAGCTGATCGTGAGCGAAATGCCCTCGAATCAAAGCTGGAAGCGATTCGTATTACTTCGCAATCACGCGATGGGGCTGCAGAATTGGTACGCGATTCACGTGGCGTGCAGATTCTGGGAAGTATCGCTTCTCTCATTGAAATTGATAAAGGATGGGAAGCTGCAACGGCTGCCGCACTCGGGGGACTGGCAGATGCAGTAGTTGTAAAAGATCTTTCTTCTGCAGTGAGCGCTCTGACAACACTTCGCCGTGAAAATCTCGGGCAAGCAGATGTGCTGGTCTATGAATCTGGCCAACAATCTGCGACTTCTACCCCTAGTGGCCTCACCTCTCTTCTTGGCCACGTTCGCTCAAACCAAATTTCTGAACTCTTAACATCACTTCTATCAACAACAGTTGTGGCCGATAACCCATCTGAAGCCGAAGGCATTTTGCGTCAACACAAGTCAGTCACTGTGGTTACTCGTGATGGTGATGTATTTTCATCACACCGCGCACGAGGAGGCTCCGCCTCTTCTCGTTCACTCATTGAAATCTCCGCACTTGTTGCCGACCTGGGTGCAAAGTTAGAAGATATCAACCATAAGAGTGACCGTTTGAAATTTGAAATTTCAACTGCAGTAACTGAGGTAGAAAATAAGCAATCTAGTTTTGACTCAGCACTAGCTAAACTCAACGAATCAGATGCTCGTATTGCAGCGCTTACCGAGCAATTAGCGGTTTCAGGCCAGAACATTAAATCGGCCGGGGCTGAAGTAGATCGCCTCACAGTTGCAATCAATGAAGCGACTTCTGCTAAGTCTCGTGATGAGAATGAACTAGTTATTGCTCGCACGCAAATGCAGCAACATGGTGAGATAACCGAGCCGGATCACTCAAGTGTGGAGGAGATTCGCAACTCTGTCTCACAGGCTCGAACAACTGAAGTTGAAGCACGTCTTGCAGTGCGCACAGCCGAAGAGCGAGTTACATCAATCTCAGCGCGTGCGTTAGCACTAGAAGAATCAGCGCAAGCAGAACGCGATGCCTCTGAACGCGCGGTATCGCGACGTGGAGCCAGAGCTAGAGGTGCCATTATTTCTCAAGCAATCGCTGAAGCGGCCTATGAAGTTCTCATTAAAATTGAACGTTCTATTGCAAAAGCACAGACTGAACGTTCCCGGCTAGAGACAAACCGTTCTGATCGAGAAGGTGAAACGCTGACTGTACGCGCACGAAATCGCGAACTGACATCTGAACTCGACCAACTCACTTCGAGTGTTCATCGTGATGAGATAGCGCGCGCAGAACAACGCATGCGAGTAGAAGCACTTGAGATCAAGGCAGTTGAGGAACTTGGAATCGATATCCCAACTCTGATAAATGAATATGGTCCCGATAAGGATGTACCTACATTTATCGAAACTGAGTCAGGTGAAATTGTTGCAACCGAACTGATTCCATACCGCCGTGATCAGCAGGAGAAGCGACTCGCTGCAACTGAACGTTCGCTCACACTACTAGGCAAGATTAATCCGCTAGCTCTTGAAGAATATAACGCCCTGGAAGAACGTCTTAAGTTTCTTGCTGAGCAGCTAGAAGATCTAAAGAACACTAAGAAAGATCTGCTGGATATCATCAAGGAAGTTGATGATCGCGTGCAAGACATATTTATGCAGGCTTATGAAGAAGTGGCTGAACACTTTAAAGATATTTTTGCCCGACTATTTCCAGGTGGCGATGGTCGACTCTTCCTGACTAACCCGGATGATTTACTCAATACTGGAGTCGATGTGGAAGCGCGTCCGCCAGGTAAGCGAGTCAAGCGTCTCTCACTTTTATCGGGAGGCGAGAAGTCACTTACTGCAATCGCCATGTTGATTGCTATCTTTAAATCTCGACCAAGTCCGTTCTATGTGCTCGATGAAGTAGAGGCCGCACTCGATGATGTGAACTTAGGTCGCCTGCTCACAATCCTGGAAGAGCTACGCCAAAGTTCACAGTTGATCATCATCACCCACCAGAAGCGCACTATGGAGATAGCTGATGCCCTCTATGGCGTGACAATGCGCGGAGATGGTGTGACTGAAGTGATCTCACAGCGTTTACGTGAATCTGAAACCGCGTAATCTGTTAGTCGGTTAACGATGGGTCTTTTTAATCGTTTAGTAGCCAAAGTTCGTGGAATTTCCACAGCATCAGCACTCGATTGGTCGGAGATTGAGACCGAGCTACTCTCATCAGATTTAGGCCCATCACTTGTCACAGAGTTGTTGGTGGCCGCGAAGAAGATGCGCGGAGATGATGCAGAAGGTGCGATTAAAGAGATTCTGCGAAGTAAATTTTCTGGCAAGTCTCGCGCGCTAGCCACTGGAGATGGCCTTCAGATAGTTGTTATTGTCGGCGTTAATGGCACGGGCAAAACCACCTCGGTTGCAAAGCTAGCAACACATCTACATTCGCAAGGAAAGTCCGTACTCCTTGGGGCAGCCGATACTTTTCGCGCCGCAGCTGTTGAGCAACTAACAACATGGGGTGAACGCATCGGTATTGAAACTATTTCAGGAAAAGAAGGAGCCGAGCCGGCATCGGTCGCATTTGATAGCGCTAAACGCGCTCTAGAAGTAGGTGCCGATTTTCTCTTAATAGATACCGCAGGTCGACTTCATAATAAGAGTGCGCTCATGGATGAACTTGGCAAGGTAAAGCGAGTTGTAGAAAAGGTCACACCGATCTCTGAAGTTCTCCTGGTCATTGATGCGACCACCGGGCAGAACGGTCTTACGCAGGCAAAAGTATTTAGCGAAGCTGTTGATGTCACCGGACTGATTCTGACCAAGCTCGATGGAAGTGCGCGCGGTGGGGTAGCCCTGGCCATTGAGAGCGCTCTGGATATACCCATTAAGTTCATCGGAACTGGGGAAGCCGCCACGGATTTCACCCCCTTTGATGCCGAGAAGTACCTAGAGGGCTTGCTCGCGTAACCCACTTGTAACAATTGGGGTGCATTTGTGACACACCCTTAACCTGCAAATCCATCTCCTGTAATGCGCCGTAGGCATCTTTGCGCCATCTCAACGACGAGTATCTCAATCGTATGCAATGGATTCTGATAGAAGGAATTCGGAAATGGACTCGATATGGAAGAAGTAGTTCTTAATAGCGGTGACACCGCATGGATGCTGGCAAGTACAGCCCTTGTACTTTTGATGACTCCAGGCTTGGCATTTTTCTATGGCGGAATGGTTCGCACGAAAAGTGTTCTAAACATGATGATGATGTCGATGGTGACAATCGGAATCGTGAGCGTTCTATGGGTTATCTATGGTTTCGAATTAGCTTTTGGATATAAATCAGATTCACCTTGGTATGGTGGATTCGGACTAAGTAATCTTGGTGGGCAGGTAAATGAGCTCGCCAATAATGGCGGCGTGTATCCAATTCCAGTTCTCGTCTTTGCAGCCTTCCAATTAATGTTTGCAATCATCACTCCAGCACTTATCTCTGGTGCCATTGCTGATCGTGCAAAATTCACTTCGTGGGCAATCTTTGTCGCGATCTGGTCAACAGTTGTCTACTTCCCAGTGGCTCACTGGGTCTTCGCATTTGGAAACAAGATTGGCGACACAATCACTAGCACTGGATATCTCGCCGGTAAGGGAGTCCAAGACTTTGCTGGTGGAACTGCCGTTCACATCAATGCCGGCGCTGCAGGTTTGGCACTTGCAATCGTTCTTGGAAAGCGCATCGGGTGGCGTAAAGAATCAATGCGTCCACACTCATTGCCACTGGTAATGCTTGGCTCAGGTTTACTGTGGTTTGGTTGGTTTGGCTTTAATGCTGGATCTTCCCTTGCTGCAAATGGAATCGCAGGACTTGCCTTTATGAATACTCAGGTCGCAACTGCGGGTGCAGTAATCGGTTGGCTCTTAGTTGAAAAGATTCGCAATGGACATGCAACATCATTGGGTGCGGCGTCAGGTGCGGTTTCAGGTCTTGTGGCCATCACACCAGCCTGTGCATTCGTTGCTCCTTGGGCTGCAGTGGTGATCGGTTTCATCGCCGGAATCCTCTGCTCACTTGCAGTGAGCCTGAAGTACAAGTTCGGCTTCGATGATTCACTCGATGTCGTAGGCGTACACCTTGTTGGTGGCATCTGGGGTTCACTAGCAATCGGTCTATTCGGAGCTAGCGCTGTCAATAGTATCGGACTAGATGGAATCTTCTATGGTGGTGGAACTGCGCTGCTAAGCAAGCAAGCACTAGGTGTTGGTCTAGTACTTGCGTACTCATTCATTGCAACTCTGATTATCGGATATGCAATCGAAAAAACTATCGGCTTCCGTGTCACACGTGAAGTTGAAATCGAAGGCATCGACCTCAAGGAACATGCTGAATCTGCTTATGAACTAGCTAGCTCATCACGTGGAGGTGCATCACTATGAAGTTGATTACCGCAATTCTCAAACCGTTCAAGTTAGATGAAGTAAAAGATGCTCTGCAAGCAGCAGGCATTAACGGCATGACTGTCTCTGAAGCCAGTGGCTTCGGACGCCAGCGTGGTCATACCGAGGTCTATCGTGGTGCTGAATACACCGTTGACCTCGTTCCAAAAGTCCGTCTCGAAGTTCTTGTAGATGACAAGGATGCGGCATCAACCGTGGATGTCATCGTCAAAGCTGCATCAACAGGATCTATCGGTGATGGAAAGGTTTGGACAACTCCAGTAGAACAGGTCGTGCGCGTTCGAACAGGAGAGCGTGGACCTGAGGCTATCTAGGGAGGTCCAAACCAAGTAACTGGAAACTAAGATTGGACCATGGGAACACGAGAACGAAGAAATAGATCTAACGAGGGAGATCTTCTTCTCTCATCGCTGTTCCAAGAAAGTGGCGCCAATGTTGAAGAGGTAGCTATCGCCGCGGTCGGAGGTTTCGGCCGCGGCGAACTATCTCCAGGTTCGGATTTAGATATTGTCATTCTTCATAACGGATCCCTACCTGAAGTTCAGTTGGGAGAGTTAGTAAATAAGATTCTGTATCCAATTTGGGATAAAAAGATAAAGGTTGACTACTCCGTCCGCACCCGCGCGGAGGTTCGAGCTGCGGCCAGTGATGATCTCAAGGTAATTCTTGGTCTATTAGATATCAGGCTTGTCTGTGGAAGTGCTGATCTAGTTGCCAGCGTACAAATTGATGCGTTAGATGAATGGCGTAAGAATTCAAAGGGCAGACTCGTTGAACTAGAGCGTTCTCTGACCGAACGTCATCAACGTTTTGGTGAATTGGCATATCTACTAGAGCCTGACCTTAAAGAGGCTCGCGGTGGATTACGTGATATCACTGCGCTGCGCGCAATCCATAAAAGTGGAACGATTTTAATTCCGATAGAGAAGATAAGTGTTGCTGAATCAATTCTCGCAAACGTGAGAGAGGCCCTTCATACCGTCAGTGGGCGCGATAAGGACAAGTTGTTTTTTCAAGAGCAAGATAAAGTGGCAGCGCTATTGGGATATGCAGATGCTGATGCTCTCATGAGTGAAGTTGCCCAGGCTGCTCGTTCCGTTGACTACCTTCTAGATTCAACCTGGTATCGATATGCACATAAAGGCAAAGATGGTGCTGGACGATTCCTACGTCGCGTTCGCACCACAACCATTTCCCGTGATATCAGCGTTTCAAATAAAGAAGTAGTTATTGATCCCAGCGCAGATTTTGCAGGTGATCCAGTGATTGGATTACGTGCTGCAGCATCGGCTGCTCAATTAGGACTTCCATTGTCAATGGATTCACTTGAGCGTTTATCAGAATCACTTGGAAATGGTCTGGGTCACCTTCCCAACCCTTGGCCACGCGATGCTCGTGAGAACCTGATTTCACTTATCGGTGCAGGTGCTGCCATGGTGCAAGTCTTTGAAGCCCTTGATCAGGAAGAAGTTCTCTTTGCTTGGATTCCAGAGTGGAAAGCTGTTCGTTCACTACCGCAGCGAAATGTATTGCACCGCCATACCGTTGATAGACATATGGTTGAGACAGCTGTTCATGCGGCAACTCTGACTCGAAAAGTTCACAGACCAGACCTGCTTCTCTTTAGCGCGCTCTTTCACGACATTGGAAAGGGAACGGAAGAAGACCATTCCGAAAGAGGGGAAAGACTCATTGAGCCACTTGCCCTGCGCATTGGTTTTTCCATCGATGACATTGCAACGATAAAGCTATTGGTCAAGCATCACCTACTGCTTTCAGCAACAGCTACGCGTCGAGATTTAGATGACCCTGCAACTATCACCTCAGTTGCAGAAGTAATTCCAGATTTACAATCCCTAGAACTCTTACATGCTCTCAGCATTGCCGATGGTGAGGCAACCGGGCGGGCTGCGTGGAGTGATTGGAAAGCATCTCTTGTCGCAGAGCTCGTAAATCGGGTTGAGAAAGCAATTACGGATAACACAGTGGCTCAACAGCCCGAACTCACAGTTGCTCAGCGAGAGCGCGCCGAATCGGGTGTCCTCTCTGTCAGCATCGAAGATCGCGGTGATGTCTATGCCATCGAGATAGTTGTGCCAGATAGCACAGGGCTGCTCTCCGTTGTTGCCGGCGTTCTCAACGTCATGCGCCTTGATGTCAGATCCGCTCGAACTAAATCTGTTGCACAAGCAGCCGTTATGGAATGGATTGTTATCCCGGACCCTCATGCGCCTGCATTAACGCAAGAGAAGTTGCATCAAGAGCTAGCCAGGGCTCTGGAGAATAAGAGTTCGCTTGCATCACGAATCCAAGAACGTATCGACACATATGCCCAGCTGCCTACTATTCCCGTTCCCGCACCTGTTGTTGAGACCTTTATGGATGCGGCAACTGATGCAACCATTATTGAGGTAAGAAGCCACGACCAACCAGCGCTGCTATTTCGTATCGGTGATGCAATTACCCGAAGCAATATTGATATTCGCTCTGCCATTGTCACAACACTGGGTGCCGAAGCCATTGACACCCTTTATGTGAGTGAAATTGGGGGAGGCCCACTGAGCGCCGAACGTGCCAACGATGTGGCGATTCGAATTCGAGCAGCCCTGAAGTAGAGTTCCCCCCACTATGTTTGATTCGCTCTCATCGAAATTTGCCGGTGCATTTGGTGCACTTCGTGCAAGAGGCAAAATATCTGAAAAAGATATCGAACTCACCACCCTAGAGATTCGCCAGGCTCTTCTTGAAGCTGATGTGGCACTAGAAGTTGTGGAGAGTTTCACAGCACAGGTACAGAGCAAATCACTGGAGTTACTATCGACTCTGCAGGCGGGAACAAATCAAGCACAGGCAATCTTTGATGTCGTAAACCAAGAACTCACGCAAATTCTTGGTGGGGGAGCACGTCGGATCCGCTTTGCCAAGAAACCTCCGACAGTCATCATGTTGGCTGGTTTACAAGGTGCCGGTAAAACGACTCTGGCTGCAAAGCTAGCAAAGTTTTATAAGGATCAAGGTGAGACCCCAATTCTAGTGGCATCAGATTTACAACGCCCGAATGCGGTAAATCAATTGCAGGTAGTTGGTCAATCTGTTGGAGTTCCAGTATTTGCACCTGAACCTGGAAATGGTGTGGGCAATCCGGTAATCGTTGCACGAGATGCCATTGCATTTGCCACATCAAAACTTCACAGCATGGTCATTGTTGATACCGCTGGACGTCTAGGTGTGGATCAAGAGCTAATGAATGAAGCAATCGCGATTCGTGATGCGGTCACACCGGATGAAATTCTCTTTGTTGTCGATGCCATGATTGGCCAAGATGCCGTGCGCACAGCACAAGCTTTTCAAGATGGCGTTGGCTTTGATGGAGTTGTGCTCACCAAGCTCGATGGTGATGCACGTGGTGGAGCAGCACTGTCCATCGCCGCACTTACTGGTCGTCCGATTATGTTTGCATCCACCGGTGAAAAGATCAGTGATTTCGATATCTTCTATCCAGAACGTATGGCTTCTCGCATCCTGGGTATGGGAGATGTTGCCACGCTGGCAGAACAAGCGAAGAAAGCTTTCGATGGTGACTCTGCCAAGAAGTTGGAGGATAAATTCTTATCGGGAGAAGATTTCACCCTCGATGATTTCCTAGAACAACTAGAGGCAATGTCGAAGATGGGCTCGATGGGCAAGCTACTTGGAATGCTCCCAGGTTCAGGAGCTATGAAGAAACAGATTGAGAATTTCGATGAATCTGAGATCACGCGCACAAAATCAATAGTGCAATCGATGACTCCCAAGGAACGTCGAGATTTGAAAGTTCTTAATGGTTCTCGTCGCGCGCGAATTGCGTTAGGTGCTGGACGAAAAGTCTCTGATGTCAATGCATTGGTAGATAAGTTCACGGCTGCGCAGAAGATGATGAAGCAGATGAGAAACGGTGGATCAATGCCTGGGATGCCTGCTGGAATGCCAGGTCTTCCTCCAGCGCCGTCTAAGACTGTGCCACCGGCTAAGAAGAAGTCGAAATCCGGAAATCCCGCTAAGCGTGCGCTGGAAAATGGGACGATTTCTTAATTTTGAGCGTACCTGGCAAGATTAGCCACCTGTTACAGGGCCCTCTACCCCGGTAACAATCCAATCCACAGTTGGACCACTTAGTTACGCACCCCGCTGTAGCAATTTGGTTCGGCACACTTTTTAGGAGCACAAGTTCTTTGTCTACAAAAATTCGCTTAATGCGCATGGGAAAAATTCGCACACCTTATTTCCGCATCGTAGTTACAGATTCACGTAAGGCACGTAACGGTCTTTCAATTGAAGAAATTGGTCGCTACGTTCCAGGTCAAGAGCCATCACTGATCGAAGTTAATTCAGAGCGTGCTCTGTATTGGCTTGGTGTTGGCGCACAACCATCAGAGGCAGTAGAGGCGCTTCTGAAGGTGACCGGAGATTGGCAGAAGCACAAGGGTCTTCCAGGAACAGAAGGAACGCTTCGTGTTGCAGCTCCAAAGCCACACAAGAGCGTTGCCTATGAAGCAGCTGTGAAGGCTGCCGCTGCAGAACCTGCAGAAGGTGCAACAACTTTGAAGAAGAAGGCACAGGACAAGTTAGCTGCAAAGGCAAACCCTGTTGTGGCCGAGCCAGTGGTAGAAGTTGTTGCAGAAGCTCCAGCTGAAGCTGTAGTGGAAACTCCGGTTGAAGTTGTAGCCGAAGAGACTCCTGCGCCAGAAGCGGTTGTAGAAGATGCGGCTGTAGCAGAAACTCCTGCTGAATAAATATGATTGACGAAGCACTCGAACATCTCGTAAAGGGAATCGTTGATAACCCTGACGATGTCAATGTGAAGGAAAAGACTCATCGTCGAGGAACAACTCTCGAAGTACGTGTTAATCCTGAAGATATCGGCAAGGTGATTGGCCGTAATGGTCGTACAGCTAAGGCGCTACGCACAGTCGTAAGCGCGCTAGCAGGACGCACTGTTCGTGTTGATCTCATCGATACCGACGAGGTTCGCTAACTTTTACACCCATGAAATTAAACGTGGGCCGCATTGGTAAAGCTCACGGGATTTTAGGTGAAGCGACAATCGAAGTTCGCACTGACGAAGCTGAAGATCGCTTTGCTATTGGTGCAGTCTTAGAGACAGATAGCCATGGTGAATTAACTGTGGTTTCTGCCCGCGTTCACAATGGAATTCTTCTCCTTGGCTTCCAAGGAATTGAGGACCGCAATTCGATTGAAGCGCTGCGCAATGAACTTCTCTATGCCGAAGTTGATATCGCAGCGCCAGGAATTGATGAAGATGACTATCACGTCTTACAACTTGTTGGCTGCACCGCCTATCTCGTTGACGGAGATGAATTCGGAGTTGTCACCGATGTTTTGAACTTGCCGGGTCAAGATGTCTTAGCAATAAAGAGCGCTGACGGCGAAGTACTGATTCCATTTGTCCGTCAATTGGTTCCGGTTGTCGATATTAATGCTAAGCGAATGACGGTAATCCCACCTGATATCGATGGAAGTATGCAATGAAAATAGATGTCATTTCCATATTTCCTGAGTATCTATCACCGCTGAAACTATCCCTACTCGGCAAAGCTCAAAGCTCAGGTCTACTTGAGATTGAAGTTCATGATCTGCGCGCTCTGAGTACCGATAATCACAACACTGTTGATGACACCCCCTACGGTGGAGGCGCCGGCATGGTGATGTTGCCGGAAGTGTGGGGAAAGACCCTTGATCCATTGATGAGTGAGAATACAGATCTCATCATCCTCACTCCAGCAGGTCGTCGCTTTACTCAAAAAATAGCTCAGGAATTCTCAACTGCAGCGCACTTAGTCTTCGCATGTGGCCGCTATGAAGGAATAGATGATCGGGTTCGTCAGTATTATTCAACGCAAGAATTTAAGAATCGCAATATTCGCGTTCATGAAATCTCCATTGGTGACTATGTTCTAGGTGGTGGAGAAGTTGCGTCGATGGTCATGATTGAGGCCGTTACACGACTCATACCAGGAGTGCTCGGTAACCCAGAGTCTTTGTCGGAAGAATCACATAAATTTGAGGGCTACCTCGAATATCCAAACTTTACCAAGCCACAAGAATGGCGAGGTATCTCGGTACCAGAGATATTACTCAGCGGAAATCACGCAGAAATTGCAAAGTGGCGAAGCCAACAGGCAGAAAAACGTGCAAAAGATAATCTTTAACTCGAAAGTAATGGCACTTCTGCCTTACTCTTAGCCCATGAGTGAAGAGTCAGCAAAGATCCAGTCTCGCTTAATTCGCGACCTAGAGCCTATTGTTGCAGTTGAACTCGAGCGACATATTTCAGTTCAGAAGAATTGGTACCCACATGAGTATGTCCCATGGTCTGAAGGACGCGATTATGCGGGTCCACTTAATGGAGATGCCTGGGAAGCGAAAGATTCTCGCTTGACTCCTGTCGCGCAAGATTCACTCGTACTCAATTTACTGACAGAAGATAATTTGCCGAGTTATCACACCGAGATATCAATCTCGATGGGCCGTGATGGCGCATGGGGTAATTGGATCGAACGTTGGA
Organism: Candidatus Planktophila versatilis; assembly: GCF_002288265.1. NCBI lineage: Bacteria > Bacillati > Actinomycetota > Actinomycetes > Candidatus Nanopelagicales > Candidatus Nanopelagicaceae > Candidatus Planktophila > Candidatus Planktophila versatilis. Next base: position 795,332 of record NZ_CP016778.1, on the reverse strand, counting down.
CGGCAGAAGAAGCACGCCATGCGATTGTTATTCGTGACTACCTGATGGCTACTCGTGGCGTTGACCCTTATGAACTCGAAGATCTTCGGATGGCTCATATGTCACTCGGATATCAGACTCCATATGAGAACGATATGTTGCACACGATTGCCTACGTCTCCTTCCAAGAGTTAGCAACACGTATTTCACACCGCAATACTGGAAAAATTTCAGAGGATTCGATTGCCGAAGGAATGATGCAGCGAATAGCGCTGGATGAGAATCTTCATATGCTTTTCTATCGCAATACTCTTTCTGCAGCACTTGATATGGAACCTAACGCTGCAATGCGCGCCATTACAGATGTAGTAACAAACTTTGATATGCCAGGGGCAAACATGCCGGGCTTTGGACGAAAAGCTGTGCAGATTGCGCTGGCTGGAATCTATGATCTGCAGCAACACCTCGATGATGTGATTGCTCCCGTTCTGCGGGCTTGGAATGTATTTGAAAGAACCGATCTTTCCGGTGATGGAATTAAGGCTCGTGATGAACTTCAGGCCTTCATGGATGAGACATATAAAGCGGCTTCCGTATTTAACGATAAGCGCGAAGTTCACTTCGAGCGTCAAATCGCGCGCGGTATTGCACCGATTCGCATCACTAACTGACTCTGAAATAAGATAGGCGCCATGTCGCGCACATATTTGGTTGAGACCTACGGGTGTCAGATGAATGTGCACGACTCAGAACGCATCGCTGGTCTGCTAGATGAAGCAGGACATATTCCTGTTATTCCCGGTGAACAAGCTGACATTGTGGTCTTTAATACCTGTGCGGTTCGCGAGAATGCTGATAATAAGCTCTATGGAAATCTAAGCTTCCTAGCGCCGATTAAGAAGAAGAATCCTGCGATGCAGATTGCCGTTGGCGGATGTTTGGCGCAGAAGGATCAATCGATTATCCTTAAAAAAGCGCCATATGTGGATGTAGTTTTTGGGACACACAATGTGGGCTCCTTGCCGCTTCTACTTGAGCGTGCTCGTATCGAAGAAGAGTCTCAGATTGAAATATTGGAATCACTTGAGCATTTTCCTTCTACGCTACCTGCTCGCAGATTCTCGGCCTTCACTTCGTGGGTCTCAATCTCCGTTGGATGCAATAACACCTGCACCTTCTGTATCGTTCCGGCGCTTCGCGGAATAGAGAAAGATCGTGCAGCGGCAGATGTGCTCAAAGAGATGCAGATGCTGGTGGACCAAGGTGTTATCGAAATTACTCTGCTCGGACAGAATGTGAACGCCTATGGTGTTGAATTTGGTGATCGCGGCGCCTTTGCCAAACTCTTACGTGATGCTGGCAAGATCCAGGGGCTAGAACGAGTTCGTTTTATGTCCCCTCATCCTCGTGATTTCACCGATGATGTCATTGAGGCGATGGCCCAGACTAAGAATGTTATGCCGCACCTACATATGCCGTTGCAATCAGGCTCAGATTCCATTTTGCAATCTATGCGCCGGTCATATCGCACCGATAAGTATCTCGGAATTCTTGAACGGGTACGAGCATCTATTCCACAAGCGATGATTACAACTGACATCATTGTTGGCTTTCCAGGTGAAAGTGAAACAGATTTTCAGGGGACCTTGGACATCACAACACAGGCGCGATTTGCCGCGGCCTATACATATAAGTATTCAATTCGTCCTGGTACACCTGCAGGAGTTATGCCAAACCAAGTGCCGCAGGAGATTGTGGGAGAGAGATATACCCGCTTGCATGAGCACCAACAGAAAATCTCGCTCTCAGTCAATGAAGAATCTATTGGCTCAACGCATCGTGTGATGGTCTCTGAAGTTGAGGGTCGACGAGATGAGTCTCGCTCTCGCATGACCGGAAAATCGGAAGATTTCAGGCTTGTGCACTTCGATGCCGATACTGATGCCCGCCCCGGTGATTTTGTTGATGTTCACATTACCGAAGCATCGGCGCACTATCTGATCGGAAGCGCAGTGTCAGTAATGCGCACACGTGGGGGAGATGCCCATGCGGCAAAGTCCGCGCCAGCTTCAACATCGCTAGGAATTCCAAAGGTTCGTACTTCGTGAAAGTAATTGTCATTTGTGGTGCCACTGCAACGGGTAAGAGTGAAATGGCGCTAGATGTTGCAGAGCAGATAGGCGCCGAAATTATCAATGCCGACTCGATGCAGCTATATACGGGTATGGATATTGGTACGGCAAAGCTAAGTGTTGCGCAGCGCCGTGGTATTCCTCATCATCTACTCGATGTTCTGAGCGTGAAGCAGGATTCCACTGTTGCTTGGTATCAACAGTTGGCGCGCGAACAAATAAGTGAGATTCATTCACGCAATCAACATGTGGTGATAGTTGGAGGGACCGGGCTCTATATCAAGGCCGTTCTAGATGACCTCAACTTTCCAGATACCAGCCCGGAAGTGCGAGCACGACTGGAGTCTGAGGCAGAAGAGTTTGGATCAGATTCACTTTTCACGCGTTTGCAAGAGTTAGATCCGGCAGCAGCGTTGGCTATTGATCGAGCAAATACTCGTCGGATTATTCGTGCCCTTGAAGTGATTGAAATTACTGGAAAGCCATTTACCGCAAATCTTCCAAGAGAAGATAGCTCGAGATTTCCAGATGCGCTGCAATTTGGCCTAGTCATGGAGCGCGAGCATCTTGGAGAGCGGATTGATCTTCGGGTTGAGAAAATGTGGGAGCAAGGTTTCCTTGTAGAAGTTGATGCACTCATTGCAGAAGGAATTCTTCAAGGGTCAACTGCTCAACGAGCCTTGGGATATTCAGCCCTGATTGCAATGCGCGCCGGACAGATGACGGAAGCGGAAGCTAAGGAAGAGACAAAGCGCTCCACTCGCCAATATGCACGCCGGCAAGAGACCTGGTTCTCACGCGATACCCGGATTCAGTGGATAGCACCTCATCAACCTCGCCTGGAAACCATAATGCAGAAGATAAACTCATAGCGTCATGTCGAATTCAATGATTGCCACATATGGACACGGAACTGAGAATGATTTTGTCATTCTCTTTGACCCAGATAATCAACGCGAGATCTCATCTCACCAAATAGCTGCAATCTGCAATCGTAAGACTGGCATCGGTGCCGATGGATTTATTCGCATTCTAAAAAATGGCAAGCAGTGGTTTATGGATTACCACAACGCCGATGGCTCACTTGCGGAGATGTGCGGTAATGGAATTCGGGTGATGGCCAAGTACCTAGTCACACATGAGCATCAGCCTGAAGGAATCTTTGCCATTGATACCCGGGCTGGAATCAAGCACCTTCGCGTTCCACGTGATGGCGATATCTCGGTCAATATGGGTCATGTGACAGATGAGATGGAAGAAATCTCGGTCACACACAATGGGCATACCTGGAGTGGCTACAACATCAATGTAGGAAATCCACATGCAGTGGTCTTCGTCGATGATCTCGAGCAAGTGGGCTCACTAGAAGTAGCACCGCTGGTTGCACCGGCATCGTCTTATCCTGAAGGCGTCAATGTTGAATTTGTTCAGTTACTTCCAGATAAAGAAGCACGTATGCGCGTGCATGAACGCGGTAGCGGTGAGACACGATCTTGTGGAACTGGTACCTGCGCAGTCGCGTTAGCAGCATCCATGAAGACGGGCGTCTCGCTGCCATCGCGATGGACAATTTTCCCACCAGGAGGTCGCCTCATTGTCGATATTGATAACCATTCAAATGCGACCTTGATTGGACCGGCAGAGCTCATCAGCGAACATGACATCTCTTCCTACCTCAATTCATGACTACCTCCGAGGACGGCTACGACAAACTTTTCGAAGATCTACTGCGAGAGAGCGCACGAGCCGCCGCCGACTTTGATTCTGATGAGACCGAGTATGAAGAAAATGAACAGCAGGAACTTTCCGATCGAAATGCACTTCGACGGGTCAAAAGCTTCTCCACAGAACTCCAAGATATTTCTGATGCCGAATACCGTCAATTACAACTTGAACGGGTAGTACTCGTTGGTGTGTGGACCGAAGGCACTGCTGAGATGGCAGATAATTCCTTAGCTGAGTTGAAGGCACTTGCAGAGACTGCTGGTTCGGAAGTGATGGAAGGACTCATTCAACGCCGAGATAAACCTGATCCATCTACCTATATCGGTTCCGGAAAGTTAATTGAGCTACGACAAATTGTTATCGCAACAGGGGCCGATACCGTTGTATGCGACGGCGAACTTTCACCTTCGCAGCTTCGCACCTTAGAAGAGAAACTTAAGGTGAAGGTTGTTGATCGGGTTGCGCTAATCCTTGATATTTTTGCCCAACATGCAAAGAGTAAAGAAGGCAAGGCGCAAGTTGAGTTAGCCCAGATTGCCTATCTTCTTCCGCGACTTCGTGGATGGGGAGATTCCCTCTCTCGTCAGGTCGGCGGACGCGCAGCAGGTGGCGCCGGTATTGGCGGTAGAGGTCCCGGTGAAACCAAGATTGAGACCGATCGCAGACGTATCCGCGACAAGATGGCCAAGCTTCGACGTGAAATCGCTGAGATGAAAACTTCTCGCGACACAAAGCGACAAGAGCGCAAGCGAAATAACATCCCATCGGTTGCTATCGCTGGTTATACAAATGCTGGAAAATCTTCACTTCTTAATGCGCTCACCGGTGCGGGAGTGTTGGTAGAAAACGCGCTCTTTGCAACCCTTGATCCCACGGTTCGTAAGTGCGAAACAGCCGAAGGGCGCATCTACACACTCTCAGACACCGTCGGTTTTGTTCGCCATTTGCCGCATCAGCTCATCGATGCCTTTAAATCAACTCTGGAAGAGGTGTCAGGCTCAGATCTGATTGTGCATGTAGTAGATGGATCTCACACAGACCCCTTTGAACAGATTCGCGCGGTACGCGAAGTCATTACTGAAATTGGTGGGGCACACATCCCAGAAATTATCGCTATTAACAAGGTCGATATTGCAGATCCTGCTGTTGTCCTTGAAATATTGCGAAAAGAACCCAATAGCTATGCCTTCTCCGTCCGTTCCGGATTTGGAATGGAGGGACTTATTCGTGCAATCGAAAAATCTCTTCCTCATCCAAGTGTCGAGATAACAGCGGTAATTCCATATAGCCGAGGCGATCTAGTTTCTGCCGTCCATGAACAGGGCGAAATTCTGAGTGAAGAACATCTACCTGAGGGAACTTCGATTCATGCCTACGTTGATGCCGGGCTAGCGATGGCCATTGCCAAAGCGGAAGAAATCGCCGCCTCTACCCAGGAATAAAACCGACACGCCGGGGGTTGTATCGGCTAGATAGCGGGTAATGCGCGACTATTCGCGCAGGTAGCGGACCAATCGTTCGCACAAAGATGATGGAAGCGAGGTGAGATCAGTGGCAACAGATTACGACACACCCAGAAAAACCGACGAGGAGCTTCACGAGGAATCGTTAGAAGAACTCAAAGCAAAGCGAGTAGATGCACAATCCGGACAGATTGATGTTGATGAAGCAGAAGCTGCAGAGACTCTTGAACTTCCTGGAGCAGACCTCTCAGGTGAAAAACTTGCCGTGCGAGTGGTGCCAGTACAGACAGATGAATTCACATGCTCTAAATGTTTCCTCATTCACCACATCACTCAATTAGCAAAGGGTGAAGGCGCGAAAGCTATTTGTAAAGAGTGCTCTTAAGCTCTTTCCCTTTTTTGCAACTAACAAGCCAATAAGGTGTGGGATCACGCGGATCGTTGAGCGTAATCTTCACACCTGTTGACATCCAAAACTTAATTGCCAAGAAGGCGGCAGGATCAGCATCGCGTGTGCGCAGCAGTCTCATAGCGTTCTTATCTAGAATTTCAACGCCTGCTAGATATTTGACTCCTATATGAGCTTTCCCGATTACCAACTCATCCTGGGTAACTCTGACTTCACTCTTTGCCGTCACGGCAATGGCAAGAAGTGCAATGGTCAGAGCGATGAAGGTGACCAGCGCGCTTAAATTGCCCAGCGCGGCCCAGACTGCGATGACTAAAGATAGAAACATGAAGTAGATGAAGGCTAAGAGCCAAAGTGGGGGACGTATCACTTCTTTAAAGAGCATGAGCCCTAGGCTATCTCTTACTTAATCAAGTAACCTTGCGCCATGAGTCGCGTTGCATCCACTACGCCGCCTGAGGGCTCGGTGATTCCAGAGCGTCATCCGCTCTCACCTTCAACAGGTGCCCAGATACCTTCACACTTTGCACATTGCTTCGGCTGCGGTGAACTTCACCCCACCGGACTACATCTTGTTGCTCATGTCGGTAAAGGTGCAGATATCACTGCCGAATTCACTGTCTCGGAAAATCATCAAGGGGCTCCTGGTCTGGCACATGGTGGACTCTTATCACTTGCCTTCGATGAAGCTCTAGGAAAATTGATGTGGCTTCTTCGCGCCCCGGCCGTTACTGCTCGCCTGGAAACAGATTTTCTAAAGCCTGTGCCGATTGGAACCGTTCTGCATATTTCTGCTCGGATCACGGGCCAAGTAAATAGAAAAGTGTATTCAGAGGCGGTTGGGCGACTAGGGGGAATTGATGGCGAAATTGCAGTGCGTGCAGCCGCACTCTTTGTCATCGTGCCGATGAAGCATTTCTTAGAGAGTGCTCCGGCAGAATATTTGGCAGCACTTCGCAAAAACCCACAACTTTTCGCCTTTGTAGATCCTGAGTTTGATATCAATCCATGAGTAATTTTCAGGTCTTAATTAAGAGACTAGATCCTGATCTGCCTCTTCCAAATTACTCTAAAGGTGGAGATGCGGGTGCCGATATCGTCTCCCGGATTGACATCACCTTGCAGCCGGGGGAGCGAGCATTGGTGCCTACTGGAATTTCCATCGCACTTCCTGATGGTTATGTTGCACTGGTCCACCCACGCTCTGGCTTAGCAATTAAACATGGAGTCACGATGGTCAATGCCCCAGGCACCGTCGATGCTGGATTTCGCGGAGAACTGCAATGCATCTTGATTAATCATGATCCTCAAGAAAGTGTTAGTTTTAAACGAGGCGATCGCATTGCGCAATTGGTCTTTCAAAAAGTAGAACGTGCTGAATTCATTGAAGTTGATGTGTTGCCAGGCTCAGGTCGCGGCGAAGGTGGATTTGGATCAACTGGATCATGATGAGTAGCGATAATCAAATGAACTCGGCTGAAGATAGAGATAAGGTCATTTCCGCCTTTGGTGGCAAGAAGGGGCTGATTGATTCAGGTATTCCGGCAGTAATATTCTTGGTTATTTTCAATGTCACCAAAGATTTGCAGAGCGCACTCATAGCTTCAATTTCCATCTCGGCGCTTCTGACGGTTATTCGTTTAGCCAGGCGAGATACTCTTCAGCACGCTTTGAGTGGATTTATTGGCGTTCTTATCTGTGCCTGGTTTGCAAATAGAACTGGCAATGCAAGTGATCTCTATGTTCCTAAGTTGTTGACCAATCTTGGATATGGAAGCGTGTATCTGATTGCAAACCTCGTTGGTTGGCCAGTTCTTGGCCTGATGCTCGGGCCAATTTTGGGCGAAAACCTCTCATGGCGTAATCATCCAGAACGTAAGCGGGCTTATGTGCAGGCAAGCTGGCTCTGGGTAGCGATGTTCTTCACGCGAATTGCAGTGCAGTATCCAATTTATAGAAGCGGTAATGTCAATTTGCTAGGAACTGTCAATCTAGCGATGGGATATCCGTTCTTTTTCGCTACCGCATATGGTTCTTGGCTCATTATTCGCCGCGTTCCCACAGTTAAGCCTTAAGAACGAGCGATAAAACAATCTCTGATTTTATCTTCAGCTTGGGCTGAAGCAACAAAGAGCAATTCATCGCCAGCGATAAAGAGATCACTTGGCGTAGGCGAGATTACTCGTCCATCTCGCACGATGGCAGCGAGTGATGCATCTTCCGGAAGCTCTACTTCTTCAATTGTTTTTCCAATACAGATAGAAGAATCTGGCAGCGTGATTTCAACTAGGTTTGCCTGACCCTTTCTAAATGAGAACAGACGAACAACATCGCCAACGCTCACGGCCTCTTCAACAAGTGCGGAAATGATTCGCGGGGTAGATACCGCAACATCAACGCCCCAAGATTGATCAAAGAGCCATTCATTCTTTGGGTGATTGATTCGAGCGACAACTCGGGGAACTCCGTATTCAGTCTTGCCAAGAAGTGATGCGACAAGATTGACCTTGTCATCGCCGGTAGCGGCAACTAGTACCTGACAGTTATTTAATTGAGCATTATCAAGTGATGCAATCTCACAAGCATCTGCCATCAGCCACTCAGCATCAGGCACGGAATCAATCTTTAACGCTTTCGGATCGCGGTCTATCAGAAGAACCTGGTGGCCATTATCGAGAAGTTCGCGAGCAATTGCTCGTCCCACATTTCCGGCACCTGCAATAGCAATTCTCATTTCTTAGGCACCTGGGCCTTTCGATAACACTGCTTCAGCAATTGCCAATTGTGCATCGAGAATAGTCATGTGGACTAAGTCTCCATCTTGTAAAACGGTGTGCTCATCGGGGATGAGTGCTTCACCTAAACGGGTCAGGAAAGCCACGCGTGACTCTGTTGCTGTTTCAAGTTCAGAGATCGGACGACCGTACCAATTTAGATGTGGGTGCACCTCGAGTAATTGAACGGTGCCTGTGGCATCGCGCCATTCTGAACGAGCACCACCTGGCAAAATTCGACGAAGGATTTGATCACTTGCCCAAATAACTGTGGCAACTGTTGGAATACCTAAGCGCTGATAAATTTCAGCACGCCCTGGGTCATAAATACGAGCAACAACATTAGTGACGCCATAATTCTCGCGAGCAACGCGCGCAGCCAAAATATTTGAATTATCACCATTACTGACTGCAGCGAATGCATCAGCGCCATCAATTCCCGCTTCCAGCAAAGTGTCGCGATCAAAGCCAACGCCAACAACTGTGCGCCCCTTGAAATCTGCACCGAGACGACGGAAGGCGTCTTTTGATTGATCAATGATGGCTACTGAGTGTCCAGCTGCTTCCAGAGCGGTCGCCAAAGATGAACCGACTCGTCCGCAACCCATGATGACTACGTGCACAGGACTAACTTACTACTCTTGCGCATATTTATCTCGACTACGCTGAGCCCCATGTCATCACCCAAGAAAGCGTCCATCGAGGTCGGGGCACGATTAAGGGTCGAGATTGAAAAAGTCGCCCATGGCGGCCACTTCATTGCACGCCATGAGGGCGCCGTGATCTTTGTTCGACATGCAATTCCGGGTGAATCCGTTGAGATTGAAGTAACGAGCGTGGGTGCAAGCTTTAACCGAGCAGACGTAGTTGAAGTAATTACACCTTCGGCTGACCGCGTAACAGCACCGTGTAGATATGCACACAGGCTTGGCTGCGGTGGCTGCGATTTCCAACATATAACACCAGCACGCCAGCGAGATCTCAAGAGTGAAGTAATCTCAGAACAGTTTTCTAGAATTGCAAAGATGGAAATTGACGTTGAGGTAGAAGAGGTAAGTGCACCCCTGGGATGGCGAACTCGATGTTCGGCGCACTCAACCAAGAGCGGCGCCCTAGGTTTCTTTCAAGCACGTAGCCATAAAGTAACCCCAGTCGATGACTGCCGGATTCTCGTTCCGGAGATGAAATTTGCAGAGCTTGCCCAACGTGGAGTCAAAGGTGATCAACGGCTAGAGATCTCCATTTCCAACACTGGCGAACGCACAATCGCCACCGCAAACTCTCGGGATGAGTCACCGATGCGACTCTCTGATGGACCCGAGATTGCCCACTATCAGGTGGGAGATAAAGTCTTTAATGTAAGTCAGAAATCTTTTTGGCAAAGTCATAAAGATGCCCCCCGTGTACTCAGTGATGTGGTTGTCGAACTAGGTCAATTCCAAACCGGCGATCACGTGCTAGATCTCTATGGAGGAGTCGGTTTATTTGCAGCAGCCATTTTGCCAATCATTGGAGAAGCAGGCGCTGTTGATATCGTCGAGGGAAGTAAAGCTGCCACTGCCGATGCCAGTAGTAATTTCGCAGACAACAGCAATGTCACCGTGATTACCGCCGATGTAGCAAAAGCCATCACTCGATTTACGCAAGCTAATGTCATTGTTCTAGATCCACCGCGGGAGGGTGCTGGAAAAGAAGTACTGCAGAATTGTGCGCGGATTGCACCGCGTGTGATCATCTATGTGGCGTGCGACCCAGCGGCGCTGGCCCGGGACACCGGATATCTGCGTGAATTCGGATACACGCTAGAAAAAATACGCGCCTTCGACCTATTTCCCATGACACATCACATCGAATGTGTTGCCAGATTTGTTGCCGATAAGGTATCTTGATATCAAGATAAATTCACTGAAGGAAGTTGCGTGATGAGTAAGAATTCATTGGGAACCAAGAAAAATCTCACTGTCGGCGGTAAAGATTTTGAAATCTTTGATATCTCAGCGGTTGAAGGCGCCGCGAGTTTACCTTTCTCGCTCAAGATACTTTTAGAAAATTTACTACGCACTGAAGATGGTGCAAATATCACCATTGATCACATCAAGGCGCTGGCACAGTGGGACCCATCAGTCGAGCCAGATACTGAAATTCAATTCACCCCAGCACGCGTTGTGATGCAGGACTTCACAGGCGTTCCTTGTGTAGTCGACCTGGCCACTATGCGCGAGGCGATTGTCGATCTTGGGGGAGACCCAAGCAAGGTAAACCCATTAGCTCCAGCTGAATTGGTAATCGATCACTCTGTAATTGCAGATGTCTTCGGAACAAAAGATTCTTTTGAGAAGAACACAGATATTGAATATGAACGCAATCGTGAGCGCTACCGATTCTTGCGTTGGGGCCAGGGCGCCTTTGATGAATTTAAGGTAGTTCCGCCAGGAACGGGCATCGTTCACCAAGTAAATATTGAGTACCTAGCTCGCGTTGTCATGACCCGGACTATCAATGGCGTGCTCCGTGCATATCCAGACACCGTTGTAGGTACCGATTCACACACCACGATGGTCAATGGGCTTGGAGTTCTCGGTTGGGGCGTTGGCGGCATCGAAGCAGAAGCAGCGCTACTTGGTCAGCCAGTTTCAATGTTGATTCCACGCGTTGTCGGTTTCAAACTCTCTGGCCAGCTTCCTGTGGGCACAACTGCTACAGATATGGCGTTAACCATTACTGAGATGCTTCGCAAGCATGGAGTAGTTGGAAAATTTGTTGAGTTCTACGGTCCTGGCGTGGTCTCTGTCCCAATGGCCAACCGCACCACAATTGGAAATATGTCGCCCGAGTACGGATCAACGTGTGCGATTTTCCCTATCGATGAAGAGACCCTTCGCTACTTGCGACTTACTGGACGAAGTGATGAGCAAGTAGCTCTCGTGGAACAGTATGCAAAAGCACAGGGCATGTGGCATGACCCATCTATTTCACCGCGCTTTTCGGAAAATATTGAACTCGATCTTTCAAGTGTTGTTTCATCAATTGCTGGGCCAAAGCGCCCGCAAGATCGCATCTCACTTACCGACTCAAAGAGTGCATTTTCTAAGATTCTTCCAACCTATTTCACTGACAAGACTGGAAAAGAAGCGTATCCAGTGCATGTGGGTGCTAACGACACAACAATCAAAAATGGAGATGTGGTTATTGCATCGATTACATCGTGCACAAATACATCTAATCCTTCGGTCATGATTGGCGCGGCTCTTCTTGCCAAGAAAGCGGTAGAGAAGGGGCTGACATCTAAGCCATGGGTGAAAACCACTTTGGCTCCTGGTTCAAAGGTCGTTACTGATTACTACGATCGCTCTGGACTTACCAAATACATGGAAGCACTTGGATTCAACCTTGTTGGCTACGGATGCGTGACCTGTATTGGAAACTCCGGACCGCTGCCTATTGAAATAAGCAAGGCGGTCAATGAGAACGATCTTGCAGTCTCTGCGGTGCTTTCCGGAAATAGAAACTTTGAAGGGCGCATTAGCCCAGATGTGAAGATGAATTACCTAGCTTCACCACCACTGGTAGTTGCCTACGCACTAGCTGGAACCATGAACCATGATTTTGAGAAAGATTCCTTGGGTATGGATAAAGAGGGGAAGCCAGTTCTTCTTAAAGACATCTGGCCAACTGAAGCAGAGATTCAATCAGTCATTGACTCTTCAATTTCCTCTGAGATGTTTACCAAGGATTATGCATCTGTCTTTGAAGGCGATCATCGTTGGAAGTCACTTGATACTCCAACTGGAAAGACATTTGATTGGGATCCGAAATCAACTTACGTCCGCAAGCCGCCATATTTCGATGGCATGCCAGCGCAGCCAAAACCGGTAACAGATATAGCAGGAGCACGAGTCCTAGCAATTCTGGGCGACTCTGTGACAACTGATCACATTTCACCTGCTGGAAATATCAAGGCTGATTCACCTGCCGGTAAATATCTGGAAGAGAACGGCGTGGAGCGTAAAGATTTCAACTCTTACGGCTCCAGACGTGGAAATCACGAAGTAATGATTCGTGGAACCTTTGCCAATATCCGTCTAAAGAACACACTTCTAGATGGAGTCGAAGGTGGATTTACTCGCAACTTCTTAGCAGATGGCGCGCAATCAACTATTTATGATGCATCTGTTGCCTATCAAGCAGCTGGAGTTCCACTCGTAATTCTTGCTGGCAAAGAGTATGGATCAGGTTCTTCTCGTGACTGGGCGGCAAAGGGAACAGCGCTACTTGGTGTACGAGCAGTGATTGCGGAAAGCTTCGAAAGAATTCACCGCTCTAACTTAATTGGCATGGGAGTTCTTCCGCTTCAATTTATTGATGGACAGAGCGCGCTATCACTTGGTATCAAAGGCGATGAAGTCTTTGCCATCACAGGAGTGGTAGCACTTAACAACGGCCAGGTTCCAAAGGAAGTCACCGTCACAGCGGGGGATATCACCTTCACAACAAAGGTGAGAATCGATACACCGGGCGAGGCAGATTATTATCGCCACGGCGGCATCATGCAGTATGTGCTGCGCCAACTGCGTGGCTAATCTAGACTGGGCCGATGCTTGAAACGATAAAGAGCCCAGCCGATCTTCAAGGGCTCTCCTATGAGCAGCTGACTGAACTCAGCGCTGAGATTCGTCAATTTCTTATTACCAAAGTTTCAAAGACTGGTGGCCACCTTGGACCCAATCTTGGCGTTGTGGAACTCACGATTGCAATCCACCGGATATTTGATTCTCCAAAAGATGTAGTTCTCTTTGATACCGGTCATCAATCATACGTTCACAAAATTCTTACCGGGCGCGCTGATCGATTCGATGGCCTGCGCCAACGTGGCGGAATAGCCGGTTATCCCAACCGCGCTGAGAGTGAACACGATGTGATTGAAAATTCACATGCCTCTACCGCACTCTCGTGGGGCGATGGAATTTCTCGTGGATTTGCCATCACCAATCAAATCGATCGCAGCGTGGTAGTAGTTGTAGGTGACGGTGCACTTACTGGCGGAATGTCATGGGAAGCCCTTAATAACATTGCAGCGTCAAATGATCGAAATCTTGTCGTTATTGTCAATGACAATGAGCGTTCTTACTCACCAACTATCGGCGGACTAGCCACATATCTGGCAACTCTTCGGGTGACTCGTGGCTATGAGAAGTTCCTCGATTGGGGCAAAGAGGTACTAACAAAGACCCCGGTTGTTGGAAATCCAATTTATGAAACTCTTCACGGAATGAAGAAGGGGATCAAAGACATCATTGCGCCACAAGGAATGTTTGAAGATCTTGGTCTTAAATATGTTGGCCCTATTGATGGACATGATTTAGTTGCGATGGAGCGGGCGCTGACCCAGGCAAAAGAGTTTGGTCAACCAGTATTAGTTCATGTGATTACTGAAAAAGGTAAGGGTCATCAACCTGCCATTGAAGATCAGGCTGAGAAGTTCCACGCCGTGGGCGTTGTTGATCCCGAGACCGGAACTCCTTTGGGCAAGTCAACAACCAGCTGGACCAATATTTTTTCTGAGGAGATGCTCGCAGTCGGTGACGAGCGCGAGGATATTGTTGCCCTCACAGCGGCAATGCTCGGGCCTACTGGCCTAGATAAGTTCCAAGAGAAGTTTCCGATGCGCACTATCGATGTGGGAATAGCTGAACAACATGCTGTCACCAGCGCAGCCGGACTGGCATTTACCGGTCTTCACCCTGTCATTGCTGTGTATTCAACATTTCTCAATCGCGCCTTTGATCAACTCTTACTCGATGTTGCACTCCACAAGGCCGGTGTCACTTTTGTACTCGATCGTTCTGGAGTTACCGGCGATGATGGACCTTCTCATCACGGAATCTGGGATCTAGCACTCACCGGAATCATTCCAACAATGCGGGTAGCCGCACCGCGCGATGCCTCACGACTACGTGAAACTTTGCGCGAAGCACTCGAAGTCAGTGATGCACCTACTGCAATTCGTTTTCCCAAAGGTGCAGTCACCAAAGACATTCCGGCCTTTGAGCGACGCGATGGTGTGGATGTGCTCTACCGAGGAGAAAGCGCCGACGTACTTCTTGTCAGTATCGGTGCCATGGCCGCAATTGCGGTGGAAGCCGCCTCACAGGCATACCGTGAAGGTGTGGGTGTGACAGTTATTGATCCGCGCTGGGTGAAACCAATTCCAGAGTCACTTATTACTATGGCACGTCGCTATAAGAGCGTTGTTGTTCTAGAAGATGGCATCAAGCGCGCCGGAATCGCAAGTTCAATCTCGGAAGCATTTCGTGAGGCGGGCCTGAACGTTGCAATTCATAGCATTGGCATTCCGCTTGAGTTTATTGAGCACTCAAAGCGATCAGAGATACTTGATGACCTTGGAATTAACGCCCAGAAGATTTCACGCGACATCGTCGCATGGAACTCTACTGTGGAAGAGATGCAATTCCCGGAGCATGAAAACGTTGACCGCACACAGAATCGCTAATTCCTTCGCGATCTAAGTACGGCAAAATTCCACCTAAGTGCATCGGCCAACCGGCTCCCATCAACATGCAGAGATCAATCTCTGCCGGGCTTGAAACCACACCTTCATCAAGCATCATCCGCGCTTCTTCCGCTAACGCTTTGAGTGCACGCAGTCGAACTTGTTCAGCTGTTGATGGCGCATCACCTTTGTGAACCAGGGCAAGAGCTGCCGGGTTGGCGCTAAATGTGCCATCGTCGTTTTTGAGATAGAAAGTCTTTACGCCTTCTTTGACCATTGCCTGCATTGTGGGGGAGATGCGATATCGCGGTCCTAGATTTGCATGCAGTGTTTCGGCAACGTGTACAGCAACTCCCGGACCAACAAGACCTAACAATTCAAAGGGCGACATAGGAAAGCCGATGCTGCGCATCGCATTATCAGCTACCTGTGGATCAGTTCCCTCATCAACTGCGTCGGTGATTTCTCCCATGAAGCGTGTGAGTAGACGGTTAACGACAAAGCCCGGAGCATCTTTGCAAATAATCATCGTCTTTTTCAATTCTTTGCCAATACTGACGGCAGTTGCAGTAGTTGCATCATCAGTATGGGTTGTGCGAGCGATTTCAAGAAGAGGCATTACCGCAACTGGATTAAAGAAGTGGAAACCAACTACTCGTTCTGGATGTTCTAACCCTTCGCTCATGGCTTGAACTGATAGAGATGAGGTATTTGTGGCCAGCACGCATTCTGGTCCAACAATCTTCTCCAATTTTTTGAAGAGCTCTTGCTTCAGTGTTAGCTCTTCAAAAATTGCTTCGATGACAAAGTCACAACCAGCAAAGACGTTTTGATCTGCAGAACCGCTAATCAGCAAGGCAAGACGCGCGACAGATTCTGCGCTCATGCGCTTCTTCTCGACCAACTTAGTTAATTCAGCCTTTACCCACGCCACACCTTTATCAGCGCGCGCTTGGTCAATATCGGTCATGACAACGGGACATTTAAGGTTACGAAGAAGCAGCAACGCTAGTTGGGAGGCCATCAGACCAGCACCGACAACTCCTACTCGAGCAACCTTTCGTGCTAGCGCTGGTTTTGGTGCTCCTTCCACCTTCTTGCGCTTCTTTTGAATGACATTAAAGGCATAGAGAGAGGCACGTAATGGATCTGACATCGTCAGATCTGCCAGCGCTTGATCTTCGGCATCAAAACCAGCACCACGGGAATTGGTTTTGGCAGCTTTGATGAGCTCTAGCGCCTTTGTAGGAGATGCCATTTCTGCGCCACCATATTTCTTCAACGCAGTTGCGCGACCAGCAGAAAGTGCAGCATCCCAAGCCGGGTCTGCTGAATAATCTTTTCGCTCAATTTTTTGCGCTCCATTTAATATGCGAGCTGCAAAGGAGACTGATTTTTCTAAGAAATCTGCCGGTTCATAGACGGCATCAACAACACCGAGTGCCAGTGCATCCTTTGCTTTCATCATGGTGTTGTTATTAAGTGAATTACCAATAATCACCTGCACCGCACGCTCTGGACCAATGAGCTTAGGAAGAATGGTGGCACCGCCCCAACCTGGAACGAGTCCGAGGAATACTTCTGGTAACGCGGTGAAAGCGGTGCTGGCAAGTGTGCGGTAATTACAGTGCAGTGCTATCTCGAGCCCGCCACCAAGGGCTAGTCCATTAACGAATGCGAATGTTGGAATTCCAATCTCATCTAAACGCCGAAAAACATCATGGCCCAGCTTGCCAATGGCCACTGCTTGCTCGCGGGTATTAAGAAATGCCAGGCCTGAAAGGTCAGCGCCAGCAGCGAAGATAAATGGCTTTCCAATAATTGCAATCGCAGCAGGTGTACGAGCGGCGGCATCAGCGATCGCAGCATCTAAGGCCATCAGTGATTGTGGTCCGAGGGTGTTGGGGCGAGTGTGATCGAGTCCGTTATCAAGTGTGATTAAGGCAAGTGAACCCTTAAAGCCAAATGGTGTGAGATCCACATCGCGCACTAGCGATTGGGTAATGACTTCTTCCGGTGCACCTTCCGGAAGGGTAATTGCGGTAGCCATTACTTAGTCCCTCCTGTGTAATGTGGATTTTCCCAAATAACAGTTCCACCCATTCCTAAACCAATACACATCGTAGTAATTCCATAACGAACATCTGTTTTCTCTTCAAATGTGCGAGCTAAATTAAGCATCAGGCGCACACCTGATGAGGCAAGTGGATGGCCAACAGCGATGGCGCCCCCGTAAGGATTCACACGCGGATCATCATCTGCAATTCCAAAGTGATCTAGAAATGCCAGTACTTGCACGGCAAATGCTTCATTGACTTCAAAGGCTCCAATATCTTCAATCTTAAGTCCAGCTTTATTAAGTGCTTTGATCGTTGCTGGAACCGGTCCATATCCCATTACTTCTGGCTCAACGCCGGCAAAGGCGAAAGTGACAAGCCGGGCCTTAATGGAAAGTCCAAGTTCTTTTGCTTTAGCTTCACTTGCGAGCAACGCAGCAGTAGCACCATCGTTGAGACCAGATGAGTTTCCGGCAGTGACGCGACCTGCTGGGCGGAACGGAGTTTTCAGTCCAGCTAGACCTTCAATAGTTGTTGTGGGGCGAGGTGATTCATCAACAGTTGCAATACCCCAACCTGTCTCAGGATGACGGGCCGCCGTTGGTATGAGATCCCGCTGAATCTTTCCATCTGCATATGCCTTGGCAGTTTTCATCTGAGAATTAAAGGCATAGGTATCTGCCCGCTCTTTTGTTAAATGTGGGAAGCGATCATGCAAGCGTTCTGCCGTTGCTCCCATGGCAAGTGCATCTTGTTCCACCAGCTTCTCAGCTAGGTAACGCGGATTAGGATCCATGAGTTCACCCATTGGATGATTTCCCATATGTTCAACACCGCCAGCGATTGCAATATCTATTGCGCCCATCGCAATAGCGCCGGCAACTGTTGTGGTTGCAGTCAGTGCACCGGCGCACCAGCGGTCGATGGAGTAGCCAGGAACAGTTTTCGGAAGGCCAGCAAGGAGGGAGGCGCTGCGACCAATATTCATTCCTTGATCACCAGTCTGGGTTGCCGCCGCGATGGCAACATCGTCAATGAGTTCGGGGGAGAGTTGGGGATTGCGCTCGAGTAGCCCGCGCATCGCTCGCACCATTAAGTCATCTGCGCGAGTTCCTGAATACATGCTGCCCGCTTTTCCAAATGGAGTGCGCACTGCATCAACGAGGACAACGCTATGGAGCTGGGATGTCATAGAACTTCCTTTATCTGGTGAGTATGAAGCTAGGTTACTCGCCAGTAGAAAAAAGCGCTACGCGTTGGCGGGAGTATTTACCTTCTTGGCAGGGGCGAGGTAGAACCTCAGCGTCAAGCCAATGTAGGTGAGCCATCCGGCTAGTTGTAGCCATGATGTTGTGGTGTCAAAGCCGATAGTTCCGGCCAAGAGCCCGGCAACGAGTGACTCCTTTGGCATCCATGAAGTGACATCCCAGACGAATGCATCGGGGGCCGGCAGAATTCCAAACTCTTGGAACTCATGAATTCCGTAGGAAAGAACTCCAGCTGCAACAACTACGAGAGCCACACCAGAGTAAGTGAAGAACTTTCCGAGATTGAGTTTGATAGAACTCTTATAGATCCCTATTCCAAGTCCTACAGCGAGCGCCAGCCCGAGCACTAAGCCAAGAGTTGCAGTCGATACTGCTCCTGCGGTTTTAAAGTTAGTGTATAAAAACAGTGATGTTTCCAGACCTTCTCTAGCAACAGCGAAGAACGCTGCAAGTGCGAGTGCGAGAGAACCCGCACCAATCGCTGATTCCGCCTTGTTCTGCAGTTCATTACGAAGTCCACGAGCAGCACGCTTCATCCAGAAGATCATCCAGGTTACAAAACCAACAGCTATGAAAGAGGTTGTTCCCGCAAAAAGCTCTTCCCCGCGTGATGAAAGTTCAGTTGAGGTATAGGACAGGAACGCGCCAAAGGCGAGACTGGCCACGATCGCAACTGCCACACCACTCCAGAGTGCGCGCAGATGGCGCTGGCGCCCAGTCTTGACTAGGTAGGCAACCAAAATACCGACGATGAGTGAAGCTTCTAGCCCTTCGCGAAGGGCGATGATGAATGTACTGAGCATGGAATGAGAATAATTGACTCCCCATATTTACGCAACTCTTATGTTGCGTAATTCATCACTCTTCAGCCGACTCCGAAGTGGCTTCAGCCTCGGGCAGCTCCAGGGCGACGGTCTCCAAAAGGGCTGCCTCAAGGACGGGAGCAGCTATCTCGGCCTGCCAGCGACGGGCACCGAGCGCTTGCAAGGCCTCCAGCACAGAGCTGTCTAGGGGAGGCGACCAACAGATGCGGCGCACGAGTTCCGGGCTAATCAGATTCTCAAGCGGGATCGAAAGCTCCTCGGCCTTAGCAGCAAGGTTAAAGCGAGCATGTGAAAGCGGGATGAATTTTTCAGGAAAACGTTCGCGCCAGAGTTTAATCGGCGGCAAGGTATCGCTTTTAGAACGTGCTTCTGGCCACTGATCTTCTGGCAACTCCATTGCTGTGGTGATTGAGGTAATCCATATGGCTGCATTCTCTAACCAGCGCGCTCGCAATCCGAGCGGGCGCAAGATCTTCTCCAGATGTTTGCGATTAGTAATAGGTGACTTCTCGGCATTCTGCGCCAATTCAGTAATCGCGGCATCTGATAACAATCGACTTGGTGAGACATCTGCGCCCCGCGCAATCTCATCCCGCGCCTGCCATAACTCACGCACTATCGCCATCTGCAGTCGCTTCTTAATTTTGTGCATTCCAGAAGTGCGACGCCATGGATCGATACGAGGGGCCGGCGCAGGAGCAGAAATGATTGCAGCAAAATCTTCCTCGGCCCATTCCCATTTCTTTGCATCAACTAAGAGTGCATGGACTTTATCCCTCAGCTCTATCAGAAGTTCCACATCAAGTGCTGCGTAGTTAAGCCATTCTTCCGGCAATGGGCGCTTAGACCAATCAGCTGCCGAATGTTCTTTGGCTAGTGATACTCCCATCAGTGATTCTAAAAGTGGCCCTAGACCAACGCGAGCAAGGCCAGCAATACGTCCGCCAAGTTCGGTATCAAAGAGAATTTGTGGATTTATGCCTAATTCACGCAGGCAAGGTAGATCTTGCGTGCTTGCATGCAAAATAACTTCTTCATCTGCAATCAAATTATTGAGTTCGGCAAAACAACGATGATCAGGACCAAATGGAATAGGGTCGATCAGATGTAATCCGCCCCCTGTGCGTTTTATCTGAATCAAATATGCGCGCGCACTGTATTTAAAACCAGAGGCACGTTCGGCATCAAATGCATATGGTCCGACCCCTTGCGCAAGTGCGGCTAGCGCCGCATCAAAGGCTTGCTCGGTTTCGATGATTGCTGGAACTCCTTCTGCGGGATGCAGTAAGGCGATAGCGGCCGGCGTCTGTTCTTCTTCAGGCACGACGTCTTGCGGAACCAATTGTGGCAACACCTTCTGGAAGCGGTGGCAATCCGGCGACTTCCGTCATGAGATTGCACCAGGCCTGCACGTGGGGAAAGATTTCTTCAATCTGAGAAAGAAGTGGAGTCCACGAAGCTCTGATCTCAATTTCGGAATCGCTATTGCGAGGAGATAACTTTCCAAAGGAGGCGCTGGAAACTCGAGTGACGGTTCCACTCGGTGCGTTGAATTGCGCGCCCGTTGCACCTAAGCAATCAAGTAACCAGTTCCAGCCAACTTCAGGAAGTAGTGGGTCTTCTTGCATTTCGCTATCAACGTCGGCTCGCATAAAAGTAACGCAGCGAAAGTCACCTTCCCAGGTTTCTTGTCCACCTGGTTCGTGTAAGACCACAAAGCGGCCTGATGCAATTTCATTCTCGGCATCACCTGTAAGGCCATTTGAAATATCTGCTGTGAATGCAAATGAGTATGTGGCCAATTTCTGTGGCGCCGGAACTTCCTCCAGAATAATCTCTGCTCGAGGAGTGAAGGTACGAAGAAGTTCAATCATTTCATTAAAGGCAATTGGCGACTTCACTGCTCAATTCTAAAGTTTGTCCTGCGGTTTACCGGGGAGGCTAAGCCGATAGCCCGGTAGAGTCTGCCCTCATGGCCAGCATCCTCGCTCTCTTCTCGAGCGTTTTATGGGGAAGTGCCGATTATCACGCTGGCAGATTAAGTAAGAAATTTCCAACGATCGCAGTTCTAGCCGTTACTCAGGCAATTGGCTTTATTACTGGTGTCGTACTCGTTCTTGTCAGTCGCAGTTGGGATGCAGAGCCATTCGGAAGCGGGGGATATTTACTACCTGGAATGTGTGCCGGCATTTTTGGTTATCTCGGACTCATTTGTTTGTATGCCGGACTTTCAACTGGCCGCATGGGAGTTGTTTCACCCATTAGCTCCCTGAGCGCACTGATTCCTCTTGGCTACGCGCTCTTCGTTAAAGGTGATCAGCTATCTACGATTGTCAGTATTGGAGTATTCATTGCCATGCTCGGTGGATTCCTGGCAAGTGGTCCGGAAGTTTCGCAAGGTCTTCCTTTAAAGCCAGTCCTCTTAGCCTTAAGCGCAGCGGTCTTCTTCGGTAGCGCACTGGTCTGTATGGCAATTGGTTCCGAGAGCAGTGCGCTGATGACCATGACAACGATGCGCACTACGACCCTGCTTGTTGGGATCACACTCTTTCTTCGTTATCGCCACGTTGGTGGATTAGGTAAGCCTGAACTACCAGTGCTCATCTTTATTGGAGTTGCAGACTTTGCGGCGAATTTGCTGTTGGGGGTTGCGACAACCAAGGGGTTAGTCTCTATTGCAATGGTGCTTGGTGCGCTCTATCCGATAGCGACCTCGTTACTGGCCTTCTTATTTCTTCATGAGAGATTACACAAGGTTCAGTATTTCGGAATAATCTTTGCAGTCCTAGGAGTTTGTATTATCTCCGTCTTTTAATTACCTCGATGCTGAGATGAATCTCGTCCCATCGATTACTTTCTCTTTCCGTGTTGTGAAGACTTCCAATAGCGCATCAATATCGACTCTCATTTCTCCACCGGTGACGCTGGTAATACTCAGTTCTAGTTGGTCAATTTGACCGGCGGCAATGAGTTCACTGATCATTGTTGCCCCGGCTTCAACATGAATACGAGGCCCAAAAGTCTCTATTGCTTTCACTAGCCCGGCTACCGGTGAAAGGTTCCATAGGTGGGCCAGTGGATTACTCGCTAATGGATTATCTAGTTGATGTGAAATCACCACTACCGGAACTGGTGTGCGAAGGTATGGCTCAGTACGCGCAGTGTTGCCACCGATGAAGATGCAATCAGCTAATCTGCGATGTTCAAGAAATTGCGCGCGATCGGCGCCACTGGTGACCCCCTGCGAAGTGCCGCCTTTTGTGGTCGAGCCATCTGCGCCTACTACCAGCGTTGCGATCACAGCCATGAGCGGAGAATATTCTTTTTCTCACACGATTATCATGGATATTCCACGCTTAAAATTGAAAATCAGCGATGAGGGGCATTAGCCTTTGAAACATGAAGAAACCGATGAGCGCTGCCACATGGGGCACCTCGTTAGCCATTCTTCTCTCCATAATTCAAGCCCCCACATCGCAGGCGGCCCCAACTCTGGCGCAAGTGCAGGCACAGGTCATTCGTTATGAAGAGGAAGCAACCTCTGCGGCAGAAGGTGCGCAAGAAGCGAAGGTGAAATTGAATTCACTCACTCGAAGCCTTGCCGGCATTCAGGCGCAAGCCGAGATTCAGGCAAAGACAGTGGATGCAATTTCAAAGACGTTAGGTGCGATTGCTATCGATCAGTACAAATCTGGAACGATCAGTCAGAGCCTTGAACTGCTCTTCTCATCTGATCCTTCGCTCTATCTCTCATCTGCAGGCTCGCTAGAAGCAATCACGCGACAAAAGGGAATTCAGCTTCGCAAGTTTCAATCAGCAGAACAGAAACTCAATGCCACCTCGCTCACAGTCAGTGATCGGCTGGCCCAGGTAAAGGCGTTGCAGAAAAAGTTGGCCGAGAAGAGCGCGCTAGCAACAGCCAAATTAGCTCAGGCAGAATCAATATTGGCAAAACTAAAGAAGGAAGATCGCGAGCGACTAGCGAGGTTAGCGCAAGAGCGTGAAGATGCCGATCAGGCCTCATCCCTGCAAGCGGCAAGGAGTGCGGCCGGGGTATCAGGCCGTGCTGGGCTTGCAATTAAATTCGCTTTTAAACAAATTGGCGACAAGTACGTATTCGGTGCCGACGGGATGATCTACTGGGATTGCTCAGGTTTAACGATGCGCGCATACCAAACGGCCGGAGTCTCACTTCCACATTCTTCAGCGGCGCAATCTCGTATGGGTAAATCAATTCCTTTTAGTCAGAAGAAGCCTGGAGATTTAATGTTCTTCGGCAGGCCAGTCTCACACGTTGGAATTTATCTTGGCGGTGGCAAGATGGTGCATGCTCCTCGTTCTGGGTCACGTGTGAAAGTTGCAACGACCGATATGGGACGTAAGCGGCTGGTCGCAATACGCCGGTTCTAATGCTTGAAAATAGATTAGAACATCCACAAATACTCTGTATCACAAATGACTTTGGACCTCGCGCTGGAGGAATTGAAACTTTTATTATTGGATTGATTCAGCGCTTGCCCAAGAATTCCGTCATCCTCTACACCGCTTCCCAAGCGGGTTATGCCCCCTTTGATGCGATGTTGCTACGTGATTATGGCGTTGAGGTAATTCGAGATCCTTCTAAGGTATTACTTCCATCGTTTCGGGTGGGAAGGAAGGTAAGAAAGTTAGTTCGTGAGCGCGATATCAAAACTGTTTTCTTTGGTGCAGCTGCTCCCTTGGCACTACTTGCCCCGGGACTTCGTAGCGTTGGAGTGAAGAAAATTGTTGCACTCACCCACGGACATGAAGTTTGGTGGTCCAGACTCTGGCCATTTTCCTGGGCGATTGCCCGCATTGGGCGCGCAGTGGATTCACTAACTTATCTAGGAGATTTCACGCGGGGAGAAATCGCCGAGGCGTTAGCTCCTGGCGATGTTGCAAAGCTAGTTCGTATTGCACCGGGAATCGACACGGATCATTTCACACCGCGCAGTGATGTGCGAGAACTTCGGGAAAGTTTAGGGCTTGGTAATAAGAGGGTAATTGTCAGCGTGGGGCGCCTGGTGCACCGAAAGGGACAAGATGTCTTGATTGCGGCGATGCCAGAGATCATCACAGCTATTCCTGATTCCCATCTGCTCTTGATTGGCGAGGGTCCATATAAGAGCGAACTTGAGAAACGGATTAAAAAACTAGGTTTAGAAAACCGAGTCACTTTTGTCGGTCGAGTTCAGTACTCGGAGCTACCGCGATATATCTGTGTTGGAGATGTCTTTGCCATGCCATCTCGTTCCCGCCTTGCTGGACTTGAAGTTGAAGGACTAGGAATTGTTTACCTTGAAGCGAGTGCTTGTGGTTTGCCGGTCATTGGTGGAATTTCCGGGGGAGCACCAGATGCAATTTTGCAAGGTGAGACGGGCTTTGCTGTCGATGGAACATCAGCGCATGAGGTTGCTCTGGCTGTTGTGAAAGTACTTGCAGATAGAGAGTTAGCGCAGAGATTAGGAATGCGCGGACGGCAATGGATTATTGAAAAGTGGCAATGGCAGATCTGGTCAGAGCGCTTTAATCAGCTACTTAAGTAAGTCCGCTGACACGTGCTTTTTCAATGGCCTGCAGCCGACTGTGCACATTCAATTTGCGATAGATATTAGAAAGATGGGTCTTGAGGGTCGCCTCTGTAATGAAGAGCGAAGAGGCTAGCTCTGCAACAGGGGCGGCCTTGTGAAGTTGTGTGAGAATTTGTAGTTCTCGTTGCGATAAATCGAATCTATCTCGCTTTCGCTCCACAGTTTTTACGGTCTCACGAGAGGAAAAGGTAAGCGGTGCAACTAGTGAGTGATCTATTGCGGCCAGGATTTCAAGAAGCGGCGCAGATTTATTCAGATATGACGAGGCACCCGCCTTCATGGCAGCGATAAGAAAGTCATCGTGTTCATTGAGGGTCAGAACAATGATGGCAATCGTCTGTGAGATCGAACGGGCCCAAGAAACTATCTCTAAACCACTTCCATCGGGAAGATTGATATCAACAACGATGACATCGGGATTAACTTTCGCCATCTGGGCAAATGCCTCTGACTTTGATGCCGCTTGAAATATGGTGAAATCTTCTCGTCTTTCTAACGCCGCACAGATTCCGGCTCGAACGATGCCGTGGTCATCAATGACTAGAACCCGGATTGAGGTGCTCATACTGAGATTGAGATATGAGTGCCGTCTCTATCTTCAATGATGCAACTTCCGTTAAGAGCCTGAATTCGTTCTGTGATTCCTTGCAGCCCCCAACGGTTCTCTTTCATCACTGCGCCACCATTTCCGTTGTCACTTATCTCTAGATAGGTGTGATTGTTGACCCAGTAGAGCTTGATGAGAATGAGGGTAGCCCCAGAGTGGGCAACGATGTTTCGAAGGATCTCTGCTGCCACTGCCAATAGTTCACTTTGCGCAGTGGCATCTACCGCTACCTCCTCAATCTCAAATGAGATTTCCATCCCAGCGCAAGTTTCTTTGGCACACCTCTGCAGAAGCAGGTGAAATGGATCTTCGGAGTCTTTTCGCAGTGCAAGAATTTCATTGCGAACTTTAATGATCAGAGAATCGATATGTAACCGTGAGGCTCGAACCTGATTTCGTGAGAGTTCACTCAACTTCGAATCAGCCATGATGAGATCGAGTTGATAACCAAGGCCAACTAAATCTTGCGCAATACCATCGTGTAACTCCCGAGCAATACGTAGTCGCTCGGGAGTATTGGTAGCCACAAATTACTTTGTAAAGAGCGCTGAAATTTCCGCAGCAAATTGCTGCGCAATGATGTGACGCTTAAGCGAGAGCTTTGCGGTGAGCTGTCCACCTGCGATTGTGAAATCAACGGGCAGAATTGTAAACTTACGAATTGATTCCGCCTTCGAAACTGCCTTGTTAGCTTCATCTACTGCTGTTTGAATGACCGCAATTAAATCGGGGTCATTTCGCAGCGACTCGATTGTTGCGCCAGTCTTTGCATTCGTTGCAATCCAGCCTTTGAGCATATCTTGGTCGATAGTTATCAGAGATGCGATAAATGGTTGGTTATCACCAACGACCATGCATTGACTGATAAGAGGATGAGCACGAAGACGATCTTCTAGAACAGCCGGTGCCACATTCTTTCCACCTGCGGTAACGATGATTTCTTTCTTGCGACCGGTGATATAGAGATAGCCATCTTCATCGAGGCGACCAAGGTCGCCAGATCTAAACCAGGCACCGTCGAAGACTTCTTCATTTGCCGCATCGTTCTGCCAGTATCCGCGCATCACGATTGGTCCGCTGATGAGAACTTCGCCATCATCTGCAATCTTGATGGAAGTTCCAGGAATTGGTTTACCTACTGAGCCAACGCGAAGAGAATTGGTGAGATTTAAGGTAGCTCCGGCGGTAGTTTCGGTGAGTCCATAGCCCTCGAGAACTGTGACGCCTGCCCCACGATAGAAGTGTCCGAGTCGTTCACCAAGGGGTGCGCCACCAGAGATAGCTGCTTCAACTGCGCCACCCATACCGGCGCGAATCTTTGAATACACAAGCTTGTCAAAGAGAGCGTGCTTGAGAGTCAGAAGTGGATTAAACCCACCTTTATCTTTGCTCTCGCTATATGCGATAGCTACATGAGCAGCTGCTCTAAATATCTTTCCCTTACCGGCAGCCTCTGCGCGCGCCTCGGCGCCGTTGTAAATCTTTTCAAAGATACGTGGCACAGCAAGTACGAAGGTTGGCTTAAAGGATGCTAAATCTTGCGGTAGTCGACCTACTGGATCACTGCAATGCGCTAGGTGAAGTCCGGCATGGATCGAGCCAATTTGAACCATTCGACCAAAGACGTGTGCGACCGGTAAGAAGAGCAGGGTAGAGCCACCTGGTTTCTTAAAGAGATCACTTGCCGCCTCAACAACATTTCCACACTCTGCCAGAAAGTTTGAGTGAGTAATTTGCACACCTTTTGGACGTCCGGTTGTTCCGGATGTGTAGATCAAAGTCGCAAGTGTGGTTGGCGCCAAAGAACTGCGACGACGTTGGATTTCTTCATCGGTGATCTGCGCCCCTGAATTACGGAGCCCTGGAAGAACATCATCTGTCATGACCCAGACGTGTTTTGTGTTAGAAGGGAGAACTGGCGTGACAAATTCTTTTAACAATGGAGTTTCAACAATGATTCCAACTGCCCCGGAATCTTCTAGAATCCATTGCACTTGTTCGGCAGAGGATGTTTCATAAATAGGAACTACCGAGCCACCGGCATACCAAATTGCGAAATCTAGGACGGTCCACTCATAACGCGTGCGCGCCATGATTGCTACCCGATCACCAACGGCGATTCCGGCAGCGACCAAACCTTTTGCAGTGGCGCGGATTTCTACTTCCAATTCCTTCGCAGTCATTGGTTGCCATCCATCGCCAAGCGGACGCGAGATCGTGATTCGCTCCGGTTCGGTTCTGGCGCGGTCGGCGATGAGATCGGTGAGATTTCCGGTGGTTGCAGCGGGAATAATGGCGGGTGTGGAGACTAGATTCATGGCTCTAACGCTATATGGGCAAGGCTGGAAATGGGAAGATGCTTTTCAAATAATTGATAGCCTTCGACCATGTCTGAGAAAAGTTCTTCCACGATAGTCATCGATGCCCCACTCACCGACGTACAGGCAGCCCTCTTTGATATCGCCACCTATCCCGAATGGCTCACCTCCATTAAGAAGGCCGATGTCTTAGAAAGTGATGACCAGGGACGGGCGCTCAAAGCCAAGCTCTCCATCGATGCGGGCATGATGAAAGATCGTGTCACTCTGGATTATGACTGGAGTGCGGCGCCTGCCAGTCTCTCGTTCACCATGGATGAAGCCGATCTACTCACGCAAATGGATGGTACTTATTTCATTAAAGCGTTAGATGAAGATTCAACGCAGGTAACGTATGAACTCACTGTTGCGGTCTCGCTTCCTGTGCCAGCAATGATGATTACCAAAGCACAGCAGCAGACAATTGACGCAGCACTGAAAGAGTTAGCCGCGCGAGTTTCCTAGATGGGCTACACGGTAGGAATCGACATCGGCGGAACGAAAGTTCTTGGTGGAGTTGTCGATGAGACTGGTGCAATCATTAGTCGAGCACGTAGAGATACACCTGCCCAAGGTGGAGTAGCACTCACGCAGGCGATTGCAGATGTTGCGCTAGAACTCATGAAAGATTCCGAGATTGAATCTGTTGGAGTCTCTGTTGCCGCCTTTATCTCCGCAGATCGCAAGACAATTCTGGCCACGCCAAACATTAAAGATTGGAATGGCGTCAATCTTGATTACGAACTCACCTCGCGTATTGGGCTACCAGTGGTCATTGAAAACGATGCCAACTCTGCCGCTTGGGGAGAATTTAAATTTGGTGCGGGTCGAGGTAAAGAAAATATCTTGATGCTCACCGTTGGTACAGGAATCGGTGGTGGAATCGTAGTAAATAGCAATCTCCTTCGGGGATCATTTGGAATTGCGGCAGAGATTGGTCATTTGCGGATTGTGCCAAACGGCCTGCTCTGTGGCTGCGGCGCTTATGGATGCTTTGAGCAATATGGTTCAGGAACCGCACTGCTTCGACATGCACGCGAGGCGATACAGGCACACCCTGATCGGGCCAACAATATTCTTAATCGTGGCGATGGTTCGATTGCAGGAGTCAAAGGCAGTGCAATTACCGAAGCTGCGCGCGAGGGCGATGAACTCGCGCTCTCAATTTTTGAAACAACTGGAGATTACTTAGGAGCAGGGATCGCATCCCTTGCTGTCATTCTTGATCCAGAAGCAGTAGTTATTGGCGGGGGAGTAATTGATGCAGGAGGTATCCTGCTCAATCCGATTCGCACCGGGATGGAGAAGTACATGCCTTTTGCAGGTAAACATCCGCATCCGCAAATAGTTGCTGCACAGTTGGGTAATGAGGCTGGATTAGTCGGAGTTGCCGACCTTGCGCGCATCTAGAGCGCCCGGCTGGACGTTTTACACAATAGAAGAGATTCGCGGTAAATTACTTCGGTGAACAACCTTCCTTACGGAACGCTCCGTGCGTTCCTGACTCCCTTCTTGATGTTGTTGTTCAGACCAAAGGTAAAGGGTCTACGTAACGTTCCAGTTTCCGGACCCCTCATTCTTGCCTCCAACCATCTCTCCTTTAGCGATTCCATCTTCATGCCCTTAGTCGTTCCACGTAAAGTAACTTTCCTTGCTAAGAGTGAATACTTCACTTCCCCTGGACCTAAGGGATTCATTAAGAAGCTGACCTTTATCGCACTTGGACAAGTACCAGTAGATCGCTCGGGTGGACGGCGCAGTGAGGCTGCCCTGATTACTGGACTGCAAGTTCTTTCGGCCGGCAACTCACTGGGAATTTATCCAGAAGGAACTAGGTCTCCTGATGGTCGCTTGTATAAGGGCCGCACCGGAATTGCCCGCTTGGCAATTGAATCTGGCGCACCAGTGATTCCAATCGCAATGTTTAATACCGACAAGATCCAACCGACGGGAAAAGTTGTTCCCAAGGTGATGCGGGTAGGAATTACATTTGGCGAGCCGATGTATTTTGAAGGTGATTCAACTGACCTTCAATATTTACGCGAAGTCACAGATCAAATCATGAAGCGAATTCAACAGCTCTCTGGGCAAGAATATGCTGACACCTATGCAGTGAAAGTGAAGAAGTCTAAAATCAAGGACGAAAATAGCGAAGAGAGCGATTAATCGATCTGCAGCTCTGAACGCTTAAGTAAGTAGTTACAAACATTGCACTCCGCACCGGAATCGGGCATCCCACCTTCGATTGTTGAAATGAGCTCTTCTAGAAGTGCGGTAAATGTTGCGGTGTCACGTTCGACCGGAACATAGTGTTGGTTAACTCCAAAGCCGTGAGAATTCGAGGCAAGTTCACTTGCAGATGTCTCTGTTACTCCAGCTAGCTTCCAAATCAGCAGCCCCATGGAGGTGACTGGAAATGGCTTTCCCTTATCTGGGTTCTCTAGCGCATGTGCATATGCTTCAAGTTGCGGGGCATAAAACGGCCCATTATCGCGATCTGAATCAGAGACCTTGCAATCAATAATTCCAACAGTGCCATCTTCGTAATGACCCAAGAGGTCATAAATTCCCAATATCTTCCAACGTGTTTCAAAGCCATTGATTTTTATGGGAGCACTCTTTACCCACTGGCCCCATTGCTTTACTACACCAGGCTTTAACGTGGGAGAAATATCTGGCATGGATGCACGCCGGAAATGCTCTTCTTGCGAATCTGCCAAAGGCTTTACAAGTGGAAATTCTTTCTTCAAATCGAATTTAAACCAGTACTTAAGCCAGAGACATCGTTTGCACGTTGATAATCCGAAGGTGAGATCAGATGGAGCAATCGTGTCGCGGGCAGGAACCTCTGGTTTATTCATAGCGACATTCTCTCGCTAGGAACTGACAACTGCGCTGATCAGCACGAGTATTCCAAGCACAATCATGACGAGCCCACCGGTTGCACGTAAACCCTCAAGGCGCCGGGCATCAGTTGCCAACCACTGCCTGGCAGTTCCGGCAAGTAATCCCCAAGTGCTATCAGAGATAAATGCCAGAACACAGAAGACCAAGCCCATAAAGAGAAGTTGCGCGGTGACATTGCCGCCGTCGATATCAACAAATTGGGGAAGGACAGCGGCGAAGAAGACGATTGCCTTTGGATTGAGAACACCGACCCAGAATCCATCACGAATCGATTGCCCCACACTTGGCACACGCGGTCCTTGGTTGGTCATATCAGCTGCATGCTCAGAACGTTTTCTAATGGCATCGATGCCCAGATAGATTAGATAAAGCCCGCCTCCCCATTGCACCGCCAGATAGGCAAGATCGGAGCGAGCAAGGATGGGACCTAGTCCCAAGGCAACCAGGGTCGATAAGACAAATGAGCCCGAGACATTTCCGGCCACAGTTAAGACAGCCACCTTGCGCCCCCAGGAGATGGCGCGGGCTATGACAAATAGGACGCTGGGCCCTGGAGCCAGGATGATGATGATGGCGGCCACGATGTATTCAGGCAGGCGCGTTGGAATCACCGGCCCAGGGTAGCGCCAGGGGCGGTGTGTCGATTTGCGATTGGCGCCTGACTCCAGTTAAATACCGTCTAGATATATCGTTACGATATATACATCGGTTATAACCATTCGGAGGCAGGAAATGCGATCACGCGCAGATTCACTGGAGTTTGCCCTGCTTGGGCTGCTCTCAGATTCTGCCCTCCATGGCTATGAGCTGCGTAAGCGCCTGATGACGATCTTTGGCCCCTTTCGGGCGCTCTCGTTCTCAGTTCTCTACCCGCAACTTAAGCGGATGGTGATTGCCCAAAGCATTGAAGCGAAAGAGGTAGGTGTGACATCACGTCGCACCCGCATCGTCTACACAATTACTGAAAAAGGTCTTAAGCGTTTTGCTGAACTCAATGGTTCTGTGACTGCAGAAGCTTGGGAAGATGAAGGCTTTGGAGTGCGCTTTGCATTCTTTAGCCCGACCACAATGAATAACCGGGTAAGAATTTTGGAGGGGCGCCTTCGTCGCCTTCAAGATAAGGCAGAGGCGCTGCGTACTGATCTTCAGGCGCAACCTCTGGGGATAGATAAGTATCTCGAAGAGTGGCGACGCTTTTCACTCGAGTCACTCGAGCGCGAGATTTCATGGTTAGAAACAATGATTAAGAGTGAAGGGAAAGTAAAGTGAATATAAAGACTGGAACTGGAGACATTCGCGTTGCGATTGTTGGAGTTGGAAACTGTGCCAACTCGCTCGTGCAAGGTGTTACCTATTACAAGGATGCAGCGATAGATCAGGAAATTCCTGGCCTTATGCATGCAGTAATCGGCAACTACCACATCAACAATGTTAAATTTGTCGCAGCCTTCGACGTTGATGCCAAAAAAGTAGGTCTTGATCTCGCTGACGCTATCTGGGCAAGTGAAAACAACACCATTAAATTCTCTGACGTCGCCAAGACTGGTGTCCCTGTACAACGTGGAGTCACCCTCGATGGACTCGGAAAGTATTACAAAGAGACTATCGCCGAATCCACTGCAGCTGCAGTTGATGTCGTGGCTACTCTTAAAGAGGAAGCTGTCGATGTTCTAATTTGTTACCTTCCTGTGGGCTCCGAAGAGGCTGCAAAGTTCTATGCTCAATGTGCCATCGATGCGGGTTGTGCATTTGTTAATGCGCTTCCGGTCTTTATTGCATCCGATCCGGTATGGGCGAAGAAGTTTGAAGACGCCGGCATTCCTATCGTGGGCGATGACATCAAGAGCCAGGTCGGTGCCACAATTACCCACCGAATTATGGCCAAGCTATTTCAAGATCGTGGAGTTCACCTTGATCGCACCTACCAGCTTAACGTGGGTGGAAATATGGACTTTAAAAATATGCTGGAACGCGATCGTCTTGAATCAAAGAAGATCTCAAAGACCAACTCAGTTACTTCTCAGCTAGATCACGACATGGGTGCAAAGAATGTACACATTGGACCTTCTGATTACATTCCATGGCTTGATGACCGCAAGTGGGCCTATGTCCGCCTTGAAGGTCGTGCCTTTGGCGATGTTCCTTTGAACCTGGAATACAAGCTTGAAGTATGGGATTCTCCCAACTCAGCAGGCGTGATTATCGATGCGCTGCGCTGCGCAAAGCTAGGTCTTGATCGCAAGATCGGGGGAGCACTCCTTGCTCCATCTTCATACTTCATGAAGACTCCACCAATTCAATACACAGATGAACAAGCTCACACAGCGGTCGAAGAATTCATTTCGGCGGTACTTGTTAAAAAATAAATCTACATAAAAAACCCCGGGTTCTGAGTAATCAGAGCCTGGGGTTTTCTTTCTTGCCCTTCTCGCTTTAAGATGCCTCAATGAGTGAAATCACCAGCACCCGCATAGGCCAGACCCAGGTAATTCGCTTCAATCGCCCCGAGAAGATGAATGCAATCACTCGCGATATGTATGCCGGGTTAACATCTGCACTCAATGCCGCTGCCGGAGATTTTGGCGTGCGCGCGGTCGTAATCACCAGCGAAGGTGATCATTTCACCGCGGGAAATGACATTAAAGACTTCATGGCCAATCCTCCAACGGAGGAATCATCGGATGTCGCACGATTCTTAGCATCTCTCCTTGAATTCCCAAAGCCACTTATCGCTGCGGTGAAAGGTAATGCCGTTGGAGTGGGAACGACAATGCTCTTACATTGCGACATCGTCATTGCGTCACCAAATACTAACTTTTCCATGCCATTTACCTCACTTGGTTTAGTCCCGGAAGCAGGCTCCACAAAGTTATTTCCTGAACTCGTGGGATATCAACGAGCTGCTCGAATCTTTATGACAGGTGATCCATTTACTGCAGATGAAGCTAAAGAGATGGGACTTGTTGAAACCATTACTGCAGATCCAGAGAAAGTGGCGATGGAGATTGCCGAGCGTATAGGGCACCAACCACCGCAAGCAATCATTAACACCAAAGCCCTCATGAAGGCCGGTAAGCATGATGCCGTGGCCGCGGTAATGAAGGCAGAGTTTCAGATCTTCGCACTTGCGTTGCAATCTGAAGAAGCTGCAGAAGCATTTATGAAATTCATGTCTAAGAAGAGTAAATAGGGGAGTCTGTAATGTCACTTCAGGGAAAACGTATATTTGTTACTGGCGGCTCGCGCGGTATTGGTTTAGCTATCGCGCTGCGAGCTGCGGCAGATGGTGCTCTTGTAGCAATTGCAGCAAAGACATCTGATCCAAATCCAAAGTTACCTGGAACGATTCATTCTGCAGCCGAGGAGATCCGCGCCGCTGGCGGCACAGCCCTACCGATCCAGTGCGACCTACGTGATGAGAATCAGATTGCAGATGCAGTTGGCCAAGCTGCCAAGGAATTTGGTGGCATAGATATTCTGATCAACAATGCCAGTGCGATTAATCTGACTCGCACCGAAGATACTCCAGCGAAGCGATTTGACCTTATGTTTGATGTCAACGTGCGTGGAACATTCTTGACTTCACAGGCCGCGTTACCGCACCTTCGTGAATCAGCCGAAGCTGGGCGTAATCCACACATTCTTACCTTGTCGCCCCCACTTTCCATGAAAGCTAAGTGGTTTAAGAATCACGTTGCATACACGATGGCTAAATATGGAATGAGTATGTGTGTCCTTGGTATGGCTGAAGAGTTTAAGCGAGATGGAATTGCCGTTAATGCGCTCTGGCCGCGCACCGCAATCGATACCGCCGCCCTGCAAATGATTCCAGGAGTAGATACCGCTGCCTGTCGCACACCTGAAATACTTTCAGATACCGCTTACATCATTCTGAATCGCAATTCAAAGGAATGCACTGGGAACTTCTTCGTCGATGATGAAGTACTGGCATCTGAAGGAATCACAGATCTTGAGAAGTATTCAGTCGTTCCTGGAACGAAAGACTTCTTACTCGATTTCTTCTTAGACTGAGCAAATATTGGTGAGGTAATCTAAACTCACGTACATGAACCTGGAACTCAACGGCACTAACGTTATCGATGAGAGCGAGCGTGGTGGTAAAGCGTCCTCACTCTTCTGGCCTTGGTGCGGGGCTAACGTTTCCTTACTAGCACTCTCTTATGGTTCCTTCTTCTTAGGCTTTGGTATCTCTTTCTGGCAGGCAACAATTGCAGCGATTCTAGGAACAGTTCTCTCATTCCTGCTCGTAGGAGTGAGTTCACTTGCTGGCAAGAAATCAAATGCGCCAACGATGGTGCTTTCTAGAGCTGCCTTTGGAGTGAAGGGCAACCTGCTACCGGGACTGCTTTCCTACCTAATCTTTGTTGGCTGGGAGACAGTTCTTGTCTCTCTTGCAACGTTAGCTACCGGCACAGTGTTCGTGCGAGTTGGTCATCTTGACCGCGATACTGCGATGATTCTTGGTTTTGCAATAGCAGTCGCACTTACTGTCTCAGCCGGGGTGCTGGGCTTTGGTGTGATCATGAAACTTCAGCGCTATCTAACGATTATCACGATCGCCATGACCTGCGTATACATCGCGCTGACATTCAACAAAGTTGATTGGAGTCTTGTGACATCTATGAAAGCTGGAAGCGTGCAGGGCTTTATTGGAGCACTGATTTTCGGTGCCACCGGAATAGGTTTGGGTTGGGTGAACTCTGCCGCTGACTATTCACGCTACCTGCCCAGGACCGTCTCCAGCAGAAGCGTTATCGGCTGGACCGTCTTTGGAGCATCAGTGGTCCCAATTATCCTGGTTATTTTTGGTGCCGCCCTCTCTGCTAGTAGTGAAGATCTGGCGGGTGCGATTGCCAGTGATCCCATCGGCGCACTTACAACTATTTTGCCAACCTGGTATTTGATTATCTTTGCGCTGGTAGCAATCCTTGGCTTGGTTGGGGGAGCGATTCTTAATCTCTACTCATCTGGATTAACTCTTATTTCACTTGGTCTACCTGTGAAACGACATGTTGCGGCTTCACTTGATGCCATCATCATGCTTGCTGGGGCTATCTACTTCGTCTGGGTTGCAGATGACTTCTTCTATCCATTCCAGGGATTTCTCATCACACTGGGCGTTCCTATTGCCGCCTGGTCTGCGATATTTGTGACCGATGTATTGCTGCGAAAGCGTTATGACCAGAATGATCTCTATCGCATAGAAGGTCGATATGGTGCCTGGAATTTTAC
Organism: Candidatus Planktophila versatilis; assembly: GCF_002288265.1. Lineage (NCBI taxonomy): Bacteria > Bacillati > Actinomycetota > Actinomycetes > Candidatus Nanopelagicales > Candidatus Nanopelagicaceae > Candidatus Planktophila > Candidatus Planktophila versatilis. Next base: position 759,454 of record NZ_CP016778.1, on the reverse strand, counting down.
ATCAATTGGCATATTGGTTATTGCGACCATCGTTGGCTGGGGATTTGTCACAAATGGTTTCGCTAGTTGGCTGACCTGGCAGGGCTATTTCCTAGGAATTCTTGGAGGTAAAGAGGGACAGTGGGCATATGCAAATCTGGGAGTCTTCTTTGCCCTCGTTATTGGTTGTCTTGGATATGCATTAATCGCACGAAAAACTATCGTGCGACAGGAGAACGTCTAAGCCAGAGGAGTCCGAGAAGGCCAGAGATAAGAGCTGCGATAAAGAGCCCCATTCGAACCTGGCTAAGTTCCACATCAGATTTCACTGTAATTTCGGCGATCACCATAGACACGGTGAGGCCCATGCCAGACAGGAAGCCGATTCCCACTATGTCAGTAGGAAGGACATTTCTCGGATACTGAAGAGAGGTGATCTTCACAAATAGCCAGGCGGTCAAAGATATGCCGAGAACTTTTCCAAGGACTCTAGCGGCAATAATTGAAAGTGAAATCGCAGATGTTGCTTGTGAGAAATCCAATTGAGACAGCAGATTAATAGCAATGTAAAGCGGAATAATCAAGAAAGTTACGACGGGGGAGAGAACTCTGATGAGTTGGGCGCGAAAGGGGAGCAGGCTTCCAATAGCTGCGGCTCCTAGGGTGTAGATAAAACTATCAAGGTGCAGTTCGGATCTAAAGAATATGCCGATTACTACTAGCGAGAAGAAATCATCAGCAATCGCAAGTGTGAGAAGAAAAAATCTCACTTGAGGTTTAATCCGTTTTCCAAGGAGTGAAAGTGCACCCACGGCGAGTGCCACGTCGGTGGGCATGGAAACTGCCCAAGCGGGTGAGTTTGGATTCAGGGCGATAAAGATAATCGCTGGCAGAAGCATCCCGCCCAGCGCACAAATTCCCGGCAAAATTGCATCCTTAGGTTTTTCCAGTCCATGTCGGATTTCAAGCCCGATAAGGAGGAAGAAAATAAAAGTCAGGATGTGCGAGAGCATGAGCAAACTCTAATGGTTAGGTCAGGCTGTTAGAGAGTAATGCTCGCCCCGGAAAGGGCTCGAAGCCCCGCTATCGCATAAATCTGTGCGCTTTGAATCTCTATCTCTGCATCACTCCCAGATTCAATTCTGACGGAGGCTGCTTCGATAGTGTTTTGGAGATAGCTCATGGCACCGCGGATATCGGTAAGGCCAATTTCTTGTAGTGGCGCAGAAATTGTTGTCATCAGATTTCTATGGCCTTGAGAGATTTCATCTCTTCGAAACTCAGGAATTGTTGCTGCGTTAAGGCTTTTAATCAGCATGTGACGACCATCGACTACATACTGCAGAGCCTCTGCTATCCAAAGCTCTATATATTCATATGGATCCTCCGTCTCTCTCACCGCATGAGCAAGACGCTTTTGGTAGAGGGCAAGTTCCTCAATAACTAAATCGGCGATGAGATCGGCAGAGGATGAGAAGTACTCATAGATTGAAGAACGAGCAAGTCCCGCTCTCTGCGCAACTGCTGCAACCGTGATACTTGCGGCCCCAGATTCCAGTGCGATAGTAAGTGCGGCATCAATGAGTTGGCGCTGGCGCATGGCGCGCTGCTCGACAATTGTTGCTGCCTGAATCTTGGGGGACATGTCCTAATTATTGTATGTAGGCCTGGGTGCTGCCACCGGAGATGATGTGATGTTGGAAATAGAAAACCCCGCCATCTCTGACGGGGTTTTCCTATGACAATCTCTTAGATGTCGTAGTAGAGCTCGAACTCAGCTGGGTGTGGACGAAGGCGCACGTAATCAACTTCATTCTTACGCTTCCACTCAATCCAGGTTGAGATGAGGTCTTCGGTGAAGACGCCACCCTTGGTGAGGAACTCGTGATCCTTTTCCAGGCTGTTAAGAACAGCATCGAGTGAACCTGGAACTTGAGGAATAGAGGCAGCCTCTTCGCCTTCTAGTTCATAGAGATCTTTATCAACTGGAGCAGGTGGTTCAATTTTGTTCACGATTCCATCGATACCGGCCATGAGCATCGCAGCAAAAGCGAGATATGGATTAGATGATGGATCTGGGCAACGGAACTCAACGCGCTTAGCCTTTGGTGATGACCCGGTAATTGGAATACGGATACAGGCAGAGCGGTTACGAGCTGAGTAAACAAGGTTTACTGGCGCTTCATAACCTGGAACCAGGCGACGATATGAGTTCACAGTTGGGTTGGTGAAAGCAAGTAGTGATGGGGCGTGCTTGAGAAGTCCGCCGATGTACCAGCGCGCCATATCTGAAAGATCGCCATATGTGCCAGCTTCGAAGAAGAGTGGCTTGCCATTCTTCCAGAGTGATTGATGAACGTGCATACCAGAACCGTTATCTCCAAAGAGTGGTTTTGGCATGAAAGTGGCGGTCTTGCCACCTTCCCATGCAACGTTACGAATAATGTACTTGAACTTCATGAGCTCATCGCCAGCAGAGAGAATGTCGGTGAAGCGATAGTTAATTTCCATCTGTCCGGCAGTTCCCACTTCGTGGTGTGAACGCTCGACCAGAAGACCTGCGCGACCAAGTTCCATCACCATTTCATCTCGAAGGTCTGCAAACTGATCTGTTGGTGAGACTGGGAAGTAACCACCCTTAACGCGTGTGCGATAGCCACGGTTAGGTGTTCCATCTGGATCGGCAACGATGCCGGTATTCCAAGAACCTTCATATGAATCGATGTGGTGGTATGCCTCATTAATGCCAGTCTTAAAACGCACTGCATCAAAGACGTAGAACTCAGCCTCTGGTGCAAAGAATGCCTGATCTGCAATGCCAGTTGACTTCAAATAATCAACAGCCTTCTTCACTACACCACGTGGGTCGCGTGAGTATGGAGTGTCATCAGAAGGATTGTGAACAGAGAAGATAATGACAAGAGTTTTTTCAAGACGGAATGGATCAATGAATGCTGATTCTGGAACTGGGAGCAACTTCATATCTGACTCATGGATTGATTGGAATCCGCGAATCGATGAACCATCGAACATCAGGCCATCGGTAAAGACAGCTTCATCAAATGATTCAACTGGAACGTTGAAGTGATGCTGGATACCTGGAAGATCGGTGAAGCGAACATCGACAAGCTTCACATCTTCCTTCTTGATGTATGCAAAAATTTCGGTTGAATTCTTAAACATAGTTACTCCCATTTAAGGCTAGTGATTGCCCAGCGAAATCGTCTTTGCGAGCTCAACTCTGAGTGCGCCTGATGGAGTGAAGGTTAGTTCCGTTGCGTAAAAATGTCATATTCTCTGTGTTACAGCCGTGTTACATCACACTAGGCTTGCGCCCATGACTCAGAAGGATTATCCGCGTGTGAGCCAAGGCCGTCGCCTTGTGGGCATCACTCTCGACTGGTTGGCCTGCTATGCCATAGCCCTTGGCTTCTTTGCCGGGTCAGGCACTCTGGCCGATCGAGTACCTAATGCTCGAATCCCGCTCCTGATTCTGCTCTTCGCCGAGTACTCACTCTTGATCGCACTCACCGGAGCATCCTTTGGCCATCGTCTTGTGGGGCTTAAGGTCGTTCGCTTTTCAGATGCTGGACCAGTAACGCCCATACAAGCTCTCATTAGGACAGCTCTTCTTATGCCACTGGTTACCGCGATCACCTTCGATGAAAACGGTCGAGGGATTAATGAGAGATTTTCTAATACCGTTTTGGTGCGTAGTAGATAGCTGATTGTAATGTCGAAAATAGCCGCGCTTCTGAAAGCATCACACTTTGGTCCCACCGTACTTGTCACAACGATTGCCTTCTTCTTCGCCCAGTATTACTGGTGGGAGGGTCCGGCTTATCTCATAGCTTTCGGAGTTTTCTTAGGTCAACTCATTGTTGGCTGGAGCAATGACCTATATGACTATCAGGATGATCTTTCACACCAGCGAATAAAGAAGCCGCTCGTTGCCCAGGCTATTTCTTATAACGCACTTCGCAAGTGGACCTTCTGGATGATTCCATCTGCTTTCTTTGCAAATCTTTTTGGCCCACTGGGTATAAAAGGCGGCCTGGTGTATATGTTGGGAATCGCATGCGGAGTTGGTTACAACTTCTACTTTAAATTCACAGCCCTTTCTCCGTTTCCTTACGCAGTTGCATTTGCGGCGCTTCCTTCATGCATTGCGATATCGAAGGAGATTACGCCGCCACTGTGGATGTGGCTTGGGGGAGCGATTTTTGGCGTGGCAGCACATTTCATCAATGTGTTAAAGGATATGAAAAAGGATCAGCAAAGCGGAATTCGTGGACTGCCACAAAGATTAGGTAGCGTTGGCTCAGTTATTGCAGCTGCAGTTCTGATTATTGCTGGAGTTCTTCTACTTCTTTACTCCCGCTAGGGCTTAACGAATCTTTATACCTTTTGGCATTGGACCCTTTGGAATCGGCATAGACAGACCACCAACTGCTTTCAGACGCGCACGAACTTCACGCATTTGATGAGCAGATAGCTTCTTAGGAAGTTTGGTGACGTGCTTTTGTAACTTGCGAATTGAAATCTGGCCATCGCCATCGCCGACGATAATCTCAGTAATGGGCACACCTGGAGCAAAGCGTTCAGCCTTCTTCTTTTCGTCTTGAATCATCTGACGCACTGCAAAGCCACCTTCGCCGGTAAGAACAATTCCGGCACGACCAACGCTGCGATGGACCATATCTTGTTGGCGATTGACTGCAACAGCGGGAGTTGTTGTCCATCCTTTACGAATTGCCATGAGAACACTGGCGCCTGCGCCCATTTGGCCTTCAATATTTGCATAGGCAGCAGAGCCCGCAACGCGAGTAAAGAGAAACATTGCAGCGAGCACAGCCACAGGAATTGTGACAAAGCCGCCATAGACAGGGTGATCAAAGATAAAGCCAAGTGTGATTCCAATTGCTAGAACAACGAGGAATGTAACAATGAGGACAACACCAATCCACGGCTTTACTGATTTGGTGACGGCATATGCATCACGAATCGTTTTAAAACGAGGAGTCTTGATCTTGGGTTCTTTACTCTTTTTTCGCTTAAACATGGGCGTTAGTTTAGGGGAGCCGGGGCGCTACCACCAAGGCGGAGCGGGGCCCAGCGTTGACCCTGGTGTGAATCGGGATACTTCTGCTGCACCTGATGAAGCATCGTAATCATAGTTTCGCGTAGCAAACTCTCACTGGCTTCAACATCGCTCTGTTTATCAAAGTAGAGCGGTTCACCGAATTCCACGATGATGGGTATCTTCTCGCGACGCAGATTGCGCTTCACCTTTTTTGTCCAGATTCGCTGCGAACCCCAGACGATGGTGGGAATAACGGGAACACCGGCTGCCATGGCAAGGCGCACGGCGCCAGATTTTAATTCCTTTATTTCAAAGCTGACCGAGATGGTTCCTTCCGGAAAGATGCCGACTATTTCACTTGCGCGAAGGGCGCGTAGTGCTGCTACGAATGATGCCGAGCCACTATTTCTATCGACGCAGATATGGTGCATTCCACGCATAAGCGGGCCAGCTAATTTATTGTCGAAAACTTCTTTCTTAGCCATAAAGCGTACGTAGCGCCCAGTGGGAAGAGCGGCAGTTCCGGTGAGTGCGAAGTCTAAATAGCCCACGTGATTGATGGAGAGAATTGCTCCACCTTTTCGTGGGATGTGGTCAACGCCCTGAAAATCAAATCGAAGACCTAAGTATTTCCAAAAAAGCTTAATAGCTACGACAACTGGTGGATAGACAAGATCAGCCACGTAGTGAGCGCTTTTCTTGTGCTTGCTTATATAAGCGACCGGCGCGATAGGAGCTTCGCACGAGTGGGCCACTCATTACGCCACTGAAGCCAATGTCTTCGGCCTCTTGTGCCAACTCAACGAATTCATGAGGCTTAACCCATCGCTCAACTGGGTGGTGCTTACTTGTGGGACGCAAATATTGAGTGATGGTGATGAGGTCGCATCCGGCTGCATGGAGATCTATGAGTGCCTGTGAAATCTCTTCCCGAGTTTCACCAAGGCCAAGGATGAGGTTTGATTTAGTGATTAGACCAAATTCTCGCGCTTGGGTAATGACATTGAGCGAGCGTTCATAGGTAAATGCCGGACGAATCCTTTTGAAGATACGCGGAACTGTTTCAAGATTGTGGGCGAAAACTTCAGGACGTGTCTCAAATACTTCGTTGAGAAGGATGGGGTTTCCGCTGAAATCTGGGGCAAGCATTTCAACACCAGTGCCAGGGTTGAGTTCGTGCACCTTGCGAATTGTCTCGGCATAGAGCCAGGCACCTTCATCCTCTAAATCATCACGAGTAACTCCTGTGATGGTGGCGTATTTAAGACCCATTGATTGCACAGACTCTGCAACTCGTCGTGGTTCATCTCGGTCTAGTGGGTCAGGTTTACCAGTATCGATATTACAAAAATCGCAACGACGAGTGCATTTTTCGCCACCGATAAGAAATGTTGCCTCTTTATCTTCCCAACATTCAAAGATATTCGGACATGCCGCTTCTTGGCAGACGGTATGAAGGCCTTCGGATTGAACAAGGGAGCGAAGTCTGGTGTATTCCGGGCCCATATTCGCCCGAGTTTTAATCCACTCCGGCTTGCGTTCAATAGGGGTCTCAGTATTTCGAGCTTCAATACGCAGAAGTTTGCGGCCTTCGGGTGCGATTGTCATGCGCTCACCTTCGCTAAGTGTTGGCAGAGAATCTCTTCGACAACAGGTTGCACTTCATTAATAGTAATCGCTCTACCTAGTTCCTTTGCCATTGATGTCACGTCGGCATCGTTAATCCCACAGGGAACAATCTTGGTAAAGGCCGCTAGATCAGGATTTACATTGATGGCAAAGCCGTGCATGCTCACACCCGATGCCACGCGGATTCCAATGGCTGCAATCTTGCGAGCACCGCGTGAATCTTGCACCCAGACCCCAGATCTTCCGACGATGCGTTTACTTTCAATACCGAAGTGATTGCAGACTTCAATCAGCGCTGCTTCAATTTCGCGCACGAAACCAACTAATTCGCGGGGGTTTGCGAGTTTAACAATGGGATATCCAACTAGCTGTCCAATTCCGTGCCAAGTGATTTTTCCACCACGATCAACATCAATTACTGGTGTTCCATCTGTTGGCTTCTCTGAATCGAGAGTCCTTCTGCCAGCGGTGTAGACCGATGGATGTTCAACAATGAGTAGCGTGTTTCTAGCGAGCTCTTTGGTTACATCCAGATGAATTTTGCGTTGGATCGCCAGCGCCTGGTCATAATCCTGGGTACCGAGTCGCTGGGTCGCGATGGCTTCTGCGGATATTTGCGACTCGAGGTCGGGGCTAACAACTGGCACGGGTACAGCCTAAAGGTAGGCTAGGGCTCTAGCGAATCTCACATCCGCGCAAGCCCGAAAGGTCCACCCATCTCCATGTCTATTAACACTGCCCAAAAATCTCGTAAGCCTTTTGCCCTTGCAATGCTCGTGGTAATCATCTGGTTCCTGATCGTGGGCATCTTCGGACCGCTCTTCGGCAAGCTCACCTCGGTTCAAGAGAACAACAACTCTTCATTCCTGCCAAAGGGTGCGGAAGCCACCCAGGCATCTGAAGTTATTCAAACTTTTTCAGGGGAAGACTCTTTCAATTTGCCAGCTCTGGTTCTCTTTGAGGGTAAGACAACTCCCGAAACTATCGCAAAGATTAATGATCACATGCTTGGTGTTGGTGAACTGACTTTAGGTGGAACTGAGAAGAAGATCTCTGATTACCTAGCTCCAGATCAGGTGATTACTGTTTTCCCAGCGGCAGATGGTGAAGCCATTTTGGCAAATGTTCCACTTGATGGAAGCGCCATTGGCGAGCTATTGCCTAATGACGAGCCAGTTCTACCAGCAGTGGTTGAAGCTCTGCGCGAAGATGTCAAGGAATTTGCCCAAGGTGCTGGCGTCACTCAATATGTGACAGGACCTGCTGGATTACTCGGTGATCTCTTTAAAGCATTTGGTGCAATAGATTCGGTTTTACTCTTGGCAACACTCGGCGTGGTGGCAGTGATCCTTATCTTTGTTTATCGTTCTCCGATTCTTTGGATTATTCCCTTACTTTCATCGCTATTTGCTCTGGCAACTGCCGGTGGAATTATCTATCTCTTGGCAAAAAATGACATTCTTGATGTGGATGGACAGTCGCAGGGAATTCTTTCAGTTCTAGTCATTGGTGCGGCCACCGATTATGCACTGCTTTTGATTGCTCGCTATCGAGAAGAGTTGCACCATCATGAAAATAGATTCGATGCCATGCGCGCTGCCTATAAAGGCGTGTGGGAACCAATCTTGGCTTCTGGTTCCACCGTTGCAATCTCGCTTATGGTTCTTCTCTTTAGCCAGTTAACCAATACAGCAAGCCTTGGTCCTATCGGAGCTATCGGAATTGTTGTCTCAATGATCACCATTCTGACTTTACTGCCAGCCCTGATGTTGATTTTTGGTCGCTGGTTATTCTGGCCCCGCGTGCCACATAATGATGGCGATGATCATGTGCTGGAAGGCATGTGGTCAAAGGTAGGAAATTCTATTGGTCGCAATCCACGTAAGTCTTGGATAGTAACTGGAGCCATTCTTCTACTCTTTGCATTTGCATCAACTACTTTGAAAACTGATGGATTAGGAACGGTAGATTCTTTTACCGGAAATCCAGAATCAGTAGTTGGCCAAAAACTACTAGAAAAGCACTTTCCGGGCGGTCAAGGTGACCCCACACAGGTTGTCGTCAGTGCCGATAAAATTCAAGCGGTAACAGATGCGGTCAGGAACGCCCCTGGCGTAACAGATGTTTCTCCACAATTAGATGGTTTCCCGGTTCCGGGTCAACCACTGCCGGCGGTTAAGACTGTGAACAATAGGGCGATATTAAATCTGACCCTGAATAAGGCACCGGATAGCGTTGAAGCGGGTAATGATGTTCCTGAGATTCGCCGACTTGCTAAGGCGGCAGATCCCACCGCTTTAGTGGGCGGAACCAGTGCGGTGTATTACGACGTACGTCAGGCAAATGATCGTGATAACAAAACAATTATTCCAATCATCTTGATTGTCATCACCATCATCTTGGGACTTCTACTGCGAAGTATCCTTAGTGCAATAGTTCTTCTAGGAACTGTAGTTCTCTCATACTTTGCAACCTTGGGGGTATGCGCACTTGTCTTTAACCATGTATTTGGTTTCGCCGGCGGAGATAATTCATTCCCACTCTTCGCCTTCATCTTCCTGGTAGCTCTTGGCATTGACTACAACATCTTCCTTATGACGCGTGTGCGGGAAGAGTCGACCAAGATTGGAACTCGTGCCGGAGTTATTAAAGGCGTGACCGTCACAGGTGCCGTGATTACATCTGCTGGAATTGTGCTCGCTGCTACCTTTGCCGTCCTTGGCTTGCTCCCACTGGTTCCACTTGCGCAACTCGGCTTTGCCGTCGCATTTGGAGTACTGCTTGACACCATTATCGTTCGATCAATATTGGTGCCGGCACTTGTTCACGAAATTGGACCAAAAATCTGGTGGCCTTCAAAACTGCAAAATAAGTAAGCCATAATCACTTCGTGTCCGATAAACCTGTTGCCGTAATCGGGGCTGGCCTTGCCGGGCTCAGCGCTGCACTTACCTTGCAAGAGGCTGGACGTGAGGTTGTTATCTACGACGGTAGTGATCGCGTGGGGGGCCGGGTAGCGACAGATTACATCGACGGGTTCACACTCGATCGCGGCTTTCAGCTCATCAATGCCAAATACCCAGAGCTCCTTCGACTCGGAGTAGTTGATGAATTGGATTTCATCTTCGCACCACGCACTATTGATGTGTGCGTGGGAGAGAAAAGGATCGCGCTCGGAGACCCGCGTAGTAATCCGTTCACTAGCCTGAATCCAGCAACTGGAAGCTTGCTTCAGAAGCTCGGGCTGATTGCCTATCTCTTGCGCACAGCTGATGCAGCGAAATCTGTCGAAGAAGAACTAAGCCATCTAGGAAATCTTTATTCACGAGTACTCAAACCATTTCTCTCCGGCGTCTTTTTGACATCACCGGCATCGGTAAATGCAGTAATCGGAAAAGGATTGATTACATCGTTCATTTCCGGAAAGCCTGGGCTACCGCGTAAGGGGGTGGGGGCACTCCCGGCCGCACTTGCCGCTCGTATTCAGAAGATTGAGCTGAACCACCGAATCGACTCGTTATCGCAGTTTGAGAATCAAGAAGTAATCGTTGCCACAGATCTCACGACGGCTGCGCAATTACTTGATATTGCAAATGTGCCCAAATTGGCCGGTAGTACGACTTGGTACTACGAAGTACCCCAAGAACTCACCGGATCTGCGCGCCTGCTTATTGATGGTGAGCACCGGGGCCCGGTAGTGAACTCCATTGTTCTATCCAACTTGATTTCTACATATGCACCAGATGGAAAATCTCTGCTGGCTAGTACGACGCTAGATTTCGCTTCAGAGTCCGAGGTGCGAAGACATCTGGCTCTGATGTGGGGAGCACACACAGGCGGATGGTCCCTTATCGCTAAATATGACATTCCAAAGTCGCTACCAATTTTTGCGATTGGCAATCAAAGCGCAGCATCATCACAATTTTCTAATAACATCTATGTGGCGGGGGATTACAGAACTGCACCTTCACAAAATGGTGCGCTTTTGTCAGGTCGCCTTGCGGCGCAGGAGTTACTCCTCGATTAGGGCCGTTAGTGCAGTTGTGATGTGTGGGTAATCCCAGGTAAAGCCAGCTTCGGAAAGAGCCTGCGGAGTTACCTTCTTGCTTCCGAGGACTTCACTTGAGAAACCACCGAGTGCGATCTTTAGCGCAAAGGCTGGTGCTGGAAAAAGGGCTGGGCGGTGCATTGCGCGAGCTAGTGCTGATGTGAACTCTTGATTGGTCACAGGATTCGGAGAGGTGAGGTTAACCGGGCCAGATATTGGTTTTTCTAAAATAAAAGTGATTGCGTTGATGAGATCGTGCAAGGTAATCCAAGACCACCATTGTTTACCTGAACCAAGTTTTCCACCCAGACCTAAACGAAACAGTGGCAACATCTTTCCTAGTGCGCCGCCAGTTGGATCAAGAACCAGACCGGTGCGAATCTTTACGGTGCGCACACCCGTTGCAAGATCTGCAGCACCTTCCCACTCGCGGCAGACGGCAGCTAGGAAATCATCGCCGACGCGATCACTTTCAACAACCGCGCGGTTTCCGGATTCGCCATACCAACCAATAGCACTGGCTGATATGAAGACTTGTGGTTTAACTTCGCTCACAGCGTTTGCAATCGCAGTCGTTCCAAGCAGACGTGAGTTAAGGATTTCCGACTTATATTTCTTGCTCCAACGCTTATCGCCAACGCCAACTCCGGCCAAGTGAATCACCGCATCGACGCCACGTAGGGCTTCGATATCTACATATCCAGTCTTTGGATCCCACTGAATTTCATCAGGTGCAACAACGGCCCGGCGCACAAGGCGCTGCACAGTGTGGCCTTCACTCTTAAGATGACCAACCAGTGCGGTTCCGATAAGACCGGAAGCACCAGTGATTGCAATGCGTTGCGGAACTGACATCTATTAGAGACCTAGGTCTGCTTCGAAGGAACCACCTTCTAGCCGCTCTTTGAGTGTTACCAAGAAGCGAGCTGCATCTGCGCCGTCAACAACTCGGTGATCATAGGAAAGTCCAAGATAGACCATGGAGCGAATCGCAATAGTTTCTCCACCATCTTCACCCTTAACGACCATCGGACGTTTCACAACTGCCCCTAGTCCAAGGATCGCGACCTGTGGTTGGTTAATGATTGGGGTATCAAAGAGCGCGCCACGTGAACCGGTGTTAGTGATTGTAAATGTTCCGCCACCTAGTTCATTTGGAGTGACCTTGTTATCGCGAGTACGCGCAGCAAGATCTGCAATCTTTCGGGCAACGCCACCCATATTGAGATCACCCGCATTATGAATAACAGGAACCAAGAGACCGCGATCGGTATCAACGGCAATAGCTAGATGCTCTGCGCCGTGGTAAATAATCTGGTCACCTTCGACAGATGAGTTCAATACCGGATGTTGCTTCAAGGCTTCACATACTGCCACCGCAAAGAAAGGAAGGAATGAGAGCTTGACGCCTTCACGTGCTTCAAATGTTGCCTTTGATTTATCACGCAAGCGTGCAATCTTGGTGACATCCACTTCAACCACAGTGGTCAATTGTGCTGATACTTGTAGTGATTCAACCATGCGAGCTGCAATAACTTTACGCAGGCGAGACATAGTCACGGTTGTTCCGCGAAGAGGCGATGCGGCAACTGGCGCTGCTGCTTTCACTGGCGCCGAAGCAGCAGGTGCTACTGAAGCTGGCGCAGCAGGAGCGTTCCTCGGAGCAAGGGCTTCAATATCTTCCTTACGAATTCTTCCGCCGATACCGGTTCCCTTAACTGATGCCAGATTTACCCCGAGATCGTTAGCGAGTTTGCGAACGATCGGAGTGACATAGGCATCTGTTGGTTGTGAGACAGGAGCAGGTGCAACAGGTGTTGGCGCTGCAGGAGGCGCAACTGATGCTGCAACTGGTGCAGCAACTGGTGCCGGGGCCGCAGCAACTGGGGCAGGTGCAACAGGTGCTGGAGTTGCAACTGGCGCTGGTGCTCCACCTTGAACTCCAATAAGTCCTAGACGTGCACCGACTGCAACAGTTGTATCCACCGCTACATCGATTGCTAACAAAACTCCTGCGACAGGAGATGGAATCTCGGTATCGACTTTATCTGTAGAAACTTCAAGAAGTGCTTCATCAACTGCAACCGCATCACCAATGTTCTTAAGCCAACGTGTGACAGTTCCTTCACTCACCGATTCACCGAGTGCTGGCATGGAAATCACTGTTCCGCTACCACTGGCAGCAACAGGTGCTGCAACAGGAGGGGGAGTTGGTGCTGCAACAGGTGCTGCGGCAACAGGTGCTGCGGCAACAGGTGCTGCGGCAACAGGTGCCGGTGTGCTTGCGCCAGCTTGTGCAATTACGGCTAACTCTGCTCCAACTGCAACGGTCTGATCTACGCCGACAACAATCTTTGAAAGAACGCCCGCTGCTGGCGATGGAATCTCGGTATCAACCTTGTCTGTCGAAACTTCAAGGAGTGGCTCATCAACTGCAACGACGTCGCCTTCATTCTTAAGCCAACGAGTGACGGTGCCTTCAGTGACGCTCTCTCCGAGAGCTGGCATTGTGACTGAGAATGACATAGTTATTTTCTCCTCTTACTTAACCGTGCGAGTGAAGTGGTTTGCCTGCCAGAGCCATATGAGCTTCGCCCATCGCCTCTGACATTGTTGGATGTGCATGTAGAAGAGGAGCAACATCATCTGCAGTTGCTTCCCAGTTAAAGATTAATTGTGCTTCAGCAAGAAGTTCACCGACGCGAGCTCCCACCATGTGAATTCCCAAAATAGGCCCGTTCTTTTGCGCCACAAGTTTGATGGATCCGGCAGTCTTAAGAATCTGTGCCTTGCCATTACCGGCCAAGTTGTAGTCGAGTTCCACCACATCGTGTCCGCGTTCTTTGGCAACCTTTGTGGAGAGACCAACGGAGGCTACTTCTGGCTCGGAATAAGTAACTCGTGGAACACCATCGTAATTAATTGGTCGAGGATTCAGACCAGCAATTGTTTCGGCAACAAGAATCCCTTCTTGGAATCCAACATGTGCTAACTGCAAAGTAGGAATGATGTCTCCTACTGCGAAGATGCCAGGAATATTTGTGCGGCAATGGTCATCAACTGTGATGTATCCGCGATCCATTGCGATACCGACTTCTTGGTAGCCAATCCCATCGGTGACAGGCCCACGGCCAACTGAGACGAGAAGAACATCAGCAGTGAATTCACGACCATCTTCTAAAGTGACCGTTACTCCCTTGGAATCAACGCGATGGGATTTAAATCGCGTTCCAAGTTCAAAGTTGATGCCACGCTTGCGAAAAGCTCGCTCAAGTAACTTGCTTGAAGATTCATCTTCTAGCGCTACTAAATGCGGCAGACCTTCAATGATTGTGACCTCTGCACCAAATGATTTCCAGACAGATGCAAACTCACAACCGATAACGCCACCACCAAGAACGATGACGCTCTTAGGGACATAATCCATTGCGGTGCCATGATCGGATGTGATGACCTGCTTGCCATCGATATCTAAGCCAGGCAGCGTGCGCGCATAGGATCCGGTAGCAAGAACAATATTTTTTCCGACGTACTGGGTTCCGTTTACATCTACTGTGTTATTTGAAACTAGACGTCCAGTTCCTTCAACGTAGGTGATTCCGCGAGATTTAACGAGACCTTGTAGCCCTTTATAGAGACCGGCAATGACGCCATCCTTATAGGAGTTCACTCCGCCCATATCGATGGAGTTAAATGTTGCATTGACTCCAAATTGGGATGACTCACGAGCGCTATCTGCAACTTCACCTGCGTGAAGTAGCGCCTTGGTTGGAATACATCCGCGGTGTAAACAAGTACCACCTACCTTGTCCTTCTCGATCAGTGCTACGGATAAACCGAGTTGTGCACCTCGAAGGGCTGCTGCGTAACCGCCGCTTCCTCCACCAAGAACTACAAGATCAAAATTCGACACAGATTGACTCCTCTAAGCCTGCTCAACTCTAGCTTCCAACAGGGGTTATCTTGCCAGCCTTAGCCGCCTAAGGCTAAATCGCGAAAAAGTGACTACTGGCCGCGCGCTAATTCGACCAAAGAGCGCAGGGCTATACCTGTGCCTCCCACGGGGGTGTAGCCATGGGGCGCACCTTCATTAAATGCCGGACCTGCAATATCCAGATGTAGCCATGGAAGATCTTCGCTGACAAACTCCTTAAGAAATAGACCGGCGACAAGCATGCCGCCCATGCGATCTCCGATATTGGCCATATCGGCAACAGGGGAGTCAAGTGATGAACGCAACTCAACCGGAAGTGGCATGGGCCAGAAAGATTCACCGGCAATCTCTGTCGCTCTCAAAAAAGTAGCTGAGAAATCTTCGTTGTTGGTCATTACCGCACTTGTGCGAGTACCGAGTGCGACAACTTGGGCGCCAGTAAGAGTTGCAACATCGATGATTCCATCTAGGTCACTTGTTTCCTGTGCTTTCACAAGTGCATCCGCCAGCACTAGGCGACCCTCTGCATCAGGGTTGAGAACTTCCACAGTCTTTCCGCCATAGATGGTGATGACATCACTGGGTCTGGTCGCATTCTCACTGACCATATTTTCAGCAAGGGGCGCCCAGGTTTCGATAGCTACCGGTAACTTAAGTAAAGCGATGGCAATTGTTGCTGCGCACACCGCCGCAGCTCCACTCATATCTGACTTCATCGCCTCCATACCGAGGGCGGGCTTGAGCGCGAGTCCACCGGTGTCGAAGGTAATTCCTTTTCCGACGAAGGCATATTTCTTCTGCGGTGTTGCACCCTTTGGGGTATAGGTGATGTTCAGTAACCTCGGAGGGTTAATCGAGCCTTGACCGACAGCGGTAATTCCACCGAAGCCTTTAGATTTCAATTGCGATTCGTTCATCACCGAAACCTTTAGCCCCACAGATGCGCCACCAGCAACCTTGACAGCGTCGCTGATTGCGGCGCAGAAACTTTCGGGAGTGAGGTGACTTGGAGGAGTATTAATTAAATCGCGCACCAGATGGGTATAAGTAGCAATCACTTCGGCCGAGTGAGCAGCATCCTTTGCTGCAGGTGTTGGGGCCAGAAGTGAGAAGAGGGTGATGTTTTTTAGGGGAGACTTTTGAGCATCCTTCGTAGAACCTCTAAATGAATCAAAGAGGTAGCTTCCAAGTCCAGCACCTTCTGCAATAGCACTCAGGCTGCGAAGATCTTTGGCGGGCAGAGCGAAAGTGGCACTGGCATGTCCAGCTAGCGAGCGAGCGGCGGCGCCAGCTGCGCGACGTAGTACTTCAGAGTCATAAGATGATGAAACTTTTCCGAGTCCGGTAAAGATAATCAAGCGAGTTGTGATGCCGGCAACTTTAATTACTTCATCGGCCTTTCCGGTCGCACCTAAATCACTGAGGGCTTGTAGCAGAGGTTTGGTGTCAAAGGGAAGGTCACCAGATTCAATCTGAAATGAAGCCTTGGCACTCTTTCCAACTTTTGACGCGAGACCAACAACCAGCACATCGTCTTTCACGATTCCGTCGGTGAGGCGGATGGTTGTCATTAACTGCTCCTTCGATTCTCTCGCCCAGTTTTCGTGATGGCGATACAGAGTTCAGATGTCGGGTAAGTGTAAGTTGTCATCGTGAAAAACTCACCTTTGCATCAGAAACATATCCAGCGCCAAGCCAAGATGGCCGACTTTGGTGGTTGGTTGATGCCGATTGAATACCCCGGAGCTGGAGTTCTTGCTGAGCACAAGGCGGTGCGCGAGCGGGTTGGGTTATTTGACGTTTCCCATCTTGGCAAAGCCAGTGTGAGCGGACCAGGGTCGCTGGAATTTCTTAATCTGATGTTTACCAATGATCTGAGCCGGATCACTGATGGCAAGGCCCAATACACCCTGCTTTGCAACGATGATGGTGGTGTCGTTGATGACCTGATTGCTTATAAGAATAGCGATGAGGATTTCTTCTTAATCCCAAATGCATCAAATACTGCTGATGTAGTTCGCGTTCTGCAATCCCAAGCCCCGCAGGGAATTTCGGTCACCAATCTTCATGAAGAATTTGGGGTGTTAGCGCTGCAAGGTCCTGATGCACAGGCAGTGATTAAAAGCTTGGGAGTTAATCCGACGATGGATTACATGGCTTTTGCTCATGTCATGATTGGTGGTTGCGATGTAATTCTCTGCCGAACTGGTTACACCGGTGAACATGGATATGAAATCGTCCCACGTTGGGATGATGCCGAAGTTGTTTGGGATGTCCTGGTGCAAGCGATGAAAGCATTCGATGGCGAGGTATGCGGACTCGGTTCCCGAGATACCTTGCGCACTGAGATGGGTTATCCATTACACGGTCATGAACTTACGCTAGAGATCACACCAGTTCAGGCCAGTGCGGGATGGGCAATTGGATGGAAGAAAGTGAATTTTCGCGGCGCCACAGCGCTACGTGCCGAGCGCGAAGAGGGCACTGTTCGCACACTGCGCGCCCTGAAATCAAATGATCGCGGTATTCCGCGCGCGGGAATGGTTGTGAAGGATATGCAAGGTGCGGAAGTAGGAGTCGTCACAAGCGGAACCTTCTCCCCGTCACTAAAAGCTGGAATTGCACTGGCACTGATTAATCCAGGGTTGAGCGAAGGTGATGAAGTAGTGATAGATGTGCGAGGGCGCACATCTTCGGCAACTATAGCTTCGTTGCCATTTTCCCCATCGCACGTTCGCTAGTCGTAAAATTTCTAAATTCAATTGGTGAGAGAAATGCAGCGCGCGTATGAGCCCGTCGCAGCGCCCCAAGTACGGGTACCCCCGTCAGAATAATCAGAACGGACGTGAATATCGCACGGGGAATATCCCAGGCCATGGCAGATAAGAAGTGGTAACTCAGAAAGTTGCTCAGGTTGGCAGATATCGGTGCACCGGCAGTAAATGAAAGCTGGGAGTCGACTCCCAGATACCACGGCCAAAATTGCAGATCCATGGCAATCCCGAAGAATTCGGCGGCAAGAATTCCATAGAGCACAAGAAGTGCAATCTCTTTTTTTCCGCGCACCTTGCGAGGGAGTAACCCGACACCAAGTCCAATCCAGGCAGCGGCAAAACATTGATATGCCAGCCACGGTCCGGTGCCGCCAGTGATGAGCGCTGATAGCAACATGGAAAGTGCGCCTAGAAGAAAGCCAAATGACGGACCAAAAACTCGCGCACTCAAAATCAAGAGAAACCACATTGGTTCAAGGCCCACCGCACCTGTTCCAAGAGGACGCAGGGCAGCAACTAACGCGGAAAGCAGAGCAAGGAGGGCGACTGATTTTGCATCGAGTGAACCGTTACTGACACTGATCAGAAAGAGCGCGAGTGCAAGTGGAGTAGCACAGAGAAATATCCATTGCGGATGCGAAACTTGCGTAGAGATTAGAAATGGCCAGCAGAATCCAAGTAGTCCCACCGTACTCGTTGCAGCTAGCACCAAGAACTGTAACTTCGAGAAGATAAGAATGTTCTTGGTTTTCATGAGTTTGCTGCTAACGCTGCAACAACATGATCGACTGTGAGCCATGGTTGTGGAGACATGATCTTGGCAACTTGCGGGGCAAAGGCGGGCGAACTCAGTAAAACATCGAGGGTGGAACCGTCGGCAACTATTTCACCTTCTGCTAAGAAAATAACTCGGTCAGCTAACTCGGCAACAAGTTCAACATCGTGTGTGGCAAGTAGAACGGGGTTATTAAGTGTTTTGGCATACTCTTTGAGTGCAAGCGTGAAGAGTGCTTTGGCTTGATAATCCAAACCTCTAGTGGGTTCATCAAGAATGAGAAGTTTCGGATTTCCAGAGAGCACAATGCTCAGAACAAGTGCTAGTCGTTGTCCTTCGGAAAGATCGTGCGGATGTGCATTTTCAGAGATTGCTGGAACAAGCCTGTTTAAGAATGCGAGTGTGGTGCCTGGGGTAAGGCCAGCTTGGATATCGGCTTGTGCGCACTCACCTTGCACGCTTTGGCCATAGAGTAAATCGGCCGGCTCTTGTGGAACATAACCAATCGTTTCTCGTCGTTTACTTCCTGCCAGCTCAGCCGGATCGCCACCGTAAACCCGCACCGAACCAGCATTGGGTTTTAGTACTCCCACAATGGCTTCAAGAAGTGAACTCTTACCAGCCCCGTTGCGTCCCATCAGAGCGACAATTTCTCCTTGGCCGATTACGGTCGAAATCTTATGCAGTGCAATATCGGTGCCATATTGAATCTGAAGTGAGTCCACTTCGATTACTGGTGAAGTTGACGGTCGTGGCTTTGCTTCCACCTGGGTATCAATATTTCTAACTTCAGTTGTAAGCCGGCGCACTTCTCGCACACTCGTTCCAAATTCACTTAAGTTCAGCGCGCGGGCAAGTCGGATAATTGGTGGAACGAGTGTCGATTTTTCAAGAATCTCTTCAGCGCTACCAATAGAGGTCTCGCCATCACTTTCGATATAGATGATGCGATCAACGAATTGAATCACTCGTTCCAAACGATGCTCGGCAATAATGACAGTGACGCTGAGATCGTGCACCAGGCGATGCAGGACTGAGAGCACTTCCTCAGCCGCTATCGGATCTAGGGCACTCGTCGGTTCATCAAGAACCAATACTTTGGGGTGCATCACCAGCGCTGAGGCGATGGCAACGCGCTGTTGCTCACCACCGCTGAGCGAACTGATTGCTCGATTACGAACCGAATTCAGACTGAGTAAATCAAGGACTTCCTCGACTCGCTTTCGCATCACATCAGGTGCGAAATTAAGAGCTTCCATGCCAAAGGCAATCTCTTCTTCGACGATATCTGTTACAAATCCATTGATGGGGTTCTGTCCAACAATTCCTACTAAGTGAGCGAGGGAGCCGGGCTTTACCTCGCGCGTAGAAATTCCATCGACTGTAATGTCACCAGCCAGGATTCCACCCGTGTGATGGGGAACAAGGCCATTGATAAGACGCAAGAGTGAAGATTTTCCAGATCCGGTCTGGCCCATGACTAAGACCATTTCACCTTCAGCGATCTGGCAAGTGAGGTCTTCCAAGATTGTCTTGGTCGTGTGCGGATAGATCAGTGAAACATTGGAAAAGGTGATCATGATGCGACCATCACAGTTGCCGCGGCCACAGCCGTTATCACAAAGTAAAAATCACGAGCA
The DNA here is from genome assembly GCF_002288265.1 of Candidatus Planktophila versatilis. Taxonomy (NCBI): domain Bacteria; kingdom Bacillati; phylum Actinomycetota; class Actinomycetes; order Candidatus Nanopelagicales; family Candidatus Nanopelagicaceae; genus Candidatus Planktophila; species Candidatus Planktophila versatilis. The sequence continues at coordinate 739,592 of NZ_CP016778.1, read as the reverse complement.
AGCCACGGTGCGGGGCGATAACGAGACCTCTTTCTACTCACACCATAACCACGAGAATCCATCGATTGCGCCAGCTGCAAAGAGCGAGTGAGAGTCTCCTCCAGTAGCGGCAAGGCGATAGAGCGCAGAGAAACTTTATCGATGCCTCTCATCTGTTGCGCTCTTCTTATTCGCTTCACACTTTGCGCAAGTTGTGGAAAGACGGAGGTTGCAATTACAAGGGTGATGCCGATTTCATAAATGAATACGGGCAAGACTCGGAGCAATTTGTGTGGACTAGTCAGAGCAGATGCTGCTCCGAAGAGAGCGATCATGGTGGCGATGATGACACCTTCGTGAAGTGAAGATGAGAGTCGTTCCAGTGTTACTGCGCCGCCGATACGGATTCCGGGCATCCAGGAGGGTAGCTCGAGGATTGGAATCCGAAAGAGTTCGGTTCCTGGAATCGGAACACCGATGAGTACTCCCATGAGTGCGCGGATTGCGATGATGAAAACTCCGACTCGAAGAGACCACCAGAAAGTCGCATTCCACGGTGACCCATCTTTGCGCAGGTAGACAACTAAAGCCGCTACACCCACTGTGGCAAGTGCCACCCAGGTGTTATCTAAAGCCACGATTCCAATTGCGAGAATCAGCGACCAGACCCACATAGTCAGTGGGTGTAGCGGTTTAGTCATAAGTGTTGCTAACTACTTCTTGAGAAGTGCGGCCGGAGTTTTGATCTCCACGCCACATTCCTTCTTTGGATATCCATTAAAGCCGCAGATGAGCCCTGATTTAGCTGCGCGAACTTTGACTACTTGACCCAGGACATCGATACCTTGTGAGCTCATCGCGGTGGTAACGCAGCGAGTGATTGTCTTTTGCACCATTTCACCTGCAGGTGCGTATGCCTTGTTTCCAAAATCAACAACGAGTGCGATGCGTTTCTTGCCAGGAACCGCCTTTGTATTTCCACAGATAGCTGTGAAATTAGCCTTCACTGAAGGTGCTACCGATGGAATGTCATCGCTGCTAAATACGAAAGACCATCCTTCAACTGCGCCATCTTTGATATCAACGGTTGGGCCTGTCATTGCCGCAGTCCACGTGGTGGCACCTGGTGCTGCTTGGAAGTAACCCCAATAGCGGTATCCCTTTGTTGCTGCTGCTTGAGATGGTGCCATTGAAATGGCTTGGGAAGCGATCAAGATGATCGCGATGAGTGATGCTGTTTTACTGTGCTTCATGTACTGGAGTCTCCTGTGTTAGAGAGTCTCACAGGGGTAGCTCGCAAGCGCTAAGCACGGAAGGCCTAGTAACTCTTGGACTACACCCCGCAAACCTCGGCGGGTGTTGGTCTAATGCAAATATCTAGGTGGGTAATCCGACTTGATTAGAAGTCAAAACTTCTGCTCTTACGGTTGCGGGTCAGCGTCGGATTTGCACCGAACTTCCCCCACGGAGATATCTATTTAGTTGTGGTCGAAGAAAACCACATGAGGTGACCCTTGGCAACTAGCCACGCAAGGACATAAGGTGGGCGATATGGAATATAGACGCCTCGGAAGTTCAGGAATGTATGTCTCAGAGATTTCTTATGGAAACTGGGTTACCCATGGATCCCAAGTTGAATCTGAAGCAGCTGCAAAATGTGTGAAGGCTGCCCTCGATTGCGGCATCACAACATTTGATACAGCCGATGTCTACGCTGGAACAAAGGCAGAAGTTATTTTAGGTAGAGCGCTCAAAGGCGTGCGCCGTGAATCATACGAATTACTTACCAAGGTCTACTGGCCAACTGGACCTGGAAAAAATGATCGTGGACTCTCTCGTAAACACATTATGGAATCTTGCAACGCTTCACTCAAGCGTCTAAAAACTGATTACATCGATCTTTATCAGGCACATCGATTTGATGTGGAAACACCGCTAGAAGAAACCTTAAGCGCCTTCGATGATCTGATTCGCCAGGGGAAAGTTCACTACATCGGTTTCTCGGAATGGACCGCCCCACAGATAGCCCAGGCACTTGCGATTCAAGATGCACGTGGATACAACCGATTTGTCTCCAGCCAGCCGCAATATTCTGCGCTCTGGCGAGTGATTGAAGCCGAAGTTGTTCCGCTTTCAAAGAAAGAGGGGATTGGTCAGATTGTTTGGTCACCGATGGCGCAAGGAGTTCTCACTGGCAAGTATCTGCCGGGTGTGAAACCTCCGGCTGGCTCCAGGGCAACAGATAAGAAGAGCGGAGCAGGTTTTATCTCAGCCTTTATGAAAGATGAAATTCTGGTTGCTGTGCAAAATCTGAAACCGATAGCGGCAGATCATGACTTAACTACTTCTCAGCTTGCTCTGGCCTGGGTATTGCAGAACGAGAATGTCTCTTCGGCAATCATGGGTGCTACAAAACCGGCTCAGGTGAAAGAAAATGTTAAAGCAGCTGGAGTAAAGCTCTCACTCGATGTCATGGCAACTATCGATAAAATCCTGGGGGATTTACCCGAACGCAGAGCCGATCAAGATAAAACTCCTAGACCACGCGCTTAAGTAAAGAAGTTTAGAAAGAATCTCCGCGTTTGATTGCTGGCTTTGGCGTGCGCATTCTGCGCATCTGGGTGGATCGAAGCCAGCCATACATTCCAATTCCTTTGATTTCAGCGCCGGGGAATTTTTCGGTCACTACTGTCTTGAGTTTTCGACTGAGGAAGAATCCATCAACTACTGAGGTGAGAAGTACCGCGTACATAATGAAGATACTTCCGAGCTGAAAGATTCTAGATGGAATCAGGGTCAGAACTAGAACGACGAAGATGATCGGCAAGAAATATTCACCCACTGAGCGACGGGCATCAACATAGTTACGAACAAATTTCTTGACCGGTCCTTTATCGCGCGCAGGAAGTGCGCTCTCATCTCCGCGAAGATAAGCAGCGCGCTGTGCAACACGTGCGGCGCGTGATGCTTCTTTAGCTCGAGCCTTCTCTGCCTTAGTAGATGCGGGGGCGAGTGAAGAAACTTTGCGTGCAGCTTCGGCCTCTTTGCGCTTAGGAGTAGGGCGACCTTTTTTATCGTCAGTTGATTCAGTCATGGGCGCAACTATAGAGCGAGCATCTGTTCTAGAGCCAACTTTGCATACTTTGCTACGCGTGGATCGACCTTAATCTCATTAACGATGTGGCCGGCAATGATGGACTCCATCGACCAGACCAGGTGCGGCAGGTCGATTCGATTCATTGTTGAGCAGTAGCAGACCGTCTTATCCAGAAAGACAACTTCCTTATCTGGATTATTGGCAGCCAGCCTAGAGACTAAGTTCAACTCGGTACCGACCGCCCATTTACTGCCCGGAGCTGATTGCGAAACAATCTGAATAATTCTTTCAGTACTTCCCACAACATCCGCCGCCGAGACAACCTCATATTGGCACTCTGGATGGACAATCACTTGCACGCCGGGAATTCGGGTTCGCACCTCATGAATTGAATCGAGTGAAAAGCGGCCATGAACAGAACAATGCCCACGCCAAAGAATCATCTTCGCTCCACGAATTTCATCTTCTGTAAGGCCGCCCATGGGTTTCCATGGATTCCAGAGCACGCAATCTTCCAGTGATAAGCCAAGTGATAACACAGCGGTATTTCGCCCTAGGTGTTGATCGGGCATAAACAAGACTTTCTCGGATTTAGCAAAAGCCCACTCAAGTGATTTCTGCGCATTTGATGAGGTGCAAATAGTTCCACCATGTTCGCCGGTGAAACTCTTGATGGCTGCAGATGAATTCATATATGTCACTGGCGTCGTGCGGGAGGCAACACCTAACTTCTCAAGATCTTTCCAACATTGATCCACTTGATTGGCCGTGGCCATATCTGCCATAGAACAACCAGCAGCTAGATCTGGAAGTATGACTTTCTGTGTTGCGCTAGTCAGAATGTCGGCACTTTCGGCCATGAAATGCACTCCGCAGAAAAATATGAACTCTGCCGAACTTTGATCGGCCGCGGCTTGTGCGAGCTTAAATGAATCACCAGTGATATCGGCAAAGCGGATAACTTCATCGCGTTGGTAATGATGACCAAGGATCAGGGCTCGATCACCTAATGTGGCTCGGGCAGCTATCGCTCGCTCAACTAAGGTGGGGTCACTTGCAGCCGGTAACTCACCCGAGCAGGAGACTCCCCGTTCAGAGGCTAGGTCTTTGCCTTGGCCTAAGACGAGCAGATCTGAGAGTGAGATAGACACGGGAGCATTGTCATCTCTTTCGGTTCGCCACGGCAACCCGGCGCGAGTATTCTTAGCCACATGACTACTGAAATGACTTCAACTCCTGTCGAGCTTACAACTGGCATCACACTTACTGATGTCGCGGCCGCAAAGGTTTCAGCCCTTTTAGCTCAAGAAGGTCGCGATGACCTCTATCTTCGTGTGGCAGTGCAACCAGGTGGCTGCTCTGGTCTTAAGTACCAGCTCTACTTCGATGACCGCGCACAAGATGGCGATATCGCACGTGAATTCGGTAGCGTCAAAGTTGTCGTAGACAAGATGAGTGATCCATATTTGATGGGCGCCTCAATTGATTTTGTAGACACCATCGAAAAGCAGGGCTTCACCATTGATAATCCAAATGCGCAAGGTTCATGCGCATGCGGCGATTCATTTAACTAACCCCACCTTTTACTGAGAATCTCTCGATAGATTGCGCCCATGAAAATTGGCGTTGCAGGTTCTGTTGGGCTAGATCACCTGATGACCTTTCCGGGCAAGTTCACAGATTCACTGGTCGCCGGTTCTCTTGAAAAAGTCTCGCTCTCATTCCTTGTCGATGGTCTAGATGTCCGTCGCGGGGGATGCGCCGCCAATATCGCTTTCGGCCTTGGAGTTCTGGGACTTAACCCAATCTTGATTGCTGCGGTAGGTAAAGATTTCGCTGATTACGATGCCTGGCTCACACGCCATGGCGTGGACACATCACACGCCCTCGTCTCCACCGAGCAACACACCGCCCACTTCACAGTCACAACTGATACCGAGTTAAACCAGATTGCATCATTTTTCCCGGGTGCCATGTCAGAGGCTCGCAACATTGAGCTAAAGCCAATCATCGACAAGGTAGGAAAGCTCGACATCCTGGTTGTTTCCCCAGATGATCCGGAGGCGATGCTGCGCCATACCGAGGTGGCAATTGCGATGGGAATCGCGGTGGCAGCTGATCCTTCTCAGCAGATGGCGCGCATGAACGGCGAAGAAATCAAGAAACTTATCGATGGCGCTACCTACCTATTTATGAATGAATATGAGTTGGCACTTGCTATTCAAAAGACTGGGTGGAGTGATCACGAAATTCTGCAGCGAGTGAAATATCGGATTGTCACATTGGGCTCAGATGGTGCACGGGTTGAAAGTATCGATGGAACATTCATTAAAGTTGGATGCGCCAAAGAGAAGGCAAAAGTGGATCCAACAGGTGTCGGTGATTCCTTTAGATCTGGCTTCGTTGCCGGGCTTGCGTGGGGACTATCGCATGAGCGGTGCGCCCAACTTGGTTCAATGATTGCTACCTATGTGATTGAAACTACTGGTACTCAGGAATATCGATTTACGAGCGCTGAATTTCTCACTCGCTTTACCGAGGCCTACGGTGATCAGGCAGCGAGTGAAATTGCCAGCCACCTTCCCGCTTAAGAAGTAATCTCAGAAATCGCGCTTACTAAAGCTTGAACATCAGCGCGAGTCATCCCATTTTTTAGAGTGATGAGCAGATGTCCATCGGTCGGATAACCCATTGCTGCCAATACGTGGCTCGGCTGTAGATCTGCGGGGGAGCAGGCAGAACCTGAATCCACATCAAGTGAGCGCGCAGCTAGCTCGCGCACCAAATGCTCTCCATTAAAGCCAGCGACGATGATGGAGAAAACGTTAGTAGTAGCAGGTGCTTGTGGGGCGACCACGCGCACACCAGGAATTGTAGCTAATTCAGAAATTGCGAACTCACGAAGTGTGGCCTCTTCGGGAGTGAAGTTTGTCAGTGCAACTGATGCGGCTATCAGCAAGGGCAGCGAAAATGTTCCGGGTGATTTGATTGGAGCAATATGAGGCAGCGGATATGCGAATTGGGTTTTGTTCTTGATCGCAAGAATTGCTAACCCGCCAGGGCCATACCAAGAACGGGCATCAAAGAGTGCGGTATCCCAATGATCAGGTAGGGCAATTCTGGGGCCAGAAGATGTTGCATCGACGGCTACGAAATTCGATAGCCCTGCAAGTCTCTGTGAGTCCTGCACAATGCCAGTTTCACCATTAGCTAATTGCAATGAGAGCACTGAATTCTGTGGAATTTGAGCAGAGTTAATCGCTCCCTGATCATCGACCTGTAATTCCGTAATGGCTCCACGATGAGATCGTGCTATCGCTCTGATTTTTCCTTTGTCGGTAGCCGAGTATGCAAAGGTGAGGTCATCTCGAAGCAGGCCTGCGATAGCCAAGTAATGGCCCAGAGCAGGCTCCCCAAGGACTTCCAAGGAATCTGCCGGCACCTTCAATTTCGCAGCGATATTTTCCAGCGCTTGATTTCCCAGAATTGCCGCTCGGGCCGATGACTGCGAAAGTTTCTTCGGATCAGCCCATCCTTGGTCAAAGGCGGCCAGCAGGGCGCTACGAACTACCTCGGCTAGAGGTGACTCTGATGTGAAGTTTCCTGTGACACGTACCACCGGATGAACGCTACTGCCTCGAATGGGCGCATGCACTTCTCGCCACTATCCTTAACCCATGTCTTTAGACGCACCACGCAACTGGCGCCCACTCCGAGTAGCGGCAGCAATTCTCCCGGCGCTATTTCTCCTCAGCGGTTGCTCATTTGATCTCAACAATGTTTCTGGAATGGGCTTTCCTAAGGGAGTCTCTAGCGTCAATGACATTTCACTCTCGCTCTGGCAGGGCTCATGGATTGCCGCCGGAGTTGTAGGAGTCTTCACTTTGATTTTGATTCTTTGGCCAGCTGTTTTTCATAGAGCTAACGCCAGTAAAGGTGAATTTCCGAAGCAGACCCAATACAACGTTCCAGTTGAAATTCTTTACACCGTTATTCCCTTCATTATCGTGGCAGTGCTCTTCTACTTCACCGTCATAAAAGAAAATAAGATCGTTGATAAGACAACGCCGGTCAAGCATGAGATTTCAGTTGATGGCTTCCAATGGTCTTGGCAGTTCTCATACCCAGAAGCAGGCGAGGACGCAGTTGTTACCGGCACACCGGCACAACCACCGACTCTCTATCTTCCAAAGGGTGAGAGCGTGCGCTTTACTTTAAATGCCAACGATGTAGTGCATGGTTTCTGGATTCCAGCATTCATGATCCAGATGCAGAACTTGCCGGGAGAGACGAACCACTTGCAATTTACTGCCAACAAGATTGGTGAATTCCCAGGTCGATGCAACATCTTGTGCGGGCGAAACCATTCACAAATGCTCTTTAAGGTGAAGGTAGTTTCACCAGAGAATTATCAGAAGTATCTTGACTCACTGAAGGCGAGCGCAGCATGACCACGTATGCAGAACGTCCAACGATTGCAGCTCCGCGCCAGGGAGTCCAAAAGACATCTTTAGGCTCTCAGTTCGTAAAGACAATCACCTCAACGGATCACAAGCGCATTGGTTATCTCTACCTAGCAACATCATTCTTCTGGTTCCTCTTTGCCGGAGTTCTAGCACTTCTCATCCGCATCGAGCTTGCTCGCCCAGGAATGCAGTTCATTAGCGTTGAGCAGTACAACCAGATCTTCACCATGCACGGAACGATCATGTTGCTGATGTTTGCCACACCGCTCTTTGTTGGTTTTGCAAACGTCATCATGCCGCTACAAATCGGAGCGGCAGATGTTGCCTTCCCTCGTCTTAATATGCTCTCTTATTGGCTCTTTCTCTTTGGTTCAATTCAAGCCGTTGCCGGTTTCTTAACTCCCGGGGGAGCGGCATCATTTGGTTGGACTGCCTACGCACCTCTTGCTAACTCAACATACTCTCCTGGAATTGGTGGCGACCTCTGGGTAATGGGTCTTGCTATCTCCGGCCTTGGCACAATCCTGGGCGGCGTTAACTTCATTACAACAATCTTTACGATGCGCGCACCTGGAATGACGATGTTCCGCATGTCCATCTTCTCTTGGAACGTCCTCTTAACTTCAATTCTCGTTCTGCTGGCCTTCCCACCATTGGCCGCAGCGCTCTTTGGACTTGAATCAGATCGACTCTATGGAACACATATCTTTGATCCGGCAAACGGTGGAGCCATGTTATGGCAGCACTTGTTCTGGTTCTTTGGTCATCCTGAGGTCTATATCTTGGCGCTGCCATTCTTTGGAATCGCAACTGAAATCTTGCCGGTCTTTAGTCGTAAGCCAATCTTTGGTTACAAAGGTTTGATTGCCGCAACCATCGCTATTTCAGCGCTCTCGGTTGCAGTGTGGGCGCACCACATGTTTGCTAGTGGAAAAGTGCTCTTGCCCTTCTTCTCCTTTATGACATTTCTTATCGGTGTTCCCACCGGTGTGAAGTTCTTTAACTGGATCGGAACCATGTGGCGCGGCCATGTCACCTTTGAAACACCGATGCTCTGGGTCATGGGATTCCTCGTCACATTCCTCTTCGGCGGAATCACCGGAATTATCTTGGCCTCACCACCACTTGATTTCGCTGTCTCTGCTTCTTACTTCGTGGTTGCGCACTTCCACTATGTCTTATTTGGAACTGTGGTCTTTGCCATGTTCGCTGGCTTCTACTTCTGGTGGCCAAAGATGACCGGACGCATGCTCAATGAACGACTAGGCAAGATTCACTTCTGGACTCTCTTCTTTGGCTTTCACCTCACCTTCCTGATTCAGCACTGGTTAGGTATTAAGGGCTTCCCTCGTCGCTATGCCGACTACTTAGCAACCGATGGCTTTACCGAGATGAATATGATTTCAACGGTTGGTTCATTCTTGCTGGCTCTTTCCATGATTCCGTTCTTCGTCAATGTTTGGATTACTCGCATTTCACCAAAGGTTGAAGTCGATGATCCTTGGGGCTATGGCTCCTCCCTTGAGTGGGCAACATCGTGTCCACCACCACGCCATAACTTCACCTCGATGCCACGCATTCGCTCTGAGCGACCAGCATTTGATTTACACCACCCTCACATTAAGACAGAAGGTCACTAAGCATGAAGGCTAATTGGCAGCTCTTTACCGGACTCTCTATTTTCTATGTGATCATGTCGGTGGTTTATTACTACGTCGGTGGTGAAGCCGTTGGTATTACCGGCATGATCCTGGCAGCATGTTTAGCGGGCATGGTCGGCTTCTATATCTGGTTCACGCAGAAGCGAATTGGCTTTGATATTCCTTCAGATAATGTCGATGCTGAAATTGCAGATGATGCCGGTGAACTTGGTTTCTATAGCCCGCACTCATGGTGGCCACTTCCGGTTGCGCTAAGTGCAACTGCCATGGGTCTTGGTCTGATTATCGGCTGGTGGCTCACCCTGATTGCGCTAGGTGCGCTCATTATCAGCATCATCGGCATGGTCACTGAGTACGAAAAGCCACTGACCAGTAGCAGCCACTAAGAATCACTAGCGAAGCTGCCGCAAGGATATTGTGCGAAAGCTGGTAGCACTCGCGCCCTGGATCTTCGTCCTGATCTGGAGCTCAGGCTTTCCAGTTTCAAAGTATGCATTTTCATCAGGGGATCCGCTCTATTTTCTCGCAATCAGATTACTTCTAGCCGCACTCATTCTGCTGCTGCTGGCGTTTATTTTTCGAGCCCCGTTAAAGCTCTCCCGGAGTGATGTTCTCGCCTCACTAGCAATTGGCATCACTCTTCACGGTATGTATTTAGCGGGAGTTTGGTATGCAATCAGCTTGGGAGCACCAGCAGGCCTATCTTCAGTGATTACAAGTATGCAGCCGGTGCTGGTCTCCCTGATCGCCATTCGATTATTGAGTGAACCCTTAACTAGAAAGCAGGTAGTCGGTTTAGTACTGGGATTCATCGGAGTCTTTCTTGTCGTCTTACCAAAGCTCTCTGGCACATCGCACTTTACGACAACATCACTCGGGCTACTGGTCCTAGCACTCTTGGGAAGCACGGTTGCGACCTTGATGCAGAAGAAAATTGGTCACGCAATTCCGCTTTTAATTGGTACCACCTATCAGTTCGCAATCTCTGGCGTAGTTCTGCTGATTCTCTCTGTTGCGCTAGGTAAGACTGAATTCCACCTCACGCAGACCGGCTTATTTGCAATGCTCTGGGCGGTGCTTGTCACATCAATTGCGGCAGTGCTCTTGCTCTTCTGGCTTCTCAATCGCGGTTCGGCTGCGAAGGTCTCATCCTTGTTCTATCTCGTGCCACCGATTGCAGTGCTAGAGACATATATTCTCTTTGGGGAAAAGATCAACGCCCTGGGGTTCATCGGAATCGCCATGACCACACTGGGCGTTGCCTTAGTTCTACAGAACTAGTTCTTACTCACTAGTGATGACCTTCGAGTTCTTTGCGCTCTGACTCAGTTGCCTTAGGAACTGCAGTAGCCATCGAGCGTGAGATTCGATTACGAATCTTGTTCTTGATTGCCCCTGGTCTGCGAACTCCACCGCCATCTAGCTCCGGAAGTTCAAGTGGTGCTAGTTGTTCATGAGAGGTAAGCAGCCAAGCCTTTTCAGGTGAGATTGGCTCATGAATTTCAGTGAATTCACCATTTGGCATGCGAACCAGGCGTCCGGTCTCGCGCCCGTGCAGAACGAGATCGCGATCAGCGCGCTGTAGTGAAAGACATAGGCGCTTGGTAATTACATATGCAAGAGGCGGCAAGACAATGACACCAATGCGAGAGAACCACATCATCTGATTAATGGTGAGATCAAATGTTGTGGCAATAATGTCGTTACCGCCATTGAGAAGTGTGACAAGTGTGAATGTCAGCGCCATCGCACCGATTGCGGTGCGAGTAGGTGCATTACGCGGGCGATCAAGCAGATGATGCTCGCGCTTATCTCCAGTTGCCCAGCTCTCAATAAATGGATAGAGCGCTAGGGCGGTGAACATGATGCCGGGCAAGATAAGTCCAGGAATCAAAATGTTCCAAGAGGTGGTGTATCCGAAGGTGACTGTTTCAAGTGGGGGAGCCATACGAACCAAACCATCTAGCCAACCCATATACCAATCAGGTTGGGAGCCGGCCGAGACTTGTCCTGGCGTGTATGGACCGTATAACCAGATGGGGTTAATCGATGCGACCGCGCCAAGAAAAGCGGTAACGCCAAAGACAATGAAGAAGAATCCGCCAGCTTTAGCCATATAGACCGGCATCAGTGGATAACCAACAACGTTCTTCTCGGTGCGACCTGGGCCTGGGAACTGGGTGTGCTTCTGGTACCAAACAAGCATTAAGTGAACAGTGATGAGTGCCAGGAAGATTCCTGGAAGCAAGAGCACGTGCACGGTATAGATACGTGGGATGAAAGCGACACCCGGAAATTCGCCGCCGAAGGCGAAGAAGGCAAGGTAGGAACCAACTACAGGAAGAGCTTGAATAATTGCTTCCGCGATGCGGATACCAGTTCCGGAGAGAAGATCATCGGGAAGTGAGTATCCCAAGAAGCCTTCCACGATTCCAAGAGTGAGAAGTCCAACTCCGATAATCCAGTTAAATTCACGAGGCTTACGGAATGCGCCGGTGAAGTAGACGCGCATCAAGTGCACGACTATTCCCACCATAAATATGAGTGCGGCCCAGTGGTGAATCTGGCGCATGAGTAATCCGCCACGAACTTCAAATGAAATATCAAGAGTAGATGCGTAGGCGGCTGACATCTCTAAGCCTTGCAACGGTTCGTAGGAACCCTCATAGACGACTTCGCGCATTGATGGATCAAACCAAAATGTAAGGAAAGTTCCGGAGAGAAGCAGAATGACGAAAGAGTAGAGACAGATTTCACCGAGCAAGAATGACCAGTGGTCGGGGAAGACTTTGGTGAGATTCTTCTTCATCCACTTGGCCGCACCTGTGCGATCATCTACATATCCTGCGACGTTACCGGCGATTCTTTCGCGTGCTGTCATCTTGAGCGCTCCCAGAAACTAGGTCCGACGGGTTCATTAAATGGTGCTTGTGCCACGAGGTAACCCTCAGCATCAATTGTAATTGGCAACTGTGGAAGAGGGCGAGCTGAAGGTCCGAAGATGACCTTGGCTGCGCGAGTCACATCGAATGTTGATTGGTGACATGGACAGAGCAGATGCTTTGTCTGCTGCTCATAGAGGGCAACCGCGCATCCCATATGAGAACAGATCTTTGAGAAGGCAATAATTCCCTCATAGGTCCAGGAAAGTCGTTCGGCATCGAGATTGAATTCTTCCGGGCGAAGACGGATAAGTAGCACCGCATCTTTTCCAATGTCATTTAAAGATCGGTGCTCGCCAGGTGCTATCTCAGGGAGTGTTTGAGCTACTGCGCCTACTTCCAAATCTTCCGGACGTAGCGGGCGATCACCTGGATCAGTAACCAGGCGAGTGCCCTTCTTCCATGATGTTGTCTTAAGTTTGTTTCCAGGTAGTGGACCGAGGTCACCTAGTAGTAGCACCGGTGAGATAGCAGAGAGACCAAGGGCTGCGCCTAGTGTGCGTTTAATCAGTGGTCTGCGACCAAGACCGGCGGCGGCGGCGCCAGCTTTAACGGTCTTAACAAAATCTTCCCGGTCTTCATCTTCAGATTTAAATTCATGACGCTGGGCAATGACTTCTTCATCAGGCATCAGTGTCTTGGCCCAGTGAATCAAACCTGCACCAATACAGAAGAGCGCGATAGCCATTCCCATTCCCAGACCAAGCTGGTGAGCATTGGTATTTCCTAGAACTGGAATGAAGAAGAAAATGTCTTCATCGACGAAGAGATATGAGTAAACAAGGAGGACAGTTCCGAGGGCGGAGAGAATAAAGAGCGTTGCTACCTGACGCTCGGCACGAACAGCAGCCTTTGGGTCAGTATCTGCGCGGCGATGAACATGTGCTGGCAGACCTGGATCTTTGATGAGTTCTATCTCGTTAGACATCTATCTATCTCGCCTTCGCTGCTAACCAGACTGCAACACCAATAAGCAGTCCGATTCCAAGTGTCCACACAAGTAGTCCTTCAGTAACTGGACCAACACGACCGAGTGCGGCTCCGCCCAACTGAGGTTCTGCTTCGGCGGCCTTGATCCACTTAATCATGGAGAGTTTTTCTTCAGGGGTAATCGTCTTATCGCTAAATACTGGCATTGATTGCGGACCGGTAATCATTGCCTCATAAATATGTCGAGGTGTAACACCCATGACAGTGGGTGCATATTTACCTTGGGTAAGTGCGCCACCTTGCCCGGCGAAGTTGTGACACATTGCGCAGTTAGTTCTAAATAGTTCGCCACCTTCAGCAGTAGAACCATCGCGTTCGTAGTTCAACATTTCCTCGGTTGGAATTTCTGGTCCGGGGGCGAGGGATGCGACATACATGGCAAGTGCATAGACCTCTTCGGCGTTATACACCGGAGTCTTTCGCATCGCTTGGACGCTCATATCTCCCATCGGCATGCGCCCTGTTGCTACCTGGAAATCTACCGATGCTGCGCCAACTCCAATCAGAGAAGGAGCGATCTCGCCGCCTTCTGCGTTAAGTCCGTGGCAAGAAGAACAGCCCTTAAGGAAAATCTCACGACCTTCATCGATAGCAGCAGAGCGGGCTGCGATTGTTGTCGTTTGTTCGGCATCGACGGCGCTGGCAACTTGGAAGGTTGTGCCAATGGTGAAGAGCGCAAAGATCAGCAGGATTGGACCTGTCGCTCGATGTCTACGTAGCCGAGAAAGACGCTTCACAGTGTTCCTTTCAATTCGTACTTAATCATTTGATGAGGTAGATAGCAGAGAAGAGAGCAATCCAAACAACGTCTACGAAGTGCCAGTAGTAGGAAACCACAATCGCAGTTGTTGCTTGACCTTGGGTAAATCGTCGAGCTTTAGCAACGCGAACCATGACGATCAGGAATGCGATGAGACCACCTGTTACGTGCAGACCGTGGAACCCAGTTGCGAGGTAGAAAACCGAACCGTAGGCATTGGATGAAAGAGTGAGTCCTTCGAGAACAAGGTGTGCGTACTCATAAATCTGCCCAGCGACGAAGAAGCCACCCATAAGAAATGTGAGTGAGAACCATTCGCGCATTCCCCATTCGGTGAATTTGAAAAGTGATCCGGTGCGTCTTGCTTGGTAGCGCTCTGCAGCGAAGACACCGAACTGACAGGTGACAGAAGAGAGAACTAGTACCGTGGTGTTAAAGGCTGCAAATGGAATATTGAGAACTTCAGTAGATTCAAGCCAGATAGTTGGGCCTTGCACAGCGCGCGTTGTGAAATACATTGCAAAGAGTGCGGCAAAAAACATCAGCTCACTGGACAGCCACACAATCGTTCCGACCGCCACCAAGTTAGGGCGGGTTATCTTGTGGTGCGAGCTCACGCTAGTGCTAGTCATGGGCGCCATTATTCCCGAAAAGGTGCGAACTGACCTATTTAAGCCCCCGCCCGGAGGCCCGATTTGCCCTTGGAAATAGGTGAAAAGGGTCACCAAAAAATGAGAGTCGACATCCGGATTATCCAGAATAGACTTCGCTCATGTCCGAGTCCCACGGTAGTAAAGAGCGTAAATACTCCATTGTTTTGTATTCGGATGATTCATCTGTGAGGCAAGCGATAATTGGCGCCCTGGGAAACCGAGTAGCGCCAGAGATGGCCGAGCACGTGATTCACGAATTCGCCACTGGGGCAGCACTTCGACTCTTTGTCGATGGCAAGAAGCCAGGATCCGATAAGCCAATTGATTTATTCATTCTCGACGCAGAATCTGTTCCGGAAGGCGGCCTTGGAATAGCGCGCCAACTTAAAGATGAGGTTTTCAATTGCCCACCAGTATTGGTTATCACTGGCCGCAAAGCTGATGCCTGGCTGGCAGCGTGGTCTCGGGCAGAGGCAAATGTGCTGCACCCGATTGATCCATTCACACTTTCGGCCACGGTCGCAGATCTACTTCGTACTCGCACAACTGCACTTTCCACGCTTTAGACAAGACGGGGAACGAATTCGCCATGAGCTCATCACTTGCTGATGGAAGTTTTTCTGCGAATATAGAAATCCTCAACGCGGGAAGAGATTTAGAACCGGAGCAAATTCGGTTTGTGATGCGTGAAATATTGAGTGGAAGCGCTGATGTGGAATCTATTAAGAGCTTTCTGCTCGCGCTTAAAGCCAAGGGTGAAACCGCTGATGAAGTAGGAGCACTCGTTGCCGAGATGTATGCACACGCAGCGCCCATCAATATCACAGAACGCGCAGTCGACACCGTGGGAACTGGCGGAGATGGCGCACACACGATCAACATTTCAACAACCGCGGCAATCATCGCCGCCGCAGCTGGTGCTCGAGTAGTTAAACATGGCAATCGCGCTGTCTCATCCAAATCTGGTGCCTCTGATTTCCTGGAAGCCTTAGGTGTAGTACCGGGCCTTGATGGCAAAGGTGTGGAGCGCACAGTGCGGGAGCTAGGCATTGGTTTCTGCTTCGCTCCGATTTTTCATGCCGCTATGCGATTTGCTGCACCAGCTCGAAAAGAACTTGGCGTTTCAACAGTCTTTAATATTTTGGGACCACTGGCTAACCCGGCCAAGCCAAAGGCAGCAGCTGTGGGTGTTGCCAATGAACGGATGCATTTAGTGATGGCGCAAGTATTGGCTGCCAAAGGCTGCGATGGTTTTGTCTTTCGCGGCGATGATGGGCTTGATGAAATTACGTTAGCGACAACAACGACCATTCTCTCTATTGGGAAAGATGTCGTCACAAGTGATCGAATTGATGCAAAAGATTTTGGTCTCTCCAATGCACCGCTATCAGCCATTGTTGGGGGAGATCCAGCCGAGAATGCACGCATCAGCCTTGCCATTCTTGCAGGTGAACGGGGCGCACCCCGTGATGCGGTTCTACTTAATGCCGCCGCAGCCATTGCCGCTTTCGAAGGCGACTTAAATTCGGATGTTAAGCAGCGACTCACCGCTGGGCTTTCGCGTGCTACTGAAGCTGTCGATTCTGGAGCAGCTAGTGCGTTACTCAAGAAATGGGCGACGCTTACTTCCCAGATTTCAGCTTCTTAACTTTCTTACCAAAGTTGTGAAGTTCTTCCAAAGTGTAGATATCGAAGGAGCCAAGGCGCTCAATTAATCCGTGTAATACATCAACTGTTGCCCGGGCATCATCAAGTGCGCGATGGTTAGGAGTGGTCTGGGTTCCAAAGAAGGTAGCAAGAGTTCCCAACTTACAGTTCGGCACTTCATCCCGAGTAAGAACTTTACGAGCGATGATCGCAGTATCAAGGACAGTAAATGCCGGCCATGGGAAATCGTGCACTCGCGCGTAGTGCTTAAGAAAGGCGAGATCAAAGGGGGCATTCTGCGCAACGAGTACCGTCTCTTGATGCGAACCGAGAAATTCAAAGAGTGAGGGCAGAACAGTAGATATTGAGGGAGCCTGATGAACCATGGAGTCGTTGATGCCGGTGAGCTCTTGGATGTAGTCAGGGATGGGATGACCAGGATTGATGAAGGTTTCAAATTCACCAAGAGTTTTACCTGCCTTAACTTTGACCGCGCCAATTTCGGTAATAGCAGCGCCGATATGCGGGCCAGCACCAGTGGTCTCTAAATCAATGACAGCAAATGTTGTTTCCAGCAGGGGACGACCAAGATCTTGCAACGTTGATTGCCAGGAATTGTCGCTCACGCAACGAACTGTATGTGATTGCCCTGACATTGCTTACGCCATACCATTTTCGATATGAGCATCCACGGCGTTCCGATTGAGTTATTGCGTGATTGGCAGGCGGTAGGACACGGGGCCAATGCAAAGATCGGCGTTCTTCTGGTTCATGGTTTTACTGGCTCTCCGGCCTCGATGCGTCCATGGGCTGAATATCTCAACTCCCACGGATACACCGTCAACGTTCCGTTACTTCCGGGCCATGGCACAAAAGTCGAAGATCTGAACCAAGTGAAGTGGCAAGAATGGCCAGCGAAGGCGGAGAGTGAATTACAGTCATTGCTGGGCAGTTGTGAGAAAGTTTTTCTTGTTGGGTTTTCGATGGGGGGAACCACTTCTTTAAATATTGCAGCGCGCTACTCACAGGAACTTGCGGGTTTGATTTTGGTTAATCCCATGATCCACATCAGGTTTGTGCCCGCACAATTGGCTTGGCTGCTGAGTCGTTTTCAAAAGTTTCGCTCGGCTATCGGTGATGACCTCAAGCGCCCAGGAGTGACCGAAGCCGGCTATGACGCCAATGCCATTGTGGGCGTCTATGAACTACTGAAGATGTGCAGCGTCACTCGCAAGCAATTACCCAATGTCACCTTGCCAGTTCAGCTCTTTCACAGCACCGAAGACCACACCCTTCCAGTCTCTAACACCGAGATTATTCTTAAAGGTATAGCCTCACGTGAGAAGAGCAGAATTGAGTTGGTTAATAGCTATCACGTTGCCCCGCTTGATTATGATGCCGAAATCATCTTTGAAAACTCTCGGATATTTATCGAATCGCATTAATTCTCATCTTTGTTAAACTTTCATCGTGCATAAAATTGTCGCCCTCCTCGGTGGAAAGCGCGCGGCAGACTCCTTTAGAAAGACAGTCTCCGGGGATGCCAGCGGTGCACCTGCGTGGTCTGCGCAGATGGCAATCGGTGATGACATCGGCTACTTCGGACCGAACAGTGCGGTGTGGCAAGTACACGGTTGTATTTCAACAATCGTAGGTGGCATCAGAGCGTTACTGATGCAGGCAGCTCATCCAGCTGCACTCACAGGTGTGGCAGAACATTCACAGTATGACTCTGATCCATTAGGACGCCTTGAGCGCACTACTCGTTGGCTCACTATTACGTCCTTTGGCTCGACCGAAGCTATAGAACGCGAAGCCGGGAGAGTGAATGAAATTCATAAGCGGGTTGTAGGCAATTACCCGGATGGCAAGAACGAAGTCCGACCTTATGCGGCAAGTGACCCTAGATATTTACTGTGGGTGCACTGCGCCTTTACTGATTCCTTCTTGCGCACGTACCAAGAACTCGGCTACGACACAGATGGCATAGGTGATCAATACATCCGCGAGTGGTCACAGAGTGCCAAACCGTTAGGGCTTAACTCTGCCCCACAGTCCATGTACGAATTAGATGCTGAGATTGCAAGGTTTGTTAAGGATGAAGTTGCAGCTATCGCGATGACGCCACCAATCGTGCGATTTATTCTCGCGCCTCCATTTAGCAAGGGAGGACTCTTCTTCTATGCGATCTTGCGCAATGCAGCCATTGCCACAATCGATGAACCATTTCTCACCGTCTTGGGGCTGAAGCTAAAATCCAAGAGCTGGCTGAAGGTAAGCCGGGTTTTACTTGATTTTCTCTCCTACATGCTTGGCCATGAATCTCCTTCACAAAGGATTGCTCGTGAGCGAATCAAAAGAATAGAGTTAGCCGCATGAGCGATTGTCTCTTCTGCAAGATTGTTGAAGGTGTAGTGCCATCGCGAAAAGTCTTTGAAAACGATAATTGCTATGCCTTCCTCGATATCTTCCCTGCTGCTAAGGGGCACACGTTGGTGATTCCTAAGCAGCATTTCACAGATATTCACGAGATTGACGCGCAGAGCTATGGCGCAGTAGCTGCTGCCACTAAAGAGGTAGCTGATTTACTCCAGAGGAAGTTGGGTTCAGAAGGAATGACCATCTTTCAGATGAATCGGGAAGCCGGCTGGCAAACTGTCTTTCATCTACACATGCACGTCATTCCGCGTTGGGATAACGACGGACTACATAAGCCGTGGGATATCACAGCGGCCACAGATGGCGATCTTGCTGCTGTGCATAGAGAAATCTTGGGTTGAGTAGATGAAGAACCCAGATGCAATTGTTATCGGTGCTGGAATCGTTGGTGCGTGCGCTGCGCTATCGCTCACTAATGCTGGTTTCAAAGTATTGATCATCGACCGGGGCACGGTAGCTAGTGGAACAACTGGAGCAGGTGAAGGAAACATTCTTGTTTCAGATAAAGATCCTGGTCCTGAGCTCACTCTTGCGCTGAGATCTCGTGATCTTTGGTTTGAGATGCAAGAAGATGTCGGAGATTCCTTTGAGTTAGAAGCCAAGGGCGGTGTGGTGGTAGCACGATCAGATGATTCACAGCTGATGGCGCTGGCGCGATCTCAGTCAGAGCATGGCGTTGTCACTGAAAAGCTTGATTCCAAGCGGCTTCATGAACTGGAACCGTATCTGCATCCAGAACTCTCATCAGGAGTTTTCTATCCGCAGGACGCTCAGTGCCAACCAATGCTTGCTGCGGCTCGCATTATTCAGAGCGTGATTGCCCGAGGTGGAGAGCTCGTGATGCGTTCCAAAGTTCTTGGTTTCACTATCGCTGATGACTCGATAAAGAGTGTGAAGACGAGCACTGGAGAGTATTCGGCGCCGATTGTTATCAATGCAGCTGGCACATGGGCGGGAGAAATAGCATCTCTTGCGGGATCACATTTACCTGTTGCACCCAGACGTGGATTTATCTTGGTAACCGAACCCGCCCCGCAATATATATTCCATAAGGTCTATGACTCAGACTATGTAGTCAATGTGGCCAGCAGTGATGCCGATTTACAGACCAGTACGGTGGTAGAGGGAACTCGCAGCGGAACCATTCTTATTGGAGCAAGTCGTGAGCGAGTTGGCTTTGATTCCACCATGAATTACGAGATCGTGCGCAAGCTAGCTTCCCAGGCAACATCGCTCTTTCCTATCTTGCGCGATGTCCAACTCCTGCGCGTCTATCGCGGCTTTAGACCTTATGCACCAGATCATCTTCCTTTGATCGGTGAAGATTACAAAGTAAAAGGATTGTGGCATTCCGCCGGACATGAAGGAGCCGGAATCGGACTTGCACCGGGATCGGCTGCCCTAATCACCGACACCATCCTTGGTCGCCCATCATTTATGGACCCAGCTGCTTTCTCACCGAAGAGATTTGCTGAGGTCTTGTTGTGAGCAACAATTTCAGTGGCGAGATTTCCTTTACCTTCAACGGAGATAGTTATGAAGGTGCGCAGGGTCAGTCGATTGCGGCAGCGCTGATGGCATCTGGCGTGCGAGAGCTGCGAACAACTCGCTTTCATAACGAACCGAGGCTGATTTTCTGTGGCATTGGCGTTTGTTTTGATTGCGTAGTTGTAGTTAACGGTGTTGCAAATCAAAGAGCATGTCTGGTCGAAATCCAACAGGATGATCAGATTGTGAGCAGCAAATGATTGCGATTATTGGTGCTGGCCCGGCAGGTCTGGCAGCTGCCATGACAGTGGCTGAGAACAATGAGCAGGTAGTGGTCATTGATTCGGCCCCACGTCCTGGTGGGCAGTACTGGAGACATTTGTCGCAGGTGGAGGGATATAAATCTGGGCGATCAGCCAAATACTTTAGAGCTCTTCATGAAAATGAGAAGATCACTTACATCAGTGGTGCCCAGATCTGGAGCGCAGTTCACAATGAAAATGGAATTACTCTCAACTATCTTGCCGCTGGGATTGAATCATCAATAACAGTTGAAAAAGTCATTCTTGCAACCGGCGCCCACGATCGCGCCATTCCTTTCACTGGGTGGGAGCGGCCAGGAGTCATGACACCTGGTGCAGCGCAAGCACTTCTCAAAGGTCACAACGTGATTGCCGGGCAGAGGATTCTGATTACAGGAACAGGTCCTTTTCTCTTGCCGGTTGCAGTCGGACTCGCCGCTGCGGGAGCAGATGTTGCCGGAATTATTGAGGCCCATTCACCGTTTCGCTGGCTTAAATCGCCACTGGCGCTGCTACTTAATCCACAGAAATCAATTGAGCTGATTTATTACGCTAGAAAAATAGCTCAGTACAAGTTAAAGGTGAGCTTTGGTCGCGCAGTAGTTGCCTTTGATGGAAAAAGTGCAACTATTGCAAAGATAGATTCAGAGTTGCGAATCAAGCAAAAGGAATCAGAGATTGCCTGTGATGTCATTGCCGCGGGATGGGGATTTACTCCCGATGTCACATTAGGTGGAATCCTCGGGTGCAAGCAGGTGGTAGACCGTGACGGGACAGTTATCTTTGCCGTCGACGGTGAACAGCGAAGTTCGGCAAAAAATATTTGGATTGCTGGAGAAGCCACCGGAATTGGCGGGGCTGACTTAGCGCTGATCGAAGGTCGCATCGCAGCGCTGTCAGCTCTCAGTCTTTCCATCCCGCTGCGCTTGCACTTTGCTCGATATCGATCGCAGAAATTTGCGACAGCTCTACAAGTGAGTTATCCCGTGGGTAATGGCTGGCAGGGTTGGATAGCGCCGGAAAGTAACATCTGTCGTTGCGAAGAGGTCTCACTCGGTGAAATCTGTGCCTCGGTTACAGAGCTATCAGCCAATGACGCAAGAACTTCTAAGTTATTTACTCGGGCCGGCATGGGGATGTGTCAGGGTCGAATCTGTTCTCGCAATGTGAGTGAAATTATCGCAAGTCAGACCCACTGCGAAGTCACAGATCTTGAACGAATTGGCTATAGCAATAGACCGATTGCCACTCCTATCTCACTCGGGGCGCTAGCCGATGGTATTAAATGAGGTTAGGAGATAACTTTCTCCCATGACGAAACCATGGAACGGCGTTCTCACAGCCACAGCAACACCTTTTAAATCCGATCTCTCTGTTGACTATGACAAATATGCAGAGCACGTTGCTTGGCTTGCCGAAAATGGAACTCATGGTGTTATTCCTAACGGGTCTCTAGGTGAATACCAAGTGCTCACCCCAGAAGAGCGAGCAAAGATGTTGGAAGTTGCTATCGCGGCTGCGCCTAAAGGGTTCAACGTGGTTCCAGGTGTTGCTGCATACGGTGCGAGTGAGTCCCGAAAGTGGGCAGAGCACGCGCAGAAGGCAGGAGCCGGTGCGGTCATGCTGCTTCCACCCAATGCCTATCGGGCATCTGATGATGAAGTCATCGCTCATTACAAAGCTGTCGCCGTGGTTGGCATGCCGATCATTGCCTATAACAATCCGTTCGACACAAAAGTTGATCTCACACCAAAGCTGGTCGCCAGAATTGCCGATGAAGTTCCCGAGGTTGTTGCGATCAAGGAGTTTTCCGGAGATGTGCGAAGAATCTGGCAGATAAAGCGACTTGCGCCAAGAATTGAAGTCATTGTTGGAGCCGATGATGTGCTCCTAGAGCTTGCCACAGCTGGCATCGCTGGCTGGATCGCTGGTTTTCCTAATGCGTTGCCGAAAGAATCTATGGAGTTATACAACTTGGCGATAGCGGGCAAGTTCACCGAAGCAGCGCCGATGTATGCAGCTCTGCACGATGTCTTCCACTGGGATTCAAAGAAGGAATTTATCCAGGCGATTAAGTTGGGAATGGATCATGTCGGTCGATATGGCGGGCCAACACGACTTCCTCGATTGCCACTACCGAAGCATGAGCAAGAGCAGATTCGTCGCGAGATGGATGTAGCACTCGCATACTTTAAGAGTCGCTGAGTTTTTTAAATGAAGAGCCTTCGTACG
Organism: Candidatus Planktophila versatilis; assembly: GCF_002288265.1. Taxonomy (NCBI): domain Bacteria; kingdom Bacillati; phylum Actinomycetota; class Actinomycetes; order Candidatus Nanopelagicales; family Candidatus Nanopelagicaceae; genus Candidatus Planktophila; species Candidatus Planktophila versatilis. Next base: position 716,936 of record NZ_CP016778.1, on the reverse strand, counting down.
GTCACCACAGTGGAGACACATACCGAAGGCATGCCAACTCGTGTTGTTACCTCCGGAATAGGTGAAATTCCGGGGGCGACTATGTTTGAAAAGCGTCTTCACTTTATGGAGCATATGGATTACTGGCGACAATGGCTGATGTTTGAACCTCGTGGCCATAGCGCTATGAGCGGTGCGATATTACAAAAACCAACCCGACCTGATGCAGATTGGGGCGTTATTTATATTGAGGTATCCGGCTGTCTTCCGATGTGCGGCCACGGAACAATTGGTGTGGCAACGGCGTTGGTGGAAAAAAAACTGGTAAAGATTGTGGAACCGGTAACAACTATTCGACTTGATACCCCGGCTGGCTTAGTCGTCGTTGATGTCGCCATCGAAGATGGCAGAGCTAAAAATGTCACGATGACAAATGTTCCCTCTTTTTCCTACGCACTTGATCAAGAGGTAGATGTTCCAGGGCTGGGTAAGCTCAAATATGACATGGCCTATGGTGGAAACTTCTATGCCATAGTTCCGATTGAGCGGGTCAATATTGAATTCACACGCGAAAATGGCCAGAAGTTCTTAGATTTGGGCTTGCAAATCTCTGATGCAATCAACGAACAAAATAGACCGGTCCATCCGGAAAACCCTGATATTGCAATCTGTCATCACATCGATTTCATAACTCCTGGTGGCCAAGGCCCGCTGCATTGGCGCAATGCGATGGCAATTCATCCTGGTTGGTTTGATCGCTCACCCTGTGGCACTGGAACTTCTGCCCGGCTCGCGCAAATGGTGGCTCGTGGTGAATTTAGCGATGGCGATGTACTAATCAATGAATCATGGATTGGTTCCCACTTTGAAGGACGGGTAAAAGAGCACACGAAGGTCGGTAACTTCGATGCCATCGTGCCGATGATTACAGGCCGTGCTTGGGTTATGGGCGAATCAACCTGGATGTTAGATGAGAATGATCCATTTCCTAACGGATTTATTGTTTAGTTAATTCGCTGTTCAACCTTCCAAGGATTTGCATCCTGGAGCGCTGGCGGCAGCACCTCTTGCGCAAATGATTGATATGAGACCGGGCGCATAAATCTATAGATGGCATCGATACCAACCGACGTTGTGTGAGTTGATGATGCTGGCCATTGCCCGCCGTGTTGCATCGCCTCAGTGACGGCAACGCCTGTGGGAAATGCATTCCAGATAACCCTGCCGGCTTTTTGAGCCAAGATTGAAAGTAACTCAGTGAATGAATCAGAGGAACTGCCATGAATGGTGGCTGTTAGCTGTCCTTGCAGTTCGCCAGCAATCTTCACGAACTCCTTTTCAGCAGCTGTGATAACCACGGTGGTAGGACCGAAGTGCTCTTCTAGTAACCCCTGAGTTGATTGCGCAGTTGCCCAGTCGGTAACGAAGATGGTGGGTGTAACGCCAAAACCATTGTCAGTTGCTTTTGCAGAAAAGACTTGCACATTGGGTGCTTGTGCAAGTGATGCGATAGCAGCGCCATAGCGGCTGGCGATTGAGGATGAGAGAAGTGGTCCGACTTGCAGCGTTGCTAGGTGGGCACTTATTTGTGAAAGGAATTCCTTCTGGTTATCAGGGATGAAGATGAGTCCAGGCTTGGTGCAAAACTGGCCAGAGCCAAGGAGGGCAGAATCAACTAAGCCTTTAGCTAACTCTTCCGAGCGTTCGCCGATTGCAGCAGATGTGACAAAGACAGGATTAAGACTTCCCATCTCGGCATAGACAGGAATCGGCACTTCCCGTTTTGCTGAAATATCGAGCAGGATTCTTCCCACTGCTTCCGAGCCGGTAAATCCAACAGCCTTGATGCGGGGATCTCCAGCAAGCCAGTGGGTTATTTGAGGATTTGTGCCCTGCACGATTGCAAAGAGATCGGAAGATAAACCAGATTTAGTCAGAGCGCTTTTCACAGCACCTTCAATAATCGCGCAGGTATTTGGATGTGAAGGATGGGCTTTTGCAACCACAGCGCTACCGGAAGCGATGGCAGAGGCGGAATCTCCACCAGCAACAGAGAATGCGAGTGGGAAGTTACTCGCTGCAAAGATGGCAACGACTCCGAGTGGTTGGTTCTGTCGGCGAAGATCTGGGCGCGGAGCAGGGGAGTAGTTGGCATCGGCCTTATCGATCACAACTCTTAAGTGCCGTCCAGTTTCAACAAAATCTGCAAAGAGTTTGAATTGCACTGTGGTGCGAGTTATCTCGCCGCCGATGCGACCTTCAGGTAGGGCTGTCTCAGCACATGCACTTTCAATGAGCGCAGCTCGCTGAGATTCAATCGCATCTGCTATTTCCCGAAGTAAGGCAGCTGACTTGGCCGGTGAAAGATTAGCCAGAGTGTGAGCCTGTTCTTGTGCTTTAGAAATCAAGGCACGGACTTCTGCTTCTGAATTCTCATGGATAGGACTTCCGAATGGGGATGCATCACTTGGCTTAACGGCGGTAAATGTCATGGCCGAATCTTACGAGTATTCTTTCTAGGTGAACACCTCAACAAGGCGGATGGGAATTCTTGCAGTCCTAGGATCCGCACTCTGTTTTGGAACCACAGGTACTACTCAGCAGCTAGGCGTTCCAGATATTTCACCCCTGGCTGTGGGCGCCGCCAGACTTCTCTGCGGCTCACTCTTTCTCTTTGCCTTTGCTTACATCCAGCGCTCACAGCGCGGAAGTATTCGTATGTCTAGGCGAGACTTATTGATCTGCGGCTTTGGCGTGGCGGGCTATCAACTCACTTTTTTTAGCGCAGTTCACATCACCGGCATTGCGATCTCCACCGTTACCGCACTCGGAAGCGTTCCCACATTCTCTGCCATCGTCGCCTATTTAGTGATGGGAGAAAAACCTTCTAAGAGTTGGTATCTGGGCACATCGGTGACAATCCTTGGAATCATTTTAGTTGGCACAGCAAACGGTATTGCCGAATTTAAGCCACTCGGGATTCTTTTGGCAGCAATCGCTGGGTTTGGCTTTGCCGTCTTTAATGTTGTTAGCCGAAAATCTCTAGCGGCAGGGGCGCAAGATATTTGGTTGACCGCGACTTCATTTGGTGTGGCAGCGCTCATTACCGTGCCATTTCTTTTTGCCCAAAATCCAGAGTGGATTCTCACAACTAAGGGTGGTCTATCAGTTCTATGGCTCGGACTCGTTCCCACAGCTATTGGGTATTTTCTCTTCACATCAGGGCTCAAGAAAATTGATTCAAGTACGGCCGCAACCGTGGTCTTAGCAGAGCCTGCAACTGCCACCATCTTGGCCGCAGTAGTTATTGGCGAAAGTCTTGTTCTCCAGAGCTATCTTGGCATTGCAATTGTTGCTGCGGGAATTCTCTATATCTCGCGGGCTAAGCCTTAAAGTCGTAGAAGATCAGGAAGATTGCCACCGCAAACATCACATTGGCAATGATGTAATCAAGCACTTTCCAAAAGATTGGCTTTGTCATAAACCGCGAAGCAGCGCGGGCTCCAAAACCGAGTGCTGAGAACCAGAGGATGCTGCCGATAGCGGCGCCGAGTGCGAAATACCAGCGATCGCTATGGAATTGGTTTGAAATACTTCCAAGCAAGATAACGGTATCGAGATACACATGAGGATTAAGAAAAGTAAATCCGAGCACAGATGCGATCGCAGCTTTGCGCGAAATTGAAGTCTCGCCTTCAATACTTAAAGCACCGGGGCGGAAAACCTTGCGCAGAGTGTTGAGTCCAAAGAAGGTGAGGTAGGCAACGCCGAACCAACGAATGATTTCAAGTGCGCGCGGTTGCGATTGAATAACAGCTCCAAGTCCTCCCGTGCCAAGGAAGATAAGCAGTGCATCGGATGCTGCGCAAATAACCACCACGAGTAGGACATGGGATTTAGCTAAGCCCTGCCGGATGACGAAAGCATTCTGGGCGCCGATGGCGATGATGAGAGAGAGGCCAGTCAGTAAGCCTGGGAGAAATGCAATCACCATCAGATGCTACTTTGCGTTCTGGCATCTGGGAACAATGAAAAGGGCATCAAAAATCCTTAGGCGAGTCCTCATCAGTTCCAACACCATTAGTTTTAGGATTGAACATGCGCTTTAAGAATATCTTCGTCTTAAGTCCGGGAAGATCGGGCTCGAAGACTTTTATTGAGGCCTCATCGCATCTGACTAACTACTCCGCAGCCCATGAATCTTTGAGTGCTCATCTAGGTGATAAACGATTCGACTATCCAGCACACCATATTGAAGCTGATAATCGACTGATTTGGTTTACAGGAGAGCTTGCTAAGCGATTTCCTGACGATGTTCTCTATGTCAATCTCATTCGAGATTTCGATGCAACAGTAGATAGCTTTCATCATCGCCTGCAGAACAGCTCTTATCGCGCTTCGATTATGAACGCCTTTGCGCATGGAATTTTGATGAAGCCAGGGGATTGGAGAGCCGATCAGGAGCGAGATCTTGCGGCTTTCTATGTAGAAACTGTGCAATCAAATATCGAGTTTTTTCTTAAATATCGAACCCACCTCACCGTGCACTTAGAAGACGGCGGTAAAAGCTTCAATGAATTCCTGCAGCTGATTAAGGGCGAAGGAGATATGGACAAGGTTCGTTCGACCTGGCTGGAAGTTCACAACGCGCGATAGGAAGACGAGACTGGAATCAAACCAGTGAGCCCCGTAACGTAAACCTTCGCTTACGCGTGTGAATAGTGCAGACCAAGAAAGCCGTTTTTAACGGGAGTTAACAACCTTTTCCTTTACCGGGCTCACTACCGCACAAACTGGGCAGAGCGCTGTCTTACCAATCCAATTTTCATTTGGCTTAGTTAAATCCGCGTTCCATGCATGTCCACATTCAAGCCAATAGGCTGGTCTAATTGTCTTGTCATGAGATTAGCAAAAAGTAAGCAAAAATGGAAAAACCAAGAACAGAAAATTTCTCTCTTGGAATTTCACGCTCAAAACAGTGGACGATACTGGGATCGAACCAGTGACCCCCACAATGTCAATGTGGTGCTCTACCGCTGAGCCAATCGTCCGGGTCTTACATCTTCGGTATGTATTTAGTTGTTTGCGAAAGTATAGCCGAGTGATTTATCGGGCGTAATCATCCTGAATACGCTCAATATCATCTTCACCGAAGTAGGTGCCGGTCTGCACTTCAATGAAGATCATTACTTCCGTGCCTGAGTTACCAATGCGGTGGAGCTGGCCAACCTGCACATCTACAGTCTCACCTGGGTATTTCTTAAAGCTTTCTTCACCCAGAACCACATCTGCAACACCAGAGACGATGAACCAATGCTCCTGCCGCTTTTGATGGCGTTGTAATGAGAGGCGATGGCCTGGTTCTACCCAGATTGATTTCACCTTATAGGTGGGAGTGTCCTGCAAGATCTCATAGCGACCCCAAGGTCGCCTTGAATCGTAATCTGACATATCTACTCCGTTGTAGTGCTGTTTCTATTCTTACTTGAGGTCGGAACGGGATTTGAACCCGTGTAGAGGGATTTGCAGTCCCTTGCCTCGCCTCTCGGCCATCCGACCAAACTGTTCACGCTATAGAGAAACCGCCACCTGAAAATTAATTCTAAGCGGCGGTTAATCCGAGCGGACGACGGGGTTCGAACCCGCGACCTGAACCTTGGCAAGGTTCCGCGCTACCAGCTGCGCTACGTCCGCATTTTGTGCAGGGGCAAATCTAGCGCAGAGCAGGGGTAAGTGCCAAAGCGTCAATTATTTCGCACTGTTTATACGCGCTAAGTGCGTAGCCTTAGCCAGGTGTATGGCCTTGAAAATCAATTCTGGATGGGTGGACGACTTGCGACCCAATTAGAAGAAATCAGCAACGATCCATCAGTGCTCAATGATGGAAACTTCTGGGCCGTTCTTGTTACATTCGAGGGAGAAATGACCTTTGCGCGCTTTGGGCACGTGCAAGACTCCAACTTCCCAGAGTCAGAATGGAGCCAATTACCAACCCCGTGGCGCTCATCTGTTGACCGTAATCAATACATCACTTATGTCAATCAGATTAGAGAAGAGATCGCCGCCGGCGGTGTCTATCAGGTCAACGCCTGTTATGAATTTACCAATCAGTTAGCGGAGCCGATTGAATATTTAGCAGGACTTTTCTCGGAATTAATCGCCAAGAACCCAGCGCCCTATGCACAATACCTGCGCCTACCTGATGTCGAGATCGCTTCCGCATCTCCGGAAAGACTCATCTCTCGCATAGGAGCGCAGATCACAACCTCACCCATTAAAGGAACAATCCGGATGGAGCAAGAGTCCTTCGGGGATAAAGATAAAGCTGAGAATTTGATGATTGTGGATTTAATGCGCAATGACTTTGGCAAGATTTGTGAATCAGGAAGTGTGACTGTCAGTGAACTCTTTCGCATTGAAAAGCATCCAGGGCTCAGTCATTTGGTTTCAGATGTGACAGGAAGTGTGAATGCGAAGAACACATGGGCTGAGATCTTTGCGGCGCTAGCTCCCGCTGGGTCAATTAGTGGTGCTCCAAAGAGTTCAGCGCTACGGATTATTGCCACGCATGAGAAGGTATTGCGTGGCCCGTATTGCGGGGCCATCGGATGGGTGCAGGGGGATAAGGCTGAGATTGCAGTCGGAATCAGAACTTTCTGGAGAACGAATAAGGATGTGCTGCATTTTGGAACTGGTGCCGGAATTACATGGTCAAGTGACGCAAGTGCCGAATGGGATGAGACTCGGTTGAAAGCAGATCGATTATTGAGTATTGCAGGGGGAGGCTTCAATGACAATTGAACTTGACTCCTATGGCTTCCCGCGCACACCTGGCATCTTTGAAACAATCAAAACAATTGATGGTAAACCTATTGCACTGGCACGACATATGAGGCGTGCCATTAATTCGGCTCTCGAGCTTGGGATCACACTTCCCGATGAAGAGAGCATTAGGGTGAAACTCTCTGAGGTGTTAAGTGCAAAGAAGTTTGAAACAGGCCGCTTGCGGTTGTGCTTTGCAGATAATCTCTTTCACCTAAGCCATGATGAATATGAAGAACTGCAATCACCGAGTAATCTCAATTTCTATAGCGAAACAGTTCTTGGCTTCATCCACAAGAAGTTTCCATACGATCACCGCTTTGCCATTCTTAAATCAGCACGGGACGAAGGATTCGATGACTCCATCCTTTTTAACGCTAAGAATGAGATTACTGAGACAGCGGTTTCTAACCTGGTGTTTCGCATCGAAGGAGCGTGGGTTACACCGCCCATTACATCGGGGGTATTGCCGGGCATTGTGCGAGCAGTGGCTATTGAAGAGTGTGGGGTGAGTGTGCGCCCGATTCATATCTCGGAAGTGCCCGAGATTCAATCAGGATTCCTGGTGTCGAGTCTGCGTATCGCTCAACCCATCGCCTTTATTGGTGATATGAAATTGGAGATAGGTCAATCATCGCGTGAACTCGAGGCCCTCATTCGCGCTCACTTGCAACCAGTTTCGGTAGGCTAACGCCCATGTCACTGATCAACGTCACCGTCGATGGCCAATCGCGGTCGATTGAAAGTGACCAGCGCCCCACTCAAATATTTGCTGAGAACAAGGAAATTGTTGTCTGCACCATTAATGGCGCCCTCAAAGATCTCTGGACAGATTTAAGCGATGGCGATGTAGTCACATCGGTCTCAATTTCTTCACCAGAGGGTCTTGCAGTACTCCGACACTCGACCGCGCATGTGATGGCGCAAGCCGTGCAGCAAGTCTTTGCAGATACCAAGCTGGGAATTGGTCCACCGATTACTGATGGTTTCTATTACGACTTTGATCCGCAGAACCCATTTAATCCAGATGACCTGGAAAAGATTGAAACGGCTATGCGCAAAATTGTTAAAGAAGGTCAAAGATTTAAGCGCAGAGTGACTACTGAATCAGATGCCCTGAAAGAACTCGCACATGAGCCATATAAGTGTGAACTTATTGGCATCAAAGGTGGCGGCACTGATGAGACAAGTGTGGAAGTAGGCGGAACGCAGTTAACGATTTATGACAACTTAGGACGCGATGGCCAGCCAGTTTGGTCTGATCTCTGCCGCGGCCCGCACCTGCCATCGACTAAACATATTCCGGCCTTTAAATTAATGCGCAGCGCAGCTGCCTACTGGCGAGGTTCGGAGAAGAACCCAATGCTGCAACGCATTTATGGAACTGCTTGGCCTTCGCAAGATGAACTCAACGCCTATCTTGAGTTACTTGCAGAGGCAGAAAAACGCGATCATCGCCGTCTTGGCCAAGAGTTGGATCTCTTCTCATTTCCAGAAGAGATTGGCTCTGGTTTGGCAGTCTTTCACCCTAAGGGCGGAATCATTCGCCGGGCGATGGAGGATTACTCTCGTAAGCGCCATGAAGAAGAAGAGTATGAGTTTGTTTACTCACCGCACTTAACTAAGGCAGCGCTCTTTGAAAAATCTGGCCACCTCGATTGGTATTCCGAAGGCATGTATCCACCGATGATCATGGATGAAGAACTCCATGCCGATGGAACTATCAAGCGTGCTGGTCAGCAGTACTACATGAAGCCGATGAACTGCCCCTTCCACAATTTGATCTTTCAATCTCGTCAGCGCTCTTATCGCGAACTACCGCTTCGACTCTTTGAGTTCGGAACTGTCTATCGTTATGAAAAATCTGGTGTATTACACGGCATCACTCGCGCCCGCGGCTTTACCCAAGATGATGCACATATCTACTGCACTAAAGAGCAGATGGCTGGTGAGCTTGATTCACTTCTGACCTTCGTCCTCAACCTGCTGCGCGATTACGGTCTCGCAGATTTCTATCTCGAACTCTCAACTCGTAATCCTGAAAAATCAGTGGGAGAAGATGTCGATTGGAAAGAGGCAACCGAGGCGTTGCGGGAAGCTGCGATGAAGCAGGGACTTGAGCTAGTTCTTGATGAGGGCGGAGCAGCTTTTTATGGTCCAAAGATTTCGGTTCAAGCAAAGGATGCGATAGGTCGCACCTGGCAGATGTCCACTATTCAAGTTGATTTCCAATTGCCACAGCGATTCGATCTTGAATTTGCCGCAGCCGATGGCAGCAAGCAACGCCCGGTGATGATTCACCGCGCCCTCTTTGGCTCCATTGAACGATTCTTCGGAGTTCTCACCGAACATTATTCCGGTGCTTTCCCACCATGGTTGGCACCGGTGCAAGTGATGGGTATTCCAGTTGCGGATGCGTTTAATGATCACTTGGTGAAAGTTGTGAAAGATATGAAGGCTGCCGGAATTCGCGCAGATATTGATCTCTCGGATGATCGCATGCAAAAGAAGGTTCGTAATGCCCAAATGCAGAAGATTCCTTACATGCTTATCGCTGGCGAAGAAGATGTGAATTCAAATGCAGTCTCATTTAGATATCGCAATGGCGATCAGAAAAATGGCGTTCCGATTGCCGATGCAATCGCCGAGATTCTGGCCACGATTGCCGAACGTCGTCAGGTATAGCAGTGAGTCATATTGATGGCGCTGGCATGCCTGATGGCTGGCAACGCTTATGGGCCCCACATCGTCTGGAATACCTGCGTGGTGAAAACCGCCCGCTGGATGGAAATGATGTGCAGTGCCCGTTCTGCAGAATCCCTACGTTAAGTGATGAAGAGGGTCTGATTGTTCATCGCGGTGTGAGTGCATACGTTGTGATGAACCTTTATCCATATAACCCAGGACACCTCTTGGTCTGTGCCAATCGCCACGTCGCAGATCTCACTGAACTCACCATCGCAGAGCGCCATGAGATTACAGATATTAGTGCGCACGCCATGAATACCTTGCGCAAGGTCTCAAAAGCTGATGGATTTAACTTAGGAATGAATCAGGGTGCGATTTCAGGAGCTGGTGTGGCGGCGCATATCCATCAACATATAGTTCCTCGCTGGTCAGGGGATGCTAACTTCATGCCAATTATTGGAAAGACGAAAGTAATGCCGCAACTACTTACTATTACGCGAGATGAGCTAGCTGCTGCTTGGTAATGACTTAATGTAGTCGTGCACAATATCAAGGCCGATTCCGTTGGTGAGATTGATTGGAATGGCCGGAAATAAGATGCCAGCAGCGAATGCGCCATCATCCATCTCTTGCATCTGTTCTAAGAACTCTTCTCTAAATTCTTTGACCAACTCCTCATGTTCGGGATCACAAGCGCGCACTGATGCTGGTGTAGTTGAGTAATCGATGATGCTTAAATCATGCAGGCGAATGAGTGCCGCCGGTGATCCATCATCGTGGTGAAGAACTAGGTAAGGAGTAACCAGTTGATCAAAGACACGGTTAGCTACCATGACGGCATCTTCAAAATCTAACTCCTGCCCATCTAGCCCGTTGACGAGAACAAGTCGTGGAATCTGTATCTCATCTAGGGCTGCCCACAGTGCAATAGTTGGGGCGTCGATACCGGCTGCTGGGTTAATAACGAATATGGCAAGGTCAGATTCGTGCTCTGCCGCCGAAGAAACGGTGCCGCCAAATTCGGAGGCGATTGCCTGCGGTGCCCCCGACACGTGGCCGTATACGTGGATTCGTCGGGCCGCTTGGGAACTAGGTGAAGGCATGAGGGAAAGCCTACGATGGTCCTGATGATAAGTAGTGCACTGAAACCTGCGGTCACCAGATTAATCAATCCGTTGGCCAGAGCCGTCCTGCGTGTTGGCCTAACACCGAATTCAGTAACAATTTTAGGTGCGCTAGGTCTCATCATTTCGGCTGCATATTTCTACAGCAAAGAAGAATATTTTGTTGGAACGCTCGTGATTACAGTCTTCGCCTTAAGTGATCTCTTTGATGGCGCGATGGCTCGAATTTCAGATGAAGGTGCAACATCTTGGGGTGGGTTCCTAGATTCAACAATTGATCGTGTGACCGATAGCGCAATAGTGATCAGTCTTGCACTGCCACTGATTCGTGAAGAAGATTTGCTGGCGTATCCGGCAGTTGTTGCCTTGGTAACTGGAGTTCTCATCCCTTACATTCGCGCGAAAGCAGAGAGTTTCAATATTGCCTGCAGCGTTGGAATCACAGAGCGCACCGAACGACTCGTCATTATTCTGGTCGCTGCTGGTTTTCATGGGTTAGGTGTTCCATACATTCTGGCAATCGGAATCTGGACCTTGGCGGTATTGGGATTGGTAACGGTATTTCAACGCCTACAGGTGGTCCGTAAAGGTCTTGCAGATTCGTGATAGATAAGTTGGCAGCGCTGGCATATTTTGCTGGATGGAGAATCGTTCGAGTTCTTCCTCATAAGTGGGCTTACGGCTTATTTGAAAAACTCGCGAACTATCTTGTGAAAAGGGATGGAAAAGGTGTGGCGCGACTTCGCAGTAATTTAAGTCGCATCAAACCAGGCTTGAGTGAAGCAGATATGGATGCGCTGCTACGGCAAGCGATGAGTTCCTACCTTCGCTATTGGTGTGACACATTCCGAATTCAAGATTGGTCAGCGTCCCAAATACAAGAGTCGGTCACACTCACACGAGGTGAGTTACTCCTTGATCCCATGCGCGAGGGCCGAGGAGTGGTCATCGTGCTTCCTCATTCGGGTAATTGGGATCATGCTGGTGCTTATTTCTGCTCTCTTGGAATTCCGCTCGTCACTGTTGCCGAAAGACTAAAACCAGAGGCGCTCTTTCAAAGGTTCCTGCGCTATCGCCAAGCTATGGGTTTTGAAGTGCTCGCCATCGATTCGCGTTCTTTTGCAACCCTAATCAAACGCGCCCTTGAGAAACGCTTGATCGCACTTGTGGCAGATCGAGATCTCTCGGCTTCAGGTATCGACGTGAACTTCTTTGGCTTTCCGGCACGGATGCCGGCAGGTCCGGCGCTACTTGCGATCAAGACGGGAATACCGCTTGTGGTTGCGCACGTTTCATATATGCAAAACGGAATCCATATTGAATTTACATCGGTAGATGTGTCCGAAGATGGAAGTGAGTCTGAACGTGTGGCGCAGATGACCCAACGGATGGCGAGCCTCTTTGAAAAAGGAATTGCTGCGCACCCGCAAGATTGGCATATGCTGCAACGGATCTGGACTGATGGAGATTTTAAGGAGAACAGCTAATGCCCTTGAGTAAGAAGCGCATTGGCATTGTCTGTCCCTATGGGTGGGATACACCCGGGGGAGTCAAGAGTCATATCGGTGACCTAGCCGAATATCTCATCGCACAAGGCCACACTGTTTCAGTATTAGCACCATCATCAAGTGATGAGAATCTGCCTAGCTATGTCACAAGTGCCGGGCGCCCCATTTCGATTGCCTATAACGGAGCAGTGGCACGTCTGCTCTTTGGTCCCGTTGCATTTGGTCGAGTCAAGAGCTGGATTGCAGATGGAAACTTCGATGTCTTACACCTTCATGAGCCTGCGATTCCATCGATTTCACTTCTTGCTTGTTGGGCGGCAGAAGGACCGATGGTGGGAACATTTCATGCCGCTTCTGCTCGAAAGAAGATTGCCTTTGCAATTACGCCTTTTGTGGAGCCGGTAATTGAAAAACTCAATGCACGTATTGCGGTGAGTGAGGCTGCGCGTGAAACGTTACGGATACATCTTGATACCGATGCCATGGTTGTTCCCAATGGCATCTATGCCGCTCGGTTTGCAGATGCAACAGTGGATCCGCGTTGGTCGGGAGATACCATCGGATTTATTGGACGCTTTGAAGAGTATCGAAAGGGCCTCTCGGTTCTGATTGAGGCGTTGCCACAGATTTTGACTCAAATTCCAGATATTCGAATTCTGATTGCAGGACCAGGAGATCCAGAGAGTTTCCTGGAAAAACTGGAACCTCATCTGCGAAATAGATTCACCTTCCTTGGAACTATTACCGAATCGGATAAAGCGAACTTCATGGCATCTGTTGGAATCTACGTTGCACCCAATACTGGGGGAGAATCCTTTGGAATCATCTTGGCCGAAGCACTTGCTGCTGGAGCCGCTGTTCTAGCAAGTGATATCCCGGCATTTGATTCCCTGCTGGGCGGCGGAGAATATGGAACTCTCTTTGAATCCGAAAATGCACACGACTTGGCCGATAAGGCGATTGCTTTACTGCAAGATCCGGCGCATCGAAGTGCGATAGCAAAGAGAGGGCATGACTACGCCCAGTGTTTTGACTGGGACGTTGTTGCTGAGAGAATTTACGATGTGTATGAAATGGCGATGGTGGGTGGAAGGGGAGTAACGCTTGCTTCCGATAATCGTGCCTGGAATAGATTGCTAGGTCGCAGCAATGAATAACTTTCTCCTGGCCTTCTTCTTTCTCTCTATTTTCGCTTGGTACTTATCATTTCTGGCAACAAGACTTAATCGCTTACATCACCGGGTTGAGACCAGTTGGGCCAACCTTGATGGACTGCTGCAACGCCGAGCTGCGGTTGCCATTGAAATTGCTCGCTCTGAAATCTCTGATCCAGCAGCATCGCTTCTTCTGACATTTGCCGCACACCAAGCACGCGAGGCAACGGTCCGAGATCGCTCTCAGGCAGAGACTGGCCTGACTGGCGCACTAGGAATTCTGATTGAGAATTCTGCCGATACTCAAAATCCTTTGGAACAAGAGCTCTTACTTGAACTAAAAGACCTGACAGCGAAAATCAAAGTTGCTATCGCCATGCACGTTGAATCTGTGACGAGAACACAGATGGTGCGAAAGAAGCTCTTTATCCGACTCTTTCGTTTAGCAGGTTCGGCGCCAGAGCCGGTTACTTATGAATTTGAAGGCGATGTTTTTTAAGCGTTTAGTTGCGGTTGTTTTTGTCATCGCATCGTGCGCGGTTGTGCTCACCTCCGTCATTTCACCTGACTCACTCTTTAAGGTAAAAAGCCCTTTTTCCGAAGCTCCGGCCGAGAATTCAATTAGTGGACGTGTGGGTGCTGATGGTCCGATACTTGTTGTGAAGATTGATGACACATCGATGGCTCATCCACAGATTGGGTTAGAGGATGCGGACTTGGTTTACATCGAACAAGTTGAAGGTGGCTCTACCCGCCTTGCCGCGGTCTTCTCTTCAAAGATTCCCACACGGATTGGACCAGTTCGCTCGGCGCGCATTTCAGATGTTGAACTGCTTGCTCAGTTTGGTCGGGTGGGATTTGCTTATAGTGGAGCGCAAAGCAAAATGCTTCCGATTATCGCGGCGGCAAATCTTCATGACCTAGGGGCACAACGAAACTCGCCGACAATTTTCACAACAGATCCGAATCGCACCCAGCCATATGCGATGGTGCTACGAGCAGACCTATTGCTGGAACTGGCAAAGAGCATAGGCTTGGATTTTGCGCAATCAAAGAACATGGGCTGGAATTTTGGAAAAGTATCAGATGAAGGAGTAGCAATTACAACTGCACAGATTTCTTGGCCAGCTAGTTCCTATGATGTGCAATGGTCTAAGAAAGAGAATCGTTGGCTTTTAGATTTTCGAAAGGAGCCGAACATCACAGAATCGGGGACTCGGCTTGGTGCTTCTACATTTGTCATTCAACTAGTTTCAATTACGGATTCAATCTATAAGGACAAAAATGGTGAAGTGACTCCACTTTCAACGACTGTCGGGAGTGGCAGCGGTTACATCCTGCGAAACGGTAAATCCATTAAAGCCACCTGGAGCAGACCCACTGCCGAAGAGGGAACTCGCTGGCTCAGCATGAGTGGGGAAGAGATCACCTTTGAAAAGGGGCAGATATGGGTGGCCCTGACAGATAGGGAACCTGTTTTCACTCTCACAAACGCGGATGCAGCATCGGTAACTCCAAAGTAGACTCTTCTCCTGCACATACTGCACTGAACTAGGAGCTTTGATAAATGTCTGAAACAACTGGCACAGCACGCGTCAAGCGCGGAATGGCTGAAATGCTTAAGGGTGGCGTCATCATGGATGTCGTCAATGTTGAGCAAGCCAGAATTGCCGAAGATGCTGGTGCATGTGCAGTGATGGCGTTAGAACGCGTACCAGCAGATATTCGCGCCCAAGGTGGCGTAGCTCGCATGTCAGATCCAGACATGATTGAAGCGATTCAGGCAGCGGTCTCGATTCCAGTCATGGCGAAGGTTCGCATCGGACATTTCGTGGAAGCTCAAATTATTGAAAGTCTCGGTGTTGATTACATCGATGAATCTGAAGTTCTCACCCCGGCTGACTACACCAACCATATTGATAAGTGGAATTTCAAAATTCCTTTTGTGTGTGGAGCAACGAATTTAGGAGAAGCCCTCCGTCGTATCAACGAAGGTGCCGCCATGATCCGTTCCAAGGGTGAAGCTGGAACCGGCGATGTCTCTAATGCCATGATGCATATGCGCACAATTGGTGCAGAGATTAGACGCCTCTCTTCGCTGCGCGAAGATGAACTCTATGTTGCAGCTAAAGAGTTGCAAGCACCATATGCGTTAGTCAAGGAAGTTGCTGAGACTGGAAAACTGCCGGTTGTGCTCTTTACTGCTGGTGGAATTGCAACACCGGCAGATGCTGCGCTCATGATGCAGATGGGTGCCGATGGAGTCTTCGTAGGATCTGGAATTTTCAAATCAGGAAATCCGGCACAACGCGCAGCAGCCTGCGTGAAGGCAACGACGTTCTATCAGGATGCAAAGGTTTTGGCCGAAGTTTCCCGCGGTCTGGGCGAGGCAATGGTTGGAATCAATGTTGCAGATATTCCGGTGCCACATCGTTTAGCAGATCGTGGTTGGTAGTTAACGCAAGTTTATGAAAGTTGGCGTGCTAGCTCTACAAGGAGATTTCCGCGAGCACATTCTTGCCACAACCCAATGTGGTCATGAAGCTATAGAAGTAAGGCGTTTAGCTGAATTAGAAAGCGTTGACGCGCTGATTTTGCCCGGGGGAGAATCCACCACCATTGTTCATCTGGCTAAGACATTCGAGCTATTTAATCCCATCCGAAAGCACATTGGTGATGGACTTCCAGTGTATGGATCATGTGCTGGAATGATTCTCTTAGCCGAGCGCATCCTGGATGGCGCTAAAGGTCAAGAGACATTTGGCGGTCTAGATATTACGGTGCGCCGAAATGCTTTTGGCAGGCAGGTTGATTCCTTTGAATCAGAGCTCACATTTAATGGCAAGGCGATGAATGCAGTCTTTATTAGAGCTCCGTGGGTTGAGCAGTCTGGTCCTGGGGTTCAGGTTCTAGCGGAAGCTGCTGGGCACGCGGTTGCGGTGCGCGAAGGCAAAGTTCTTGCGACAAGTTTCCACCCAGAATTAACGAGTAACCTGGAAATACATCGTTACTTCTTTGATGAGATGTGTAAAGCGCGATAAAGTTGAGCTCTTAGAGGCGTAGGTAATCGCCTCTTGATAAACGATTGAGGTGTTGACAATGTCAGGCCATTCCAAATGGGCGACGACCAAGCATAAGAAGGCGATCATTGATAGCCGTCGGGCGAAGAATTTTGCCAAGTTAATTAAGGCTATTGAAGTCGCATCTCGCAATGGTGGTCCGGAAGTTGAAGGCAACCCAACCCTGTTTGATGCCATTGCTAAGGCGAAGAAGAACTCAATGCCGGCAGATAATATTGAAAGAGCGGTCAAGCGCGGAGCCGGCCTTGAATCTGGTGGCGCTGATTGGCAAACAATTATGTATGAGGGCTATGGGCCTAATGGTGTTGCGCTCATGATCGAGTGTCTATCTGATAACCGTAATCGAGCAGCGTCTGAGGTACGTGTTGCGGTCACACGAAATGGTGGCAGCATGGCAGATCCGGGATCTGTGGCATATCTTTTTAATCGCAAAGGCGTCATTATCGTGAATAAGGCTGGTGGGGTCACCGAGGATTCAATTCTGGAAGCAGCACTTGAGGCTGGGGTTGAAGATGTGAATGATTTAGGTGAATCATTTGAAGTTGTCTGTGAAGCCAGTGATCTCGTTGCAGCTAGAACTGCGCTGCAAAGTGCCGGAATTGATTATGAATCAGCAGATTCTTCCTTCCTGCCATCGATGCAGATTCCACTCGATGCCGAAGGAGCTACCAAGGTCTTTGAACTTATTGATGCGATTGAGGAGTTAGATGATGTGCAGAATGTCTACTCCAATTTCGATGTCTCAGATGAAGTCCTGGCGAGCCTTTCTTAAGTCGTCGTAGGGCTGACCTAGGCTTAGAAGTTATGAGCCAGATATATAAACGAGTACTTGGGGTGGACCCTGGGCTGACTCGTTGTGGCGTGGGCGTTGTCGAAGGCGCAATTGGTTCACCACTTACATTAATTGGTGTCGGCGTGATTCTTACACCTCCAGATGCCGCCCTCGAGCTGCGCTTACTTCAGTTAGAAAGTGAATTGGAGGAGTGGATAGCTCTTCATAAACCCACCGTGATTGCTGTGGAGCGAGTCTTTTCGCAACACAATGTTCGTACCGTGATGGGAACCGCGCAAGCTGCCGGAATCGCGCTCTTAGTTGCAGCGCGCAGAAACATCCCAGTGATGATGCATACACCCTCTGAAGTAAAAGCTGCCGTTACCGGATCTGGGCGAGCAAATAAAGCGCAGGTCGCCGAGATGGTTAAGCGCTTACTTAATTTAGAGTCAATCCCGAAGCCGGTCGATAGCACCGACGCCTTAGCCCTCGCGATCTGTCATATTTGGCGAGGTGGGGCAAATACCAAAATTGCAGAAGCGGTAGCGATTGAGAAATCCCGGCTCGCTAAGTTGGTGAAGAAATGATTTCACTAGTAAACGGAATCGTTCGGTCAATTAATTCAGATCGGGCTGTGATTGAAGTTGGAGGTGTTGGGCTAGCTGTCTCCATCACTGGGCCGACTAGCGCCCAGCTTCATCTTGGTGCGGCAACTCAATTATTTACTTCACTAGTTGTTCGGGAAGATTCACTTACTCTCTTTGGTTTTCTAGATGAGGAAAGCAGAAATACCTTTGAACTCGTGCAGACAGTCTCTGGAATCGGACCGAAGGTTGCGTTAGCAATCATGGGATCCCATAGCCCTGATTCTCTGTCTCGAGCCATTGCGCAGGAAGATATCAAGGCGATAGAGAAGGTTCCGGGAATCGGGCGCAAAGGCGCACAAAGACTTATTCTGGAACTCAAAGGAAAGATTTCTGATTTGGGCGGAGCCGAGCGCGTGCAGAGCCATCAACCTATTTGGCGCGAGCAACTGACCTCAGCTCTGGTCTCACTTGGATTTAGTGCCAAAGATTCGGACTCGGCAATTAATGAAGTCTTAGCAACATATGCCGAATCCGGTGTCGATGCTTCTTCCCTTGATTTATCTGAGTTGCTCAAAGCTACTTTGGCACAAGGGCGACGGTCCTAAGTGACTATCGAACCAGGTAATAGCGGTGAGCGGATTGTGAACCCAGATCTCACAAATGATGACTCGGGAATCGAACACGCACTACGTCCGAAGACGCTCAAGGATTTTATTGGGCAACATCGAGTGCGCGAACAAATCGATGTATTGCTCAGTGCTGCTCGCAAGCGAGGATCGGCGGCAGACCACATTCTTCTTTCGGGTCCGCCCGGACTTGGTAAGACAACGCTGGCGATGATTCTGGCGAGTGAGATGCAGACCCCGATTCGAATAACCTCTGGTCCAGCAATTACCCATGCGGGGGATTTAGCGGCAATTCTTTCCTCTTTGGTTGAAGGAGAAATTCTTTTCCTTGATGAGATTCATCGTCTTCCGCGTCCGGCTGAAGAGTTGCTCTATCTTGCGATGGAAGATTTCCGAGTTGATATCGTTGTTGGTAAAGGACCAGGGGCCACCGCTATTCCGTTGCAGCTTCCTCACTTCACACTCGTAGGTGCTACTACTCGAGCAGGCTTGTTGACATCTCCATTGCGCGATCGTTTCGGCTTTACGGCGCACCTAGATTTCTATGAAGAATCTGAGTTGGCCCAAGTTATTTCGCGAAGTGCATCGCTGCTCGGCCTTGAAATAGATGTAAAGGCAGTTTCAGAGATTGCAGGAAGATCCAGAGGCACGCCGAGAATCGCAAATAGATTGCTGCGAAGAGTGCGTGATTATGCCCAGGTGCGTGGTTCTGAAAGAATCATTCACTCAGATGCAACTGCCGCGCTGCAAATGTATGAAGTTGATGAGAAGGGGCTCGATCGATTAGATCGATCTGTTCTCCTTGCACTCATTGAAAGATTTGCTGGTGGCCCGGTTGGACTTTCCACACTTGCGATTGCTGTGGGGGAAGAGACTGAGACAGTGGAATCTGTTGCTGAACCATTCTTAGTCAGAAATGGCTTTATGGCGCGGACCCCACGAGGTCGCATAGCTACCGCCCTTGGTTGGGAGCATGTGGGGCGAACACCTCCGGCTGGGACGATTTCTCTTTTCGACACACCAGCGCCTGACGCCTAGACTCTCCTCTTATGTCCACACCTACTAAAACTGTGAAGACCTCAGGTCGGCCCGCTCGAGCTTTAGCGCTGCTGGCAGTCATTCTGCTCGGACTCGTAGGAACGGCCCTGCTTCAGGGTGCATCCTCGGTCAAGCTTGGCCTTGATCTGCGCGGTGGCACTAGTGTCACGCTGCAACCTCGCGCTTCGAATGATTCAAATAAAATTACATCGGCGGCAATTGATCAGGCAGTCACGATTATCCGCCAACGTGTGAACTCACTTGGTGTCGCAGAGTCTGAAGTAACAGCACAGGGAAGCGGAACTAACCGCCAGATCGTTATCTCCGTTCCTGGAGATTCTGGTCGTCGTGTTGTTGATTTGGTTGGACAAACTGCAGAACTTCGTTTTAGGCAAGTTCTTGCAGAATCATCCGGCTTAGCGGGAAGTGGATTGGACACTGCCACTCCCACAGCAGGAGTCACACCGGAACTAAATGCAAAGTTTGCCGCACTTGATTGTTCCAAGTTAGAGAATCAACAGGGAACTGGTGCAGATTCCCCTGCGGAAACAATTGTTGCGTGTTCACGAACTGGGACAAGTAAATACATTCTTGCTCCGGCTGAAGTGCTAGGACAGCAGGTTTCTAAGGCATCAGCAGGCATCGATCAGCAAGGCTCAGCTGGTTGGTTTGTAGCACTTTCCTTTAATGGCGAAGGAACTTCAGCATTTGGTGCTCTCACAGGTCGTGTTACATCACTTGCCTCACCTTTAAATCAGGTGGCAATCGTTCTAGATGGTTTGGTTGTTTCAGCGCCATCGATCAATGAAGCGATTCCTTCAGGTAACGCGCAGATCACCGGATCATTTACGCAAACAGAGGCAGAAGATCTCGCCAACGTCCTTAAGTATGGTGCGCTACCGCTGGCATTCGATCGTGGTGAAGTTCAGCAAGTTTCTCCAACGCTCGGCTCTGATCAGTTAGATGCTGGTCTGTTAGCTGGAGCACTGGGTTTGATTCTTGTGGTCATATTCTCAGTTCTGTATTACCGGGCACTTGGGTTAGTAACTGTTGGCTCACTCGCTGTTGCATCAGCGCTTGTCTATTTACTCTTCTTGGTTCTGGGTGAGGCAATCGGATTCACATTAACTCTGGCAGGTATCGCTGGCGCCATTGTTGCAATCGGAATTACTGCTGACTCATTTATTGTCTTCTTCGAACGTGTTCGAGATGAAGCGAGAGAAGGAAGATCTCTGAGATCTGCAGTCGATATGGGTTGGCTGCGAGCACGTCACACAATCATCGTGGCTGACATGGTTTCGATTCTCGCTGCAGTACTGCTCTATTTCTTTGCTGTCGGTGGTGTGCGTGGTTTCGCATTTACATTGGGGCTCACCACACTCGTTGACTTGATAGTGGTCTTCATCTTCACCAAGCCGCTGGTCACACTCATTGCGCGTATCAATTTCTTTGCCTCCGGTCATCCACTCTCGGGATTCTCGCCTAAGAGCGTCGGGCTAAAGGGTGCGAGAGCAAATACTTCAACTACTACTGTGGAGGCATAAGACAATGGCTAAAATTTCAGGTCTTGGTGGGCGTCTCTACTCTGGTGAGACTTCATTTAACATCGTTGGAAATCGCAAGCGTTGGTACTCGATTTCAGCGCTCTTCTTACTTGCTTCGATAGCTGCGCTTACGATTCAAGGTTTGCATTTGGGTCTTGAGTTCAAAGGTGGAGCTTCCTACACAGTGACGAAGCCTGGAATCACACTTGAACAAGGTCGAGAAGCGGCTTCAAAATTTGATATTCCGGGCGAGGCGATCGTTCAAAAGATCGGTGATGACAAGATTCGTATTCAAACCGGTGCGCTCACTCCGGCACAGGCAACAGCTGCCGAGAATGTTCTGACCTTCACCTTTGATGTTCCAGCTGAGTCAATCGACACTCAAATTGTTGGACCGTCGTGGGGTAAGGAAATTACCAAGAAGGCTATCTACGGATTGATCGCATTCTTATTGGCGGTCATGCTCTTTCTTGCAATGGCATTTGAACCCAAGATGGCACTTGCAGCCATTGTCGCAGTGGTGCACGACGTGCTTATCACTGTCGGTATTTATGCAGTCGTAGGTTTCGATGTCACTCCGGCAACGGTGATCGGATTCCTGACAATTCTTGGCTATTCGCTCTATGACACTGTCGTGGTCTTCGATAAAGTAAGAGAGAATACAAAATCTGTCACAGCCAATAGCAAGCAGACATATTCACAGGCTGCAAACTTAGCTGTCAATCAGACTCTGGTGCGCTCTGCGAACACATCGATCATCGCACTCCTACCTGTTGGTTCAATTCTTTTCGTAGGCGCAGGATTACTGGGCGCTGGCACATTGAAAGATCTTTCACTCGCGCTCTTTATCGGGCTCGCAGTAGGAACCTATTCATCTGTATTTATTGCACCCCCATTCCTAGCTTCCCTTCGTGAGAAGGAGCCTGCGATGCAGGCTCTCGCAAAGAGAGTTGCAGCGCGAGGCGGAGCACCGGTGCCCACAGAAAGTAAGCCAACAGATTCAACAGCTGCGCGCGGTCCACGTAATCAACCTAAGCGCAAAGGTCGCAAATAACCTTTTTGCATATGGATACAGAAACCTTAATCGCACCTCTTATAGGTGCGCTTAAGGAGCATCACCCTCAAAGTAATGGCGCAGAGATTGAACGTGCTTTTAAGATTGCTCGTACAGCTCATGAGGGACAGCTGAGAAAATCTGGCGAGGATTACATCACTCATCCAGTTGCAGTCTCACTTATTTTGGCCGAATTAGGTTTAAACGAAATAACCATTGTCGCTTCCTTATTGCACGATACTGTCGAAGATACTCCTTATTCGCTCCAACAACTTCGTACTGACTTTGGGGATGAAATCGCTAACTTGGTCGATGGCGTTACCAAGCTCGATAAATTGACCTACGGTCCAACTGCCGAGGCTGAGACGGTTCGTAAGATGGTCATTGCGATGTCTCGCGACATTCGCGTATTGGTGATCAAATTAGCTGATCGCCTTCATAACGCTCGCACCTGGGGTTTTGTCTCAGCCGAATCGGCACAACGCAAGGCGCAAGAGACCCTGGACATTTATGCTCCACTAGCCCACAGACTCGGAATGAATGCCATCAAGTGGGAGCTAGAGGATCTTTCGTTCGCCGTGTTAGAGCCGAAGAAATTTGAAGAGATTTCAAGGCTGGTGGCAGAGAGATCGCCATCACGTGATGCACTTACATCTGAAGTTGTTGACGCTGTTGAGAAGGACTTGCAGCGAGATTTGATCACAGCAACGGTTACCGGACGTAATAAGCATTTCTTCAGTGTTTATCAGAAGATGGTTGTCAGAGGCCGTGAGTTTAATGAAATCTATGATTTAGTGGGAATTAGAGTTCTTGTAAATGATGTGAAGGATTGTTATGCGGTATTGGGTTCGATTCACGCTCGCTGGAGTCCGGTTCCGGGTCGGTTTAAAGATTACATAGCGATGCCTAAATTTAATCTCTATCAATCACTTCACACCACTGTTATTGGGCCAAACGGTAAAGCGATCGAAATTCAGATTCGCACCTATGAGATGCACTCTCGAGCTGAGTTTGGTATCGCAGCGCACTGGAAATACAAGCAAAGCGGTGAGCCAGAGACTAATACCCCAGAGATGATGTGGCTGCGACAACTACATGAATGGCAGAAGGAGACTGAGGATCCATCTGAATTTCTGGAAGCGCTACGTTTTGATTTGGGAAGTCCAGAAGTATTTGTCTTCACGCCCAAGGGTTCAGTTGTTGCACTTCCGGGTGGTTCAACACCAGTTGACTTCGCCTTTTCAGTTCACACTGATGTGGGTTTGCGCTGTGCGGGAGCCAAAGTTAATGGCCGTCTGGTTCCGCTTGAATCAGAGTTGGTCAATGGTGATGTGATTGAGATTGTTACCAATAAGGGTGAACATGCGGGGCCAAGTCGCGATTGGCTCAATTTTGTAAAGAGTCCGCGTGCTCGTTCAAAGATCAAAGCTTGGTTTAGTAAGGAGCGTAGGGAAGAAGCTATCGATGCCGGGCGTGAATCTATTGCTCGCCAAATGCGTAAAGCAGGACTTCCACTACAGAAGATTTTTGCTGGTCACGCGTTGTTGGAGCTAGCCCACGATATGCATTATGCCGATATTGATGCGCTCTATAACGCAGTCGGTGATGGACATGTTTCGGCTGCTTCAATCGTTGAAAAGCTCACTGCATCGATGTCAGGTGAAGATTCTCATCCAGAAGTAACTATTGAAAATATTCCGACTGGTATGCAAGTTACCAAGCGGACATCGAGTGCCGTGGAGGTTGAAGGCGTTGATGACGTATTGGTAAAGCTCGCTCGTTGCTGCACGCCAGTTCCAGGGGATGCAATTATGGGCTTTATTACCAAGGGCTCTGGCATCTCTGTGCACCGGGAGGATTGCATCAACGCTACTGATCTTCGTGAGAATCAAGGTGAGCGAGTAGTGGGAGTTAAGTGGTTATTGGGTGCGGCAAGCCTATTCCTGGTAAATATTCAGGTTGAAGCTTTAGATCGTGCGCGCCTGTTAGCTGATGTCACCAGAACTCTTTCGGAGCAACACGTCAATATTCTAAGCGCAGCGGTGAGTACATCTAAGGATCGCGTTGCCATCTCTCGCTTTACCTTTGAAATGGCTGATGCCAAGCATCTTGATTCCGTGTTGGCTGCAGTGCGAAATATTGAAGGCGTCTATGACGTCTATCGAACTTAACTAGTCTTAATTAGTTAAATTCAGCGAGATGCTTTTCAGCCTCTGCTAGCCACACCGTACGAGCTTCGGCCGATTCGAGTGCTTCTTTCGCCTTCTTCTCATTACCGGCAGCCTGTGATTTCGCGGCAACTTTTCGATAATTTTCAATAGATTCACTGAGTTGCTTTACAACCTCAGCAGCGCGAGCTTTTGCCGCAGGATCTGTCTTACGCCAAATCTCAGCCTCAGCCTCTTTAATCACTTCTTCGACCTTGGCTACCCGGGCATCGAAAGCGGCTCGCTTATCGCGATGGGTAATGCCGAACTTCTCCCAGGAGCGCATCAAGTCGCGGAAGGAGTTCTTTGCTGCCTTGGCATCTGTAAATGGCACCAGGGCTTCGATTTGAACAATGAGTTCTTCGCGCTTAGCAAGATTTGCCGTCATCGAAACTTCGCGCTTTTCCAGGTCTGCATTCTTGGCAGTGAAGAATTGATCCTGAGCCGCTTTAAATCGCGCCCATAACTTAGCTTCATCGCTCGGCTTTCCGCGACCAGCTGTTTTCCATGAATCCATCAGTGTCTTAAATCGACGAGCAGTTGCAACCCAATCGGTGGAGGTTGCAAGCTTTTCAGCCTCTGTGATGATCTCCATCTTTGCTGCGGAAACTATAGATGAGGTCGCCTCAAGCTGAGCAAAGTGAGTACGACGACGCTTATCAAACTTATTACGGGATGCTGAGAAGCGCTTCCAGAAATCTCCATCAGCCTTCTTATCCAGACGAGGAGCCGCTTTCCACTCATCGAGCAGAGTCTTCAGTCGATCTCCAGTAACTTTCCAGTTCTCTGACAGAGCAAGTGATTCCGCCTCAGCCACTATCTTCTCTTTCTCAACCAAAATCTGTTCCCGGCGAGCAGCCTTGACCGCACTCTCTGCCGCTTTCTTTGCTTCATATGCCTCGCGGTTTCCTTCAATGAGCGGTTCAATTTGTTCCACCGATAGGGCAAGGGAATCCAGATCTCCGACGCCATTGAGTTCGCGAACTTGCTGACGCAGCTTCTTCACAGATTCGTGTGCATCCTGCGGAACCATCGCGCCACTTGTGATGCGGGCCGCAGTGAGTGCAACTTCGGATGCGAGGGCTTCAAATTTTCTTACAAAGTAGGCAAGTGCTTCTTCGGCGCTCTTGCCTGGATATGAACCAACTGGCTTTTCGCCTTCAGAGGTGCGAACGAATACCGTTCCATCTTCTCCGACGCGACCGAATTGAGAAGGATCTCCAATGAGTGCAGATGCTGCACTAGG
The DNA here is from genome assembly GCF_002288265.1 of Candidatus Planktophila versatilis. NCBI lineage: Bacteria > Bacillati > Actinomycetota > Actinomycetes > Candidatus Nanopelagicales > Candidatus Nanopelagicaceae > Candidatus Planktophila > Candidatus Planktophila versatilis. Next base: position 691,507 of record NZ_CP016778.1, on the reverse strand, counting down.
TGCTACTTGTGTGTGAGCTAGCGTTCCTGGATTGATATCGGTCATGATTTCCCCCTCAGCGCGTCGGCGGTTGCCTTCGTTGTTTAGTGCGATTGTGTAAGAGGAGAAGGCTACCCTGACCCCCGTACAACAGTAAATCCATGCGAGATTTCGGGGTCCACCATGCTTGTTCTGTCATATCCAGCGCCCATGTTTGCCACCAATTGCTGGGTGATTTCTGCGGGTGTGGGCCAAGAGTGCATCATCATCGATCCGGGGATGCCTGATATTTCATCTGAAGTAACCATGCTGGTTGAAGAGTACAAATTGAAACCAGTGGCAGCGCTGCTTACCCATGGACACCTAGACCATACATTTTCCATTGTTCCGCTTGCCGATGGATATGCGATTCCAACATATATACATAGCGAAGATCGTCGCTTCGTTTCTAATCCATCTGGGATACACGGGCCCGATCTGATGGCGCAACTAGGAGAGATGACATTTACGGAACCGAAAGATCTTCGAGAATTGAAGAACGGTGAAGTGATAAATCTTTTGGATCTCAAGCTCACCGCAATCCACGCTCCGGGTCATACTCGTGGTTCAACCATGTTCACTCTCAATGAGGAGATACTCATTAGTGGAGATGTTCTCTTTGCTGGCTCCATTGGGCGAACAGATTTACCGACTGGCAGTGCAGCGCAGATGAGAGAGACGCTCATCAAGAAGGTTTTACCGCTAAGCGATGATTTGCGCGTGCTCCCAGGACATGGCCCTCAGACCACAATCAAATTCGAGAGAAAAAGTAACCCTTATCTGAAAGAATTGACCTCATGAAATACGAGAAGATTCAAGGACCTAAAGGTGTTCGTGAATACTTGCCACCCGAATCTGCCGCCTTCGAATGGGTACGTGAGCAGTTAATCGCACCTGCCAAGGCAGCCGGTTATCAGTTAATGGAACTTCCGGTATTTGAAGATACAAATCTTTTTACTCGCGGCGTTGGTGAATCAACCGATGTGGTTTCGAAGGAGATGTATACCTTTGAAGATCGTGGTGGACGATCAATTACGTTGCGTCCGGAAGGCACAGCTGGTGTGATGCGTGCTGTGATTGAACAGAACTTAGATCGTGGTCAACTTCCCGTGAAGGTCTGGTACTCCGGCCAATTCTTTAGAGCAGAGCGGCCACAAGCAGGACGCTATCGTCAGTTCTATCAAGTAGGAATCGAAGCGATAGGCCTTGATGATCCAGCAATAGATGCTGAAGTCATTGCAATTGCAGATCGGGGTTTTAAGAACTTAGGGCTTCGAAACTATCGTTTGGAAATTACCTCGTTAGGAGATGCGCAATCACGCGCGGCTCATCGCATAGATTTCATGGCCTTTATCAAGAAACTTGATCTGGATGAGGCAACAGCTAAGCGCGCTGAGATCAACCCGCTCCGGCTCTTTGATGATAAGCGGCCAGAGATGCAAGCGACGATGGTGAAGGCGCCGCTATTACTTGACTATCTCTCTGATTCTTCCCGCAAGAGCTTTGAATTAGTGCAAGGTTATCTGCGTGCGATGAAGATCGACTTTGTCATCAACCCGCGTATGGTTCGCGGATTGGATTACTACACGGGAACTACCTTTGAATTTGTTCATTCCGACCTAGGTGCGCAATCGGGCATCGGTGGTGGCGGTCGCTATGACGGCTTAATGGAGATTTTGGGTGGACAATCATTATCAGGAATTGGATTTGGACTTGGTGTGGATCGGGCACTGCTTGCAGCGATTGCTGAGAAATCACTACCAGCTGAAGATTTCACCTCGGATTTGTTCCTTATTCCCTTAGGTGAGAGCGCGATGGAGATCGCCCTCACAACAGCACAAGAATTACGTGCGGCTGGAATTCGAACTGAAATTGCCTTCGGAGATCGTGCGCTCAAAGGTGCTATGAAAGCTGCTGATAAATCTGGAGCCCGATATGTAGTGGTGCTGGGGGATTCCGAGATTTCAAGCGGGAACGTTGACCTTAAGCGCATGAGTGATGGAGTTCTAACTTCGGTTAAGATTACGCAATTGCGGGATCAGTTACGTCAGGCACTTTCGCTCTAACGCACTCATTTCTTAAAGGTGGCTTTCTAATGTTGAGAAATCATGATGCTGGCGCTCTACGGGCTACGCACGTCGGCCAGGTCGTGACTTTGGCTGGTTGGGTTGCTCGTCGGCGTGATCATGGCGGTGTTGCTTTTATTGATTTGCGTGATGGCACGGGTTCAGTGCAGGTAGTTATTAGGGATGAAAAACTTGCAGGTCAACTACGTGCTGAGTGGTGTCTGCAAATTACCGGTGAAGTTGCCTTGCGTCCTTCCGGAAATGAAAATACAAATATTCCAACAGGTGCAATCGAAGTAATGGGCGATGACATCTTGGTTCTGAGCGAATCGGCCCCGCTTCCTTTCCCAGTTGATTCAGGTAGTGAAGTAGATATTTCTGAGGAAGTCAGGCTTCGTTATAGGTACCTAGATCTACGTCGTGAAGGACCGGCGGCGAATCTACGACTACGTTCCCGGGTCACCACAGCAATTCGCGGTGTGATGGAAGATTTAGATTTTTATGAGATTGAAACTCCCTATCTCACCCGATCAACTCCGGAAGGAGCTCGTGACTTTCTAGTTCCGGTTCGCCTGCAGCCAGGCAGTTGGTATGCCTTGCCACAATCACCGCAGTTATTTAAGCAATTGCTGATGGTCGCAGGCATGGAGCGTTACTACCAAATAGCCCGTTGTTTCCGTGATGAAGATTTCCGTGCAGATCGTCAACCTGAATTTACCCAGCTGGATATTGAGATGTCATTTATTGATCAAGCAGATATTTTGGCTATTGCGGAAAAGATCCTGGTGAAGGTGTGGAAGCAGGCCGTTAATTACGATATTCCTACCCCCATCCCGCACATGACTTATGCCGATGCCATGGACAAGTATGGTTCTGATAAACCAGATCTTCGTTTCGGACAGCAATTAGTTGAAGTCACTGAGTTCTTTAGTCAGACACCTTTTAGAGTATTTCAAGCTCCTTATGTTGGAGCGGTCATCATGCCAGGCGGCGCTGATTCACCTCGTCGTGAATTAGATGCGTGGCAAGACTGGGCAAAGGCACGTGGCGCAAAGGGCATTGCATACATTTTGGTGAATGCCGATGGCACCCTTGGCGGTCCCGTTTCAAAGAATATTTCTGAGTCAGAACAAGCGGGCATTGTTGCAGCTGTAGGAGCTAAGGCCGGAGATGCGATTTTCTTCGCAGCCGGAGATAAGTCATCCTCTCAACAACTATTGGGTGCAGCACGACTCGAAATTGGTAAACGCTGTGATCTAATTAAGCAAGGTTCATGGGAGTTTGTCTGGGTAGTTGATGCTCCAATGTTTGAACCAACCGATGGTGGAGGCTGGACTGCAGTTCACCACCCGTTTACCGGACCTAAGCCAGAGTTTGCTAAGAGTTTCAAAAGCGATCCGGCGTCAGCTTTGGCATATGCCTATGACATTGTGCTTAATGGAACTGAGCTAGGTGGTGGTTCGATTCGTATTCATGATCGAGAGATGCAAAAGGATGTGTTCTCAGTTATTGGACTCAGTGATGAGGAAGCGCAGAGCAAGTTTGGCTTTCTGTTAGAAGCTTTTAATTATGGACCACCTCCACATGGTGGAATTGCACTTGGTTTGGACCGAGTATGTGCATTGCTAACAAACTCAGATTCAATTCGTGAGGTCATCGCCTTTCCAAAGACAGCCAGCGGGGGAGACCCACTTACTGGTGCGCCGACTCCCATTACTGCTGCGCAACGGAAAGAGGCAGCAATCGATTGGACACCTCCGAAGGAGTAATTCCGGTAGGCTAGAGATATGGGTCCTGGTGGAATCGCAACAATAATTGCGGCCGCATCACTTTTCGTGATTGCCGTGGCAGTCGCCTATGCCGTTATCCGCGTGGGTAGATTCATTGACGAGGCCAAAGTCTCGCTCAAGGCTTTTACTGATGACACAACACCGCTTTTAACTGAGTCGACTCGCACATTGGAGCTCATCAATAGTCCGCTGGCAAGCTTTGCCAAGATCACCAAGAATGTTGAAGAAGTTACTACCAAGGTAACTGATGCAACAACGGGCTTCATGGATAAGAACGGCCCGGCTGTCAAAGTTGCGGGCGCTCTTATTAGCGCTGCGCAGATGAGTAAGGGTCGTAAATCGAAGAAGAAATCTGACTAGTCAGAAATCTCAATAGTCAGAGTGGGTGAATGTAACTAGTGGAGTCCTCCGAGATACGTTCGCGTTGGCTACGATTCTTTGAGTCAGAAAATCGTCAAGGCCTCACCCACACAGTTGTCCCTTCAGCATCTCTCATTGCGGATGATCCCAACCTGCTTTTGGTTAACGCGGGTATGGTGCCCTTTAAGCCCTTCTTCCTTGGCGAGGTAACACCTCCTTATAAGCGCGCTACTTCAGTCCAGAAATGTGTTCGTACGCTAGATATTGATGAAGTAGGAAAGACCACTCGTCACGCTTCCTTCTTTCAGATGTGCGGTAACTTCTCATTCGGTGATTACTTCAAAGAAGGTGCCATTGCTCTCGCTTGGGAACTTCTCACACGACCAATCAACAATGGCGGTTATGGTTTTCCGGAAGATAAGTTGTGGGTAACTGTTTATTTAGATGATGACGAAGCTGCAGATATTTGGCACAAGAAGATTGGCGTTCCGCGTGAACGCATTCAACGTAGGGATATGGCAGATAATTTCTGGTCGATGGGTGTTCCAGGTCCATGTGGTCCATGTTCTGAAATTTATTACGATCGCGGACCCGCCTACGGTGTTGACGGTGGTCCTATCGCTGATGAAAATCGTTACCTTGAAATTTGGAATCTTGTCTTCATGCAAAATGAACGAGGTGCTGGCGGCGGTAAGGAAGGATATCCAATCCTTGGCGAACTACCAGCGAAAAGTATTGATACTGGTTTAGGTTTAGAGCGAACAGCTGCACTTTTGCAAGGTGTGGAAAATATCTATGAGATTGATACCACGATGAAGATTCTTACCCGCGCATCTGAGTTATCGGGAGTTAAATACGGTTCATCTCAAAAATCAGATGTGGCGCTACGCGTTGTGGCAGACCATGCTCGCACATCTGCAATGCTTATTGGCGATGGGGTTACACCAGGGAATGAAGGACGCGGCTATGTTCTGCGCCGGATGATGCGCCGAACAATTCGTAATATGCGCTTACTTGGTGTTAACGATCCCATCATGTCTGACCTCACCGTAGCGGCAATTGGAGCAATGGGTGCGCAGTATCCAGAACTGATTTCAGATCAAAAGCGAATTCTTTCGGTTTCAGAATCTGAAGAAGAGTCATTCCTGCAAACGCTCAAAAGTGGCACACAGATCTTTGATTTAGCATCAACGCAGCTCAAGGCGAGCAAGAGGAAGGTTCTCCCTGGAGATGAAGTTTTCAAACTCCACGATACCTATGGATTTCCATTTGATCTCACCTTAGAAATGGCCCGCGAAGAAGGCCTTGAAGTTGATGAAGATGGCTTCCGCAGACTGATGAATGAGCAGCGCGATCGAGCAAAAGCTGATGCGAAGGCGAAGAAGAGCGGGCACACAGATGTCTCTGAGTATAAAAAGATTGCAGATGCATCAGGTGCGACAAATTTTATTGGCTACACCCACACCAGCACTGAATCGAAGATTACTGGCCTGCTGGTAGATGGCGTAAGTGTCGCATCAGCTCATGCAGGCCAGGAGATAGAAGTAATTCTGGATCGCACACCATTTTATGCAGAAGGTGGAGGCCAGTTAGCTGACGGTGGAGTCATTACTCTTTCAACGGGTGCAATTATTGAAATTGACGATGTGCAAACTCCGGTCAATGGGCTTTCAGTACATAGAGGCCGAATTCTCTCGGGGGAGGCGAACGTTAATTCCGCCGCTCAGGCTGTGATTGATGTTGAACGCCGTAATGCGATCTCGCGTGCTCACACAGCAACTCACATGGTTCATAAGGCTTTCCGTGAATTACTAGGTGAAACTGCAACGCAAGCTGGTTCTGAAAATTCACCGGGTCGATTCCGCTTTGATTTTCCCTCAACTGGGGCTGTTCCAACATCTGTCTTAAACGATGTTGAGTCTCGAGTTAACACCCTGTTATTGGATAACTTGGCTGTCACTGCAGAAGTGATGTCGCAGGAAGCTGCGAAGAAGAGTGGTGCGATGGCCCTCTTTGGTGAGAAGTATGGTGATGAAGTTCGCGTTGTCAGCATCGGTGACTGGGCGCGAGAGCTCTGCGGTGGAACACATGTGGAGCGTTCTGGCCAATTAGGTGTGGTTAAACTCTTAAGTGAATCTTCCGTTGGCGCAGGTGTGCGCCGAGTTGAAGCTCTGGTTGGCATCGATGCTTATAAGTTCCTGGCTCGTGAACATGTTTTGTTGAACTCTTTGACTGAGCTCATGAAGGGCTCGCGAGCTGAGGAGTTACCTGAACGAATCTCTGAGCTACTCGGGAAGATGAAAGAGATTGAGAAAGAATTGGCAGTCGTCCGATCTGCGCAAGCTCTGGGCCAGGTTGATTCATTGCTCAAGGGGGCAAAGGTAATTGGTGGAACAACTGTTATCACCGCTCTTTTGCCTGACTCCATCGTGGCAGATGATTTAAGAAAGATGGCCCTTGATTTACGTAATCGCACTGCGCAGTCGGCAGTTGCACTAATCAGCTCTGTGGATTCAAAACCAGTGTTAATTGTTGCGGTAAGTGAGAAGGCGCGCGAGCAGGGTCTAAAAGCCGGCGCTCTGGTAAAGATTGGCTCCACTATTTTGGGTGGTGGGGGCGGCGGCAAAGACGACGTTGCCCAAGGTGGCGGAGTTGACGCATCAAAATCAGCAATGGCCCTTGCTGCAATCGAAGAATCAATCGCTGGAAATTAACCGATGAGAGGTCGAAGAGTTGCCTTCGATTACGGTGATGTGCGTATTGGTGTTGCAATCAGTGATCCAGATAGCATTCTTGCTACACCACTGACTGTGCTGCAGACTCAGAGTCCGAACCTGTTATCCGAACTCACTGCGATCTTTACAGAATATGAACCAGTTTCTGTCTTCATTGGGGAGCCAAAACATATGTCTGGCGCGAGCGGAGATAGTGTTGCTAAAGCTAAATCTTTTGGGGACTTGATTACAGAGACCTTCGCGATAAACGTGACATATATTGACGAGAGACTTTCATCAGTGTCGGCTCAGAAGAAGCTTAAAGACGCGGGAGTAAATACTCGCGATTCGAAAAAGGTAATCGATGCAATGGCTGCCGTAGCCATCCTAGAACAAGGGTTGGCGATTGAAAAACTTACTTAGAATTCCGATCGTTCGAGTGGGACTTGCAGGTGTGGCTGTATTCGTTGTCACCTTCGGCCTGGATTCGCTGCGAAACCTAGATTCATCTGCACCTGATTTCAGTTGCGGCGCTGCGTCAGCTGAGGAAGTTCTCATAAGAATTGAATCTGGAGAAGCTGGCTCTTCTATCGGTGCATCCTTGGCAAGTGCTGGGGTAATCAAATCTTCAGAGGCCTACTTTCGTTTAGCGGTAGCCGATGCAAGAGCTGCAAAAGTGGCACCAGGAACTCATAGAGTGCAGAAGAACTTATGTGCAGCGGATTCACTTGAACAGTTGCTTGACTCAAAGAGAATCGTGGGACTGATCAACATCTCCGAAGGGATGTGGGTCAATGAGGTTTTGCCTCAGCTGTATCGCTCGGGCTTTAAGGTCCAAGAAGTTAAGTCAGCCTTAACAGCTCTTACTAAACCAAAGGGCTTTGATCAGTTAGAAGGTTTGCTTTTTCCGGCGCAATACAGTTTTGCATCAACTACGTCAGCAGATGTTGCTCTAGCTTCAATGGTTTCTCGTGCTGAGAAAGAAATGCGTAACGCTGGTTTTTATAGTTCTGAAACTGGATATACCCCAGCGCAGTTACTCGTCATTGCCTCTTTGATTCAGGCAGAGGGCGGGGAGAAGGACTTCACGAAGGTTTCGCAAGTCGTGCGCAACAGATTGAAGAAAGGGATGCCACTTCAGTTTGATTCGACGGTGCATTATGTGATGCAGTCTCGAGGCAATATCTTCTTGAGTACTAAGTCGACCATGTTGTCATCGAGCTATAACACCTATAGAAAATATGGACTCCCACCAGGGCCTATTAATAATCCCGGGGCATCAGCGATGCGCGCGGCGGTCACTCCACAAGAGGGTGACTGGCTATATTTCATCACAGTGGCGCCAGGTGATACCCGATTCACCGCTGATATCGCCCAGTTCAATGCATTGAAGTATGAGTATAAAAAGAATTTACGGGCTGGAAAGTTTAGGAGTCAAAAGTGATTAGAGGAGCTGTGTTGGGTTCCCCAATTACTCATTCACTTTCACCGCGCTTGCACCGCGCTGCCTTCTCCTATTTAGGAATAGAGGGAAGCTATGAGCCGATCGAAGTCCCGTCGGGTTCGCTGGCATCATTTATTGAAGGGCGCGGTGCAGAGTTCGATTACTTCTCTCTCACAATGCCTTTGAAGGAAGAAGTACTGCTACTCCCCATTGAATGCGACCCATTAACAACCAAGATTCAATCTGCAAATACTTTATGGAAAAAGAAGGACGGATGGTCACTGACTTCTACTGATGGCTCTGGATTTATTGCAGCGCTATCCCATGCAGGCCTACAAACTTTCAATCGAGTACTGATTCTAGGAGCGGGTGGAACAGCTCGTGCGGTAGCTGGTGCGATGGATGGCTTCTCGAAAGAGATTCACGTTCTAGGTCGTAGTTCAGTGCGAGCTCCGGCACTGAGGTCATCGGTGACTACATCTAATTTTGAATACATCTCTTGGAATTCAGGTGCTGAATTAAGTTCTTATAACCTCGTTGTAAATACAACTCCAGCCGGAGCGGCCGACCTCTTGGCTGATTCTGTTCGCGGCGGTGTGAATGGTGTCCTATTTGATGTGATCTATAAACCTTGGCCGACAGTACTTGCTGCGGCGTGGAGAGACTCTGGTGGCAAAGTTATTGGTGGTCTTGAACTCTTGCTCTACCAAGGCATCGATCAATTGGAATTGGTGCTGGGTGAAAGCCTAGACCGAGAGAAGTTAGCGACACATTTGCGCACAGCGTTACGCGCGTAGTTCATCCACAGGTAGTTAATGTGATGAGAGTGTTCTACCTAGGCTCGTTCCATGACGCTGATTCTTCTCCTCTCGATATATATCAGCCTCTTTGATCTGCGTCATCACAGAATTACAAACCTCTCAGTTGTTCTTATCTCGGTCTTACTCTTTATTGAGAGCGACTTTCACATCTACTTTCTCACAGGGATTCTTTTCATAGTGCCGCTGTTACTACTCGGCATCTTCGGGGGATTAGGTGGAGGGGATGTGAAACTTCTTATGGCGGTAGCTCTTCTGGCCATACCTGGTGGTTCAATCACCACCTATTTAACTATTCTCGTAGTGGCAATTTCAATCCTAACGGCACTCACTGTTGTGGCCCGAATGCGTTTACGGGGCAATATTGCGCTAGGTCCTGCGATATGTGCGTCTTATCTCGCCTTTTTGTTTACGCGGTGAGTAAATAATGAGCGAGTTTGCAATACTTTCTGCAAGAATAGGCACATGCGTTGGATCACAGCAGGCGAATCTCATGGTCAAGCCCTTTCAGCAATTGTTGAAGGCGTCCCAGCTCATGTTCAGGTGACCACTTCTGATATCGATTTTCATTTAGCCCGTCGCAGACTTGGTGTGGGTCGTGGAGCTCGACAGAATTTTGAGGCCGATAAGGTAACTATTCTTGGTGGAATCCGATTGGGTTTAACTCAAGGTGGTCCGATTGCAATACAGGTGGGAAACAGTGAGTGGCCTAAGTGGGAAAAAGTTATGTCAGCAGATCCCGTTCCACTGGAAGAAATTGAGAACCTAGCTCGTAATGCGCCGTTGACCCGACCTCGACCAGGTCACGCAGATATGGTAGGAATGCAAAAATACGACTTCGATGACGCAAGACCTATCTTGGAGCGAGCTAGCGCGCGTGAAACAGCTTCGCGTGTGGCACTTGGTGCTATTGCTAGGAAATTCTTAGAACAGTCAGTCGGGATAACGATTCTTAGCCACGTAGTTTCTATCGGTAGTGTTCGTATTCCTGACGGTTATGAACTGCCAGGTGAGAACGATATGGCTCGAATCGATGAAGATCCCGTGCGCTGTGCCGACCCGGCAACAAGTGCCAAGATGATTACTGAGATTGAAGCGGCACATGCTGATGGAGATACCTTAGGTGGCGTTTGTGAAGTACTTGCTTACAATCTACCTCCAGGTTTAGGTTCACATGTTCATTGGGATCGTAGGTTAGATGCCCGCCTTGCCGCTGCGATGATGGGAATTCAAGCGATTAAAGGTGTTGAGATTGGTGATGGATTTAGAACCGCTACCCGTCGAGGATCAGTTGCGCACGATGAAATTGAACGCGCGAAAGATGGCCACATCGCAAGACGTACTGATCGTGCGGGTGGCACGGAAGGCGGAATGTCTAATGGTGAGATATTACGAGTCTCTATCGCAATGAAACCGATTTCAACGGTTCCTAAAGCGCTAGACACTATTGATGTCAAGACTGGTGAGGCTGCTAAGGCTATTAATCAGCGATCTGATGTCTGCGCTGTTCCTGCGTCAGGAGTTGTAGCAGAAGCGATGGCAGCACTCGTTCTTGCCGAAGCTGTTCTTGAAAAGTTTGGTGGTGACTCAGTTCAGGAAGTGCGTCGAAATTTCGAGTCCTATATGAAGAATCTGCGTTTCAAGTAGGCCAAGCCATGGCCCCGCGAATAATTCTCATTGGCCCTATGGGCTCGGGAAAGTCCACAATTGGAAAATCACTTGCGAATAAACTCTCGTTGGAATTTCGAGATACAGATTCCGTCATTGAACAACGAGAGAATAAGTCAGTCTCACAAATCTTCATCGAGGATGGAGAAGATGCCTTTCGTGCCATAGAAAGAGAGATTTTGCAGCAAGAACTTCAGGCGAGCGACACGGTGTTAGCACTTGGTGGTGGGGCTCCGATTTCTACTGAGGCACAATCTGCACTAGCAGCGACTTCATCTCACGTTGTATATCTTGATATCTCTTTAGCCAATGTTGCGCCTCGTATCGGTTTCAATCGTGACCGTCCTTTGCTTCTCAATAATCCTCGCGGACAGTGGCAGACGCTGATGGAAGCGCGCCGGCCTATTTACGAGGCAATAGCAGATACAGTCGTTGACGTGAATAGACGCTCTCAGAGTGAAATCGTGGCGCAGATACTTGAGGTTCTTGGATGAAAAGCATTGATGTTCGCGCAGAACGTAACTACTCGGTATTAGTCGACACGCCTTATTTGCAGGCACTGGCACCCCATTTCAAAGAGCGCGAACGAATAGCTGTTATTTTCTCAGAATCGATGAAAGCTTCAATCCCTCAGATTGATGCGCAAGATTCGGAAGTTTTTTATTTTGGGATTCCTGATTCGGAGAAAGGTAAGAGCTCAGAGACACTCCTGAAGGTTTGGGATTGGTTGGGATCAGCCGGATTCACACGCTCTGATTTGATTGTTGCAATCGGTGGGGGAGCAGTGACGGATTTCGCCGGTTTTGCTGCCGCTTCGTGGTTACGCGGATTAGATTGGATAGCAGTTCCCACCACTGTGGCAGGAATGGTTGATGCAGCAGTTGGTGGTAAGACCGGCATAAATAGCGATTTTGGAAAGAACCTGATTGGGGCTTTTCATTCTCCGATAGAAGTGATTATCGACCCACAATGGTTGTCGACGCTCAGTGATCGTGATTTTGCAGCAGGTCTGGCAGAGGTTGTTAAGTGCGGATTTATTCGTGACCCACAGATTCTTGCTTTGATTGCGGATAAGAGCATCGCAAATATTCGTGAATCGCGTGAACTTACAGTGGATCTGATCCATAGAGCAATCAGCGTCAAGGCGGCAGTAGTCTCTGCTGACTTCAAGGAGAGTTTCGAGCGCGAGATTCTCAATTACGGACACACTTTTGGTCATGCAGTGGAATTAGAGAGCAAGTACTCACTTCGTCATGGAGAGTGCGTGGCTATTGGAATGGTCTATGTGGCCCACCTAGCTCAGTCATTGGGTTTGATGAACGAAGAGCTAGTCGATCAACACGTCAAGGTACTCAGTCAGTTGGGCCTACCGGTTCGCTACTTGGAAGGGGATTGGCTAAATCTTCTGGCTACCATGAGAGTAGATAAGAAATCACGCGGAAAGCAGATTCGTTTTGTAGTGATTTCCGAGATTGGCAAAACCGAGAGAGTCGAATCGGTAACTGACGACCAACTTCTAGCCGCATATGAGAAGGTTAGCCAATGAAGGTATTAGTTCTTAATGGTCCAAATCTTGGACGACTCGATATTCGAGATTCTTCCATCTACGGGGATATGACATATCCAGCATTGGTGAGTCATATTGAAAACGCTGCAAAGACTCATGGCTTTGAGGCCGATGTGCGGCAGAGCAATGATGAGTCCGAGATAATTGGGTGGTTACATGAAGCCGCCGATACCAACACCCCGGTGATTATTAATCCAGCCGCCTTTACTCATTACTCATATGCAATTCGCGATGCAGCAGACCTGGTTAAGGCTCCCTTAATTGAAGTGCATCTATCGAACCCGCTTGCTCGTGAAGAATTCCGTCATACCTCGGTTATTTCCGGTGTGGCAAATGGAACTATTGGTGGATTTGGGCCTAATTCATATGTACTAGCGCTCATCGCCTTGAAGGCACTTCTTACATAATTTGATGAGGTAAAGTTCGCTCTCTATTGCACTTCGATGGGCGAAGGCATGAACTGGGGTTATCGTGGCAACTACAAATGATCTAAAAAATGGCATGACACTTGATATCGATGGTCAGCTATGGACTGTGGTTGAATTTCAGCACGTTAAGCCTGGCAAAGGCCCAGCATTCGTTCGCACAAAGCTTAAGCAAGTAATGACAGGCAAAGTTGTGGATAAGACATTTAACGCAGGTGTCAAGATTGAGATTGCGATCCTCGAGAAGCGTGAGATGAACTTCCTATACAAGGAAGGTGATGATTTCGTATTTATGGATAACGTAAATTTTGATCAGATGACTATCTCGGCAGCTACCGTTGGTGAGGCTTCGAATTACATGCTAGAAAACACCGAAGCGATAGTGGCGATTCACGAAGGAAACCCGCTCTACCTGGAATTGGCCGCATCCGTCCCACTTAAAATTACTTACACTGAACCAGGACTCCAGGGCGATCGCTCTTCCGGTGGAACAAAGCCAGCAACAGTTGAGACTGGAATCCAGATTCAGGTTCCATTGTTTATTAAGCAGGATGAGATTGTTCTTGTTGACACACGCGATGGTTCTTATCTGGGTCGCGCCAACTAGTGTCGGCTCGCAGTAAAGCTCGTAAACAGACGTTAGATCTGCTTTACGAGTCAGATATCCGTGGTTCATCGGCAGCTGATTTATTGGTTCTTCGCGATGTTCCAGATGAGGGGCCAGATGCAAGGCCGATAAGAGATTTCACAAAAGCGCTCATTGGCGGCATTACCGAAAACCGACGAAAGATCGATGAACTGATTGCAACCTATGCCCAAGGCTGGGATATGGATCGTCTTCCAGCTGTCGATCGCAATATTCTTCGTCTTGCTATCTACGAGATTATCTGGTCAGATGATGTGGAAGATGCGGTCGCTATCGATGAAGCACTAAATCTGGCCAGGGATCTTTCTACCGATGAATCAGCGGGATATATTCATGGTGTTTTGGGAAGAATTTCCACAATCAAAGCGAGCATCGCCCGTTAATTAGCGAATTCTCAGTAGGAGCGTTTCCCGCTCAAGCCATTTCGTCACATCGTCTTCGCTCTCGTCGAAGAGTATGGCCAGCGTTGCAATATCAGTTATGCGCAAGGAAATAACTTCACCATTCCAATCTTGTCTCGTACGCACTATTTTCTGCAGCAGCCTAGAGAGATTGGTGTATTTCGCCATCTCGTTTCGCCCTTCTTGTTGTACTCGGTGATTGATAAGGCGTAAATCGAGAATGATTTTCGACCCGTAACTTCGCTCTCTATTTTCAGAGTTGCCGAATATCTCCGAAATCGGCACCTGGTAGAGCGCGGCTATCTGCAGTGCGCGCTTGACACTCAAAGAGCGTGCTCCTCGTTCGTATGAACCTAGAACAACAGCCTTGATTCGCCCCTGACTAAGGGCTTCCACATCGGAAAGGGAGAGTGACTTGGAGTGTCTGATTGCGCGAAGGGTGGAGTTAATCTCGTTCACTGTGGGTTGTTGATACATCCAGCGAGGGTATGGGTTGGGCGGACACGGCAGCGCCGGCTATCCACAGAGCTCTGCTGGTGCTGGTATCATTGCGCCGCATCCTTTAACGACCCGTCCTGCGAGGCGGGGAAGGAGATTTAGATGAGTGTTGCCCTGCCTGCGCCAGATATAACGCGCGCTATTACCCGCATTGCCCATGAAATTCTCGAACGAAATTTAGGTTCTGAGACAGTAACTCTCTTAGGAATTCCAACTCGCGGCGCCCACTTGGCACTTCGGATCGCTGCCGCGATTGAATCAATCGCAGGAGCCCCGGTTGAGTGCGGAACTCTTGATATCACCATGCATCGCGATGACCTGCGACTGCGTGCTCCGCGAGCTCTGGCTCCCACGCGGATTCCACCATCGGGGATTGAAAACCGAAACGTAGTTCTTATTGATGATGTTCTCTTCTCAGGACGTACTATCCGCGCCGCCCTAGATGCCCTGGGCGAAGTAGGGCGACCAAAGACGGTGCAACTTGCGGTCTTAGTTGATCGGGGCCACCGTCAACTGCCAATAAAGGCCGATTATGTGGGAAAGAATCTACCGACATCACCGCAACAGATAATTAAAGTGCATCTGGTTGAAACTGATGGCGCAGATGAAGTACTACTGGAAGAGGTGGCCGGATGATGCGCCACTTACTATCAATTAACGATCTGACAAAAACCGATGCCCTCTCAATCTTAAATACAGCCGAGACCCTGGCTCGAGCATCTGATGGTCCGATGAAGAAGTTGCCGACCTTGCGCGGGAGAACGATTGTCAATCTCTTCGCTGAGGATTCCACCAGAACTCGCATCTCCTTTGAAGCAGCGGCAAAACGATTATCGGCAGACGTCATCAACTTCTCTGCCAAGGGTTCGAGTTTGAGTAAAGGGGAGTCCTTGAAAGATACCGCTCAAACTTTGCAAGCGATGGGAGCGGATGCGGTCATTATCAGACACAACGCCTCCGGTGCTGCCCACACTTTAGCCAAGGGTGAGTGGATGTCTGGTTCTGTGATTAACGCCGGAGATGGAACACACGAGCACCCAAGTCAGGCGCTGCTGGATGCCTTTACTATTCGTAAACATTGCGCACGGGGAAATGAGGATTTAACTGGACTTCGGATCGCAATCGTGGGGGATATCTTGCACTCACGTGTTGCTCGTTCCAATGTCGTGCTGCTTACGATGTTGGGAGCGAAAGTAGTTCTAGTGGCGCCCCCAACGCTGCTTCCTATTGGCGTTTCGTCGTGGCCGGCAGAAGTTTCTTACGACTTTGACTCTGTCATCGGTGAGGTTGATGCGGTAATCATGCTACGCATCCAGATCGAGCGAATGACGGAGATGTATCTGCCCAACGCACGTGAGTACTCGCGCTTCTTCGGACTTGATAAAGATCGACTCTCGAAGATGAAAACAAACGCTATCGTCATGCATCCAGGTCCAATGAATCGCGGCGTGGAGATTTCAGCTGAGAGCGCCGATAGCGCCCGATCAGTGATTGTGGAGCAGGTTAAAAATGGTGTCAGTGTCAGAATGGCAATCTTGTACTTGTTACTTGCTGGAACTCAAGAATTGGAGATCTGACTATGAGCCAGAAACTATTCATTAAAGGTGGAACCCTCGCTAACGGAACTAAGGCTGATATCAGCATCGCAGATGGCGTTATTGCCTCAATAGCCACTTTGCCGAGCACGCCAGATGGCGCACAAGTAATCGATGCTAAAGATTGCATCATTCTTCCCGGTTTGGTTGATTTACACACTCACCTACGTGAACCTGGTAAAGAGAGTGCGGAAACAGTTCTCTCTGGCTCGGCCGCTGCTGCTAAAGGGGGTTATGTTGCGGTAAGTGCGATGGCCAACACAACACCGGTTGCAGATAACGCTAGCGTTGTTGAACATGTCTTTCGCTTAGGACAAAAAGCGGGACTAGTTGATGTGTTTCCGGTTGGCGCTGTGACGCAAGGTCTCGCTGGTGAAAATCTGGCAGATATTGGTGCGATGGCTAACTCAGAGGCGCGAGTTCGAGTCTTTAGTGATGATGGGAACTGCGTCTCAGATGCACTTGTGATGCGACATGCACTTGAATATGTCAAAGGCTTTGACGGTGTCATCGCCCAGCATGCGCAAGAACCGCGTTTGACCCAAGGCGCGCAGATGAATGAAGGAATAGTTTCATCGCAACTTGGCTTAAAAGGTTGGCCAGCTATTGCAGAAGAAGCGATTATTGCGCGCGACATTCTGTTGGCTGATTTCCTGCAGGCACGCTTACATATCTGCCACGTAACAACGGCAGGGGGAGTTGAGATAATTCGTTGGGCGAAAGCGCGCGGTATAGCAGTGACTGCGGAAGTGACTCCTCATCACCTACTACTCACCGATGAGTTAGCTAGAAGTTATGACGCGGTATATAAAGTGAACCCACCGCTAAGAACTGAGAAAGACGTGATGGCACTGCGTGAGGGATTGGCGCAAGGCATCATCGATATTGTGGCAACCGATCATGCACCGCACGCGACCGAGAGCAAGGAATGCGAGTGGCAGGAAGCAGCATTTGGAATGCTCGGTCTTGAGACCGCTCTCCCGATAGTCAATCAGACAATGGTGCAGACGGGTCTGATGAGTTGGGAACAGGTTGCTGCGCGCATGAGTTCTGCCCCGGCCCAGATTGGTCGCTATGAAAATCATGGTCAGGAGATTGCCGTTGGAGCTAGGGCACACATCACTGTGATTAATCCGACGGCAACTCACCGGGTGGATCGAGATCTGGTTTTATCGAGAAGTCGCAATACTCCCTTCCATGGCTTAGAGCTGCCGGGCGTAATCATGGCTACAGTCTTTGGTGGAAAATTGACATACGAAGGGGATAAATAGTGTCGCAAGCATTCTTCGTTCTCGATGATGGCCGAATCTTTCAGGGTCAGTCGTGGGCTGCCACCGGTCAGACATTTGGAGAGGCAGTTTTTCAAACCGGTATGACTGGCTATCAAGAAACCTTGACAGATCCGTCGTATCACAAGCAGGTTGTCGTGATGACAACGCCTCATATTGGTAATACTGGTGTGAATACCTTTGATAACGAGTCAAGCAAATACTGGGTGGCAGGTTTTGTTGTTCGAAATCCATCTACTGTTACCAGTAATTGGCGCAGTGAGAAAGATCTTGAATCTGAATTGATCAGCCAAGGAATTGTGGGCATTCAAGGGGTGGATACGCGCGCAATCACTCGTCACCTACGTGATCGAGGAGCAATGAAGGTCGGCATATTCTCTGGTCTTGACCTCACTCGAGAAGAGATGGTTGTGGAAGTTCGCAAACAAGCCGATATGGCTGGTTCCTTTCTGTGCGCCGATGTCTCAACGCCAAAGACCTACGTTGTCCCAGCGCAGGGTGGGAAGAAGTTCACCGTTGCTGCAATTGATCTGGGGATAAAGGGGGCAACGCCACGAGCTATGGCGCAGCGTGGAATTGACGTACATGTCATGCCTTATAACGTCACCCTCGATGACATCTTGGCCATCAATCCTGACGGAGTATTTCTCTCCAACGGTCCTGGGGATCCAGCGACAATGACGCAAACTATTGAGTTGGTACGAAGTCTTCTGCTTGAGGAGATTCCTATCTTCGGAATTTGTTTCGGACACCAAATTCTTGGCCGCGCGCTCGGCTTTGAAACCTACAAATTACAGTTCGGCCATCGAGGAATTAACCAGCCTGTACTTGATAAGCGAAGCGGTAAGGTTGAAATCACAGCACACAACCATGGCTTTGCACTAAAAGCTCCTACTGATTCAGGTTTCTCCACTGTATACGGCCTCGGTCAAGTGACCCACATCTGTTTGAACGACGGTGTAGTGGAAGGTATCGAACTGCTTGATCGTGGAGCCTTTAGCGTTCAGTACCATCCGGAAGCAGCGGCAGGACCACACGATGCGGCTTACCTCTTTGATCAGTTTGTAGACATGATGGTTAAATATCCAAGATTGGCGGCTTCCAAGTAATGGCACGCGATGAGTCAATCAAAAGTGTTTTAGTAATTGGTTCCGGCCCGATTGTTATCGGTCAGGCATGTGAATTTGATTATTCCGGAACGCAAGCTTGCCGAGTCCTGCGGGCTGAGGGTATTCGAGTCATCTTAGTGAACTCGAATCCCGCAACAATTATGACGGACCCTGAATTTGCGGATGCAACTTATATAGAGCCCATTACGCCGGAGTTTATTGAGCGGATCATTGCAAAAGAGCGACCAGATGCTGTCCTTGCGACCCTTGGAGGACAGACTGCGCTCAATGCAGCAATTGGATTATTCCAGGCAGGAACACTTGCTAAATACAATGTCAAACTCATAGGTGCAGATGTCGCGGCGATTGAACGAGGTGAGAACCGCGAAATCTTTAGAACTATTGTTGAAAAGATTGGTGGCGAGTCAGCCAAGTCAATTATCTGTCACACCATTGAAGATGTCATGGGCGCCGTGGCCGTACTAAATTACCCAGTAGTGATTCGACCATCTTTTACTATGGGTGGGCTAGGTTCAGGAATCGCCTTTGATGAGACAACACTTCGACAGATTGCAGGGGCTGGATTAAGACATAGCCCAACGTCAGAGGTTCTGATTGAAGAGTCGATTATTGGTTGGAAAGAGTATGAATTAGAGGTTATGCGCGATAGAGCAGATAACGTGGTAATTGTCTGCAGCATTGAAAATATTGACCCAATGGGTGTTCATACGGGTGACTCTATTACCGTGGCACCAGCGCTTACTTTGACTGATGTTGAATTCCAAAAACTTCGCAATCTCTCAATCGATATTATTCGTGAGGTCGGTGTTGACACTGGCGGTTGTAATATCCAATTTGCGGTAAATCCTGATACCGGTCGCATCATTGTGATTGAGATGAATCCACGCGTGTCACGCTCTAGCGCCCTGGCCTCCAAAGCAACTGGTTTCCCGATTGCAAAGATTGCAACAAAACTAGCTATTGGCTACACCCTGGATGAGATAAAGAATGACATCACACAGGTCACTCCAGCTTCCTTTGAACCAACCCTGGATTACATTGTTGTGAAAGCTCCTAGATTTGCTTTTGAAAAGTTCCAAGATGCGGATCCTCGTTTGACCACGACGATGAAGAGCGTGGGAGAAGCAATGGCCATTGGACGTTCTTTCCCAGAAGCGTTGATGAAAGCGCTTCGCTCATTAGAGCGTAAAGAGGCGACCTTCACATTCCCAAAGAGCTTCCCGGACTCCCAAAAAGGTTCACTTCTTGAATCTATGAAGATTCCCACCGAGTATCGAATTCAACAGGTTCAGCTCGCCATGTGGTGCGGGGCATCAATCGAAGAGATTTACGCATCGACCAAGATTGATCGTTGGTTCTTGCGCCAGATTGAATTGATTAATCAAGAAGCTCTCCGAATTGCCGAGCCAGGCGGATTAACTGCTGATTCCATGCGTTGTGCAAAGTCAATGGGGTTTTCAGACCTTCAGATAGCTCGCTTGCGGGGAGTGTCGGAGGAAGATATTCGCAAGGCCCGTCATCATGAAAATATTCGCCCTGTATATAAGACGGTAGACACATGCGCAGCAGAGTTTGAAGCGTTCACTCCATATCATTATTCAAGTTACGAAGAAGAGACTGAGGTGCGCCCGCGCACAAGGCCGGCTGTGATTATTTTAGGCAGCGGACCGAACCGAATCGGTCAAGGCATTGAATTTGATTACTCGTGCGTCCATGCCTCGTTCACTTTGAGGGAAGCCGATTTTGAAACGATTATGATCAACTGTAATCCGGAGACTGTTTCTACCGACTACGACACCAGTGATCGTCTTTATTTTGAACCATTGACCTTAGAAGATGTACTTGAAGTTGTGCATGCGGAGTCTCTTGCCGGTCCCGTGTTGGGAGTCATCACCCAGTTAGGCGGACAAACCCCGCTTGGACTTGCAGCAGGTTTGAAAGCAGCCGGAGTTACGATTCTCGGAACTAGTCCGGAAGCAATTAATTTGGCGGAAGAACGTGGTGCATTTGGCCAAGTCTTGGCAGATCAGGGACTTACTGCGCCAGAGTTTGGAATGGCAGCAACACAATTAGAAGCACTCTCGATTGCCCAACGTATTGGTTACCCAGTTCTCGTTCGCCCGAGCTTTGTTCTTGGCGGACGAGGTATGGAGATTGTCTATGATGATGAGTCTCTTTCATCCTTTATCGCCCGGGCTACCGATATCACTCCGGATCATCCGGTTCTCGTTGATAGATTCTTGGATTCTGCCATCGAATTAGATGTTGATGCACTCTACGATGGTCAGGAACTCTTCTTGGGTGGAATCATGGAACACATCGAAGAGGCCGGAATTCACTCAGGAGATAGCGCGTGTGTTCTTCCGGCGATGACTATCAGTGAAGATCAGCGCAAAGCTATTCGGGAGGCGACTCTTAAGATTGCCCAGGGTGTTGGCGTTCGAGGGTTAATTAATATTCAATTCGCTATGGCCGAAAAGGTTTTATATGTTCTTGAGGCGAATCCACGCGCTTCACGCACGGTTCCTTTTGTGAGCAAAGCAACGGGTGTGCCGCTAGCAAAGGCTGCAGCGCGGATTTCACTTGGATCAACAATCGCGCAATTGCGTCTTGAATCCATGTTGCCAGCCGAGGGTGATGCGATCGCAAAGGGCATTAGCGTGAAAGAAGCGGTCTTGCCGTGGAATCGATTTAGACGAGTCGATGGACGAGGAGTGGACGCAGTTCTTGGACCAGAGATGCGCTCTACTGGTGAAGTGATGGGTATTGCAGATAACTTTGGTGAAGCCTATGCAAAGTCGCAGATAAGTTCATTTGGTCCACTTCCTAAATCTGGAACTGTCTTCATCTCATTGGCCGATAAGGATAAGAATTCGGGAATCGAACCAGCACGTAAACTCTCCGGACTAGGCTTTAAATTGCTGGCAACAGATGGAACTGCGAAGTTATTGGAACAATCAGGAGTGAGTGTGGTGCGTGTGCGCAAGAACTCTGAGGGAACTGGACCGATGGGTGAGAAGACAATCGTTGAGATGCTCAACGCTGGTGATATCGATTTGGTAATCAATACTCCAGTGGGCCGAGGAACGCGTGCAGATGGATGGGCCATTAGAACCGCATCAGTGCAACGATCGATTCCCATTATCACCACAACAGCTGGCTTTAGCGCCGCAGTAGAAGGCATCAAAGCGATTCAAGCTGGGGCTATGCCGGTGAAGCCTATTCAAGAGTGGCTGGGCAAGTAGTGAACACGATCAATAAGAGCGCGGTTCAACAAATTGCGACTATTCACTCCAATAAACGAGTCGGTGCCTATCACCAGATTCTGATCAACGTGGGAGAGATGGTTAAGAGTTGTCGCCCGGGAAACTTCGTTGCTATCAGCGTTGGTGGCGATAGCTCACGCATGATTTTGCGTCGTGCTTTTGCAATCTCTCGAGTATCCGATAGCAGTCAGTACGGCGGAACGATGGAACTGATCGTTGCCCCTCATGGCTCAGGCTCAAAGTGGTTATGTGTGCAACCTGAGGGTTCAGAGCTCGACATCGTTGCCCCGCTGGGAACATCATTTGGAATACCAACAGAGCCAATCAATGCGCTACTTGTTGGTGGTGGCTATGGTTCGGCGCCGCTATTTGGACTCGCAGATGTTCTGAAGAACCGCGGATG
Source organism: Candidatus Planktophila versatilis (assembly GCF_002288265.1). Lineage (NCBI taxonomy): Bacteria > Bacillati > Actinomycetota > Actinomycetes > Candidatus Nanopelagicales > Candidatus Nanopelagicaceae > Candidatus Planktophila > Candidatus Planktophila versatilis. Next base: position 669,409 of record NZ_CP016778.1, on the reverse strand, counting down.
CAAGGTTGATATGTTGCTAGGTGCCAGTATCGGTACCAAGATTTATGCACCTATGGAGGGTAAGCGTTCTGTTAATTCGCTCAAGATTTACACCGAAGATGGTTCAATGGGAGAGAAAGGGCGAGTGACAGAATCACTCCTGGAGATCATCTCCAATCGAAGTATTGATGTGATTTATTCATGTGGTCCGATGGGAATGCTTCGAGCAATAACTGAATTGGTTGCAAATACTGAAGTGATTCATCAATGTGCAGTTGAGGAATCGATGGCGTGTGGTATTGGAATTTGCATGACCTGTGTCCTACCGGTTCGAAATGAAGACGGTTCAACTTCGATGCTGCGCTCTTGTATTGATGGTCCGGTAATGGATGGCTCTCACGTTCAATGGGATCTTGTAGGCCGTATTCCGGAGGCGCACCAATGACCCTTCCGGTAGATATGTCCACAACGCTGGCGAATGCTTGGTTTCCCACCCCAATTTTTACCGCAAGTGGTTGTGCCAGCAGTGGCAAGGAGTTATCACAGTTCTTTGCACTTAAAGATGTGGGAGCAATCGTTACTAAATCAGTGATGACAAAGCCGCGTCATGGTCGCCCGACTCCTCGTATGGCTGAAACACCATCGGGAATGCTTAACTCCATCGGGCTCCAAGGTCCAGGCATAGATGCCTTCCTTGCAAATGATCTTCCGTGGTTGCTTGAACAAAAAGCGCGAGTGGTAGTTTCGATTGCAGGGGAAACGATCGAAGAGTATTCAACACTAGCTCGTAAAATTAGATCGGCCTCTGGGATCAGTGCTTTAGAAGTGAACATTTCCTGTCCAAACGTGGAAAACCGAGGTTTGGTCTTTGCCTGCGATCCCGATGCTTCCAGGCGCGTGATTGATGGAGTGCGAAAGACTATTGGTGGGGAACTTCCCATCATTGCAAAGCTATCGCCTGATGTAACTAATCTGCCAGAGATTGCCAAAGGTGTAGTTGATGCTGGCGCTGATGCACTGGCGCTGATAAACACCGTTCTTGGCATGGTGATAAATCTGGAGACGATGAAACCGCATTTAGGTGGCAAAACTGGCGGATTATCTGGACCTGCGATTAAGCCGATTGCAGTACGAGCGATCTATCAGGTACATGCTGCGCTCCCTCACGTTCCAATATTAGGAATGGGTGGTGTTTCCTCCGGTCGCGATGCACTCGAACTTATTCTGGCCGGAGCATCAGCGATTTCGGTAGGAACTGCCAGTTTCGGTAACCCGACTGCGCTAATAACTATTCAGAACGAGCTGCGCGAACTGTTGGCAGCACGAGGTTTTGCTACCATGCAACAAGCCGTTGGATATGCACATAGAGACGAGACGCAATGAAAGCGCCGATAGTTCTTGCGGTTGATACGCAGGATTTAGATACAGCGCAACGTTGGATAGAGGCAACCCAGGATCATGTCAGTGTCTATAAGTTGGGTCTTGAATTCTTCCTCACCTTCGGCCATGAAGGAGTGAGGCGTATTAAAGGTGTGACCGATTCTGATATTTTCCTAGATTTGAAGCTGCATGACATTCCACACACAGTGGGAGCTGCTGCGACCGCGGTTCAATCATTGAAGCCAAGATTCCTCACCGTTCATGCATCTGGTGGACGCGCGGTGATTTCGGCGGCAGTACAAGCGCTTCCGACTACCGATGTCACGGCAGTGACGATTCTTACTTCGCTTTCGGAGGAGGATCTCTTTGAAATTGGGTTCGCAAATAACGCACTTGAGAGCGCGGTTGCACTTGCCAAGATGTCTACCGAAGCTGGTGCTCGCGCCATCGTCTGTTCACCGCTTGAGATTGCAGCAATCCGATCTGCCGTTGGAGATGAACCCCAGATCATCACACCTGGAGTTCGCCCCGAAGGTAGTTCTAGAGGTGATGATCAGAAGCGAACAATGACTCCTCGAGCAGCGATTGCTGCTGGCGCAAGCTACGTTGTTATCGGACGTCCAATCACACAGGCGTGGGCGCAAGGCGCGCAAGCTATGACTACCGCTGCGCGCACAATCGCTGAAGATATTCTGCAGTAAGTTTAAAACATGGGTACCCCGCCGCAACTGACTCCCGCCGAGCGTGCTAGCGCCCTGGCGAAAGCGAAGGCTTCTAGACAAGAGCGCTCTGAAGTGAAATCTCGAATCAAAAGTGGTGAATTGAGTATTTCTGAGGTTATCGCTTTAGCTCAGAGCAATGAAGTCATTGCCAAGATGCGAGTACTTGAGATGGTGGAATCAAAGAGTGGTGTGGGTAAAATTCGTGGTAAAGCGTTACTTGAAAAACTTGAGATCTCCAGCACGAGACGGATTCAAGGGCTAGGACGCTACCAACGAGCAGCGCTACTAAAGGAATTTGAATTGCCGACATCACTGCGCAGAGGAAAGCTGATTGTTCTCTCTGGTCCTGGGGGAGTAGGCAAGAGCACAGTCGCCAAGAAGTTACGGGAAGCCTCTGATTTCGTAGTAATTGTTTCTGCGACAACTCGTCCGGCAAGATTTAATGAAGTTGCGGGTGTTGACTACCACTACTTAACTGCAACGCAATTTGATGCAGCAGTTAAGAACAATGAGTTTCTAGAATGGGCCGAATTTGCTGGAGCTCGTTATGGAACACCACGATTACCAGTGGAAGCCGCACTGAGTGCTGGACAAAGTGTTCTTCTGGAGATCGAGATCGAGGGAGCCAAACAGGTAAAGGAAAAGATTCCGGAGTCAGTACTCGTCTTTCTGGAACCACCTAGTTGGGAGGAGTTGGTCTCGCGCTTAGAAGGCCGCGGCACAGATAGCGCAGAACGCAGGGCCTCACGTCTAGCCTTGGCGCAGGAAGAGCTCGCTGCAGCCTCTTTCTTCGATAAAGTCCTGGTAAATGACGAGGTCGAGAAGGTGGTTGCCAGCCTGATAGAATTGGCATCTGCCTAGTTCGGCGAATACTACTTTTTAGGAGTACATGCATGAGTGCACACATGGACGGAATCACTAACCCACCTATCGATGAGCTTCTCGATAAGGCTGGATCAAAGTATTCACTGGTTCTCTATGCTGCAAAACGTGCACGTCAGATTAATGCTTACTATTCACAATTAGGTGAAGGCCTTCTTGAGTACGTGGGACCACTTGTGGACACACACGTTCACGAGAAGCCACTATCGATTGCACTTCGTGAGATTAACGAAGGTTTGCTGACAATCGAAAATCTTGAGCCAACTGCTTAATTAGCTCCACAATAGTTATGCAAGGACATGGCCGCGAAGTAATTCTCGGTGTTGGCGGCGGTATAGCCGCCTATAAATCTTGCGATTTACTGCGTCGCCTGCAAGATATTGGTTTCCTCGTAACAGTCGTTCCCACTCCTTCGAGTTTGAATTTCGTGGGCGCGGCAACATGGGAAGCTCTTTCTGGGCGTGCAGTCACTACCGAAGTTTTTGAGAGTGTAGAAGAAGTTCGCCATGTCTCGTTAGCAAAAAAGGCTGATTTCATCATCATCGCCCCGGCGACTGCCGACTTGATAGCAAGAATTGCGGCAGGTCGAGCCGATGATCTTCTGACTAATGTCATCCTGGCAGCTAACGTTCCAGTTTTGATAGTTCCCGCAATGCATCCAAATATGTGGAGTGATCAAGCGACGACTGCAAATGTGCGAGTATTACGAGAGCGTGGGTATCACGTCCTAGATCCCGACGTCGGAGCACTCACTAGCGGAGATGTGGGCCAAGGAAGATTTCCAGAGACAGCCAAAATGTTGCAAGCTTTCTCGGATTTAGCTCAAGTGAAATCTGATTACTTAGGCAGGAGAGTCCTGGTGAGCGCAGGCGGTACTCGGGAACCAATAGATCCCGTCCGTTTTATCGGAAACCAATCTTCTGGGAAACAAGGTTACGCCGTTGCCTTGCAGGCACTTCGACGAGGGGCAGATGTTGTACTCGTATCGGCAAATGCGTCACTGCCAGATATTGAAGGTGTTCAAACTATTCATGTGAAAACGGCATCTGAGATGCACGAGGTTTTGCATCGAGAATTTTCGCAGTGTGATGTTCTGGTGATGGCGGCAGCAGTTGCGGATGCGCGTCCTGAACAGATGCAGGATTCGAAAATTAAGAAGGCTTCACTCGCTACGATCAATCTCACGGAAAATGTGGATATTCTCAAGAGTCTTCATGACGTTAAGGTCAAGCAAGTCGTCGTGGCTTTTGCGGCAGAGACTTCCCATGACGCAAATGCAGCCCAAAGCAAGATGTTGGCTAAGGGTGCGGATATCCTCTATCTCAATGATGTTTCTGGGGGAGATATCTTCAATAGCGAGACAACTTTTGGAGAGATTTTCACCAGCACTGGTGCCAGTTATAAAGTGGCCAAGACCACCAAAGACACGCTTGCCCAGGAACTACTCGACCATGCCCTCCATCAGTTAGGTTAATCCAATGTCTAAACGCCTATTTACCTCAGAATCAGTAACCGAAGGCCATCCAGATAAGATTGCAGATCAGATCTCTGATGCCATTCTTGATTCACTCATAGCGCAAGATCCATCAAGCCGAGTAGCTGTTGAAACGTTAATCACAACTGGCCAAGTTCATGTTGCTGGTGAAGTAACAACTAATGGCTATGCCGATGTCATGGGAATTGTTCGCGATACTGTGATCGGTATTGGTTATGACTCTTCCGTGAAAGGTTTTGACGGAAATAGTTGTGGTGTTTCGATCTCCATTGGTCAGCAATCACCAGATATTGCACAAGGTGTGGACGACGCATTTGAACATCGCGTTGCATCTGCGGTCGACCCACTTGACCTTCAAGGTGCCGGTGATCAGGGCCTGATGTTTGGTTATGCCTGCGATGACACCAAAGAACTCATGCCGCTGCCAATCTGGCTAGCTCATGAATTAGCACAGCAGCTTTCAAAGGTGAGAAAATCCGGAGCGCTTCCATACTTGCGCCCTGACGGAAAAACACAGGTCACCATTGAATATGATGGAGATAAGGCTCTGGCACTCGATACCGTTGTTATCTCAAGCCAGCACGCAGAAGAAGTTGATGTTGCCGGCCAACTCACATCCGAGGTAATAGCCCAAGTAATTGATCCAGTTTTAGCAAAGATTGATCTTCCTCGTAAAGATATGAGAATTCTGATCAACCCAACGGGTCGCTTCGTTATTGGTGGACCGATGGGCGATGCTGGTCTTACAGGTCGCAAAATCATTGTCGATACTTATGGCGGAATGGCTCGCCATGGTGGTGGCGCTTTCTCAGGAAAAGATCCGTCAAAGGTGGATCGGTCCGCCGCCTATGCGATGCGCTGGGTTGCTAAGAACGTCGTTGCAGCAGGTTTAGCTCGCCGTTGTGAAGTTCAGGTTGCTTATGCAATCGGAAAAGCTCAGCCGGTTGGAGTTTTTGTAGAGACCTTTGGAACTGAAACGGTTCCGGTTCAGAAGATTCAAGCTGCTGTGACAACTGTTTTTGATTTGCGTCCCGCTGCAATCATTCGCGATTTAAATCTCAAGCGTCCAATCTATTCTCAGACTGCTGCATACGGTCACTTCGGTCGCGAGCTTCCTAATTTCACATGGGAAGTAACTAATCGTGTATCCGAACTGCAGGCAGCTGTTAAATAGGTTACCTGCACACCGTGGCACTTACGAGGCCACTACGTCTTAAGCGCGAAGTAATTCGCCTTGCGCCAGAGATCAGTACAACTGGTAATCCTGTGGCGCGTTTATGGGTAGACAGCGGAGTTTTTCATCTAGATCAAAGCTATGACTATCTAGTTCCCGATAATCTTTCCGAGCAGGTTGCTGTGGGTGTTCGGGTTCAGGTTCCATTCAATGGCAGAGAGTGTGAAGCACTTGTTCTAGAACGCATAGCCATATCTTCGGGTCGAAGGCTTAAGAGCATTACTAAGGTGGTTTCCCGCGTTCCGGTTGCTTCAAAACGCTCCTTAGATTTGATTGCACTCGTCTCGCACAGATGGGCATGTCACCCTTATGACGTAATTCGTTCTGCAATCCCTCCTCGTGTCGCAAGTGTCGAGAAGATGCACTGGATTGATAAGAATACTGATAGACCGGGTCAATCATCGGTACGTCAGTACCTTCAACTACCCGCATACCAGGATCCTTTTCAGACCCTAGCCAGGCACGTCAAAAGCGTCCGGAGCAGAGGTTCAATCCTGGTAATAGTTCCAGATAATAGATCAGTGCTTCGTTTAAGCAAGCATTTTCCAGAGGCGCTGATTCTGGATTCAGATCTACCGCGAAGTGAGAGATATGAGAATTTTCTTCGTGCCAGAACAACATCGGCTCAGATCATTATCGGAACCAGAAGCGCCATTTTTGCCGATAGTCCAGATTTAGCGTCAATCGTCATCTTTAATGAATCATCGGAGCAATTCTTCGAAGTTCGATCTCCGGGGTGGAACGCACGTGACATCGCAATTCTTCGCGCACGAAATGAGAATGTTGCCATCTACTGTGTGGGTTATAGCCCCAGTGCCGAAGTCGCTCGACTTATCGATATCGGCTGGTTTGAATTCAAAGGCGCTAAACAAAAGATTCGAGCTGATACTTTTCAACAGGAATTTTCTGAGTTGCTCCCGGGCAAAATCATTGGCGAGCTCCGCCGCTTGGTCAAACAGGGACCGATTCTCTTTATCGCACCCAGAAAGGGATATTCGCAATCAATT